>JAWVZU010000028.1:0-21465 GCA_033722075.1 Lysobacterales bacterium
CGCCGACTCCAGCCACAGACCCGCAACCATCCCGAACAGCGCAATGTCGGAAAACCACAGAAAATTCTGCGGTCCGTAGCGGTACCAGTAGATCACGGCCACGCCGACGGCCATGACCGAATAGCTGATCTTCAACCAAAGCGGGATCATGTTTCGGTCGGTGCCCCCAGGTTCACCCCGCTATCAATATATCCCAAGTGACGCAGCCGACGGCGCTCTGCGGGGACCAAGGCGGGAACCATTCTCAGTATCACCAGCGCGTCGTTATCATCCGATAAGGCACGTGGTCCGGATTCCGCGGAAGATTCCCTTATCCCACAATTTGAGGTCGATCATGCAGAGCTTCGAAAGAGGCGGGTCTTTGCTTGCCTTACTTGCCCTTGTCTCGCTTGCGAACCCGGTCGACGGCTTTGATGTCGTCAGGCAATCGATTGTAGTCGGAGAGGGCCAGAAAGAAGCCGTTGCCGGTGACATCGACGGCGACGGGCGAGCCGAGCTTGTGGTCGCCGGGAACGGCCAGCTGGCCATCGCGAAGTGGCAGGACGGGCGACTGGTCGTCGAAACACGGTTCGCGGCGGGCCCCGATCCGACGGGACCGGCCCTGGGCGACATCGACGGCGACGGTCGCGTCGACATCGCGGTCGCCAACCACGACACTCGGCTTGTGAGCCTGTTTCGCGGGGACGGCTCGGGGGGTTTCGATCCTTTTCCCGGTTCCCCTCTCACTATCGACGTGGATCCGCATCCCCATGCGGTTCTACTGGCCGATCTCGATGCGGACGGCGACCTGGACCTGGTGGTCGATCATCGCAACCGCGGGGGGCTCCTCGTTCTCAGAAACCGGGGCGACGGGACCTTCCAGCAACCGGGGGTGTTCGTGGATGGCGGCGGTGATCCCTATCGCGGGATGGTGGTCGGCGACCTGAACGGAGACGGACTGCTCGACCTGGTGACCCCAAACCCGCGCTCGGTGGGCGTCATGCTAGCCACCGACCCTGAGCGACTGACGTTCAGCCGGGACGAAATCACCACGGCTGCCGGTCCCTTTTCCGTAGCGCTGGCCGATCTGAACGGGGACGGGGCGCTGGACATCATCGCGGCCCTGGACGAGGGTTCGCGTCAGATCCAGGTGCTGATCGGCGACGGTCAGGGTCGTTTCCAGGAAGCCGTGGGCTCGCCCTTCGATCTGGCCAGCGGCGGCAAGATGATCGCCGTGGGAGACTTCAACGGCGACCGCATCGATGACGCCGCCACCGTCGGATGGAGCGCGCCGCATGCGCTGGTGCTGGTCGGGGATCATCGCTCGCTTCGCACGGTTCAGCTGGAAGCGGGCGAAAACGCCTGGGGACCTGCGGCGGGAGACTTCAACGGCGATGGCATCGATGATCTGGCCATCCCCGATGCCGCCGGTTCAGAGGCGATGATCCATCTCAGCTCAGGGCCCGCTCATAGTCCGCAATGATCTCCTCGGTGGCTTCGATGCCCACCGAAACCCGGATCAGTCCGTCATCGATGCCGGCCTTGCCTCGGGCTTCCGGGGTCATTCCCACATGGGAGGTGATCGCAGGCCGGGTGACCAGCGATTCGACGCCGCCGAGGCTGGGCGCGACGACCGGCAAGCGGAGCTTGTGGATCACCCGCTCGGCAGCATCGACGCCCCCCATCACCTCGAAGCTCAACATGCCGCTGTAGCCGTCGAAGAGGCGGGCCGCGCGTTCGTGGCGTGGATGGGTCTCCAGCCCCGGATAGTTGACCCGCGAGACGGCCGGGCTGGAGTCGAGAAAGCGTGCCAGCTGCAAGGCGCTGTGGTTCTGCTGGCGCACCCGCAGGGCCAGGGTCTTGATGCCTCGGTGCAGCAGGTAGCAGGCGTGCGGATCCAGCGAACCGCCCAGGTGGTTGAGCTTGTGGGTCACCCGTTCAATCGTTTCCGCGTCAGCGATGACCGCACCGGCCACCAGGTCCGAGTGGCCGTTGAGGTACTTCGTACAGCTGTGCAACGAGATGTCGAAACCCAGCTCCGGCGGTCGGAAGTTCACCGGGCTGGGGAACGTGTTGTCGATCATGGAAATCAGCCCGTGCCGGCGGGCGAAGTCGACGACGGCTTCGAGATCCGCAACCTGCATCAGGGGATTTGTCATCGCCTCCACGTAGATGGCTCGGGTGTCGGGGCGCAGCTTGTCCTCCCAGGTGTCGGGCCGATCGCCGTCGATGAAGTCGTACTCGATGCCCAAGGCCGGCAGGTCCTGGGTCACGAAGTCGTGGGTGCCGCCGTAAAGACAATCCTGGGCTAGCAGGTGGTCGCCGGATTTCAGCACCGTCAGCAGCGAAGTGGTGATGGCCGCCATCCCACTGGAGGTGACCAGCGCGGCTTCGGCGCCCTCGAGAGACGCCAGTTTGGCGTGCAGAGCCTGGTGGTTCGGCGTGTTGTTGAGCCGGATGTACTTCAGATCGTGGTAGCTGCTCTCGCCGGAGTACTCGAACATTGCTGACTGATAGATCGGAATCGAGACGGCACCGGCGGGCCGGGGGTCCGGCTCACCGGCGTGCACGACTTTGGTTTCCATGTGTTCGAACGACTTGGACATCCTGGGCTCCGGTAAATTCTCTGGTCTCTTAGATGGGCGCATGACGGACAATGTTCCCCGGAATCCAATCTGCCGACCAGGGCGCAAAATTCGCCGCCGCTTCGAGTAGACTAGGGACAACCTTTGTGATCCATCTCACGCAGGGCAGACACTGTCTCTATGTCGAATTTGCCGACCATTCCGGGCTACGCCATCAAGCGGCGAATCGGCAAAGGCGGTATGGGCGAAGTGTATCTCGCCGAGCAGACGTCGCTCGGGAGACAGGTTGCAATGAAAGTCATGCTCGCCAGCCTGGGTGAGCAGGATGAACACTTCTCGGATCGCTTCGAGCGCGAAGCGAAGACCACCGCCAGCCTGCGCCACCCCAACATCATCACCGTCTACGACACCGGCGAGTATGCCGGTCGCTGCTACATGACCATGGATTTCATCGAGGGCGGATCGCTGCGCGACCGGATCGGGCGCCTGACCCATCGCCAGGCCTTCCGGATCTGCGCGGGGGTGGCCGCGGGACTGGCGAAAGCCCATGCGTCCGGATTCGTTCACCGGGACATCAAGCCGGAGAACATCCTTCTGGAGCTGACCGGTAATCCGGTCATCACCGACTTCGGCATCGTCAAGGTGACTTACAGCACCACCGAGCTCACCGGCACACACACCGTTGGAAGCCCCACCTACATGAGCCCCGAGCAACTGCTGGGAGACGCCGCACTCGATGGTCGGGCGGATCTCTACAGCTTGGGGGTGGTGCTTTATGAGATGCTCGAGGGCAAGCCGCCGTTCCAGAGCGATGCGGCCTACGGCGTGGGCATGAAGCACCTGAACGAGGATCCGCCGCCGCTCGGGCGGGAACATGCATTGTTCCAGGACCTGGTCTCCAGGCTTCTGGAAAAAGACCCCTCGCGACGGCATCAGTCAGCGGGTGACGTCATCGCCGACCTGCGCCAGATTCGGGAAGACGTGACCCGTGGCGTGCGCCCCACGCGTCGCATGGAAACCGAGGCATCGCCATCGGCGTCCGATGCCGACGATACCGAGACCGCAGTGCGAAACAAGGCGACCGCGCAAGACGACCGGGACACCGCCGTCCGCACGCCGGTCCGGGAGAAGAAGCCCGTTACGCCGGAACCGGTCAGGTCGACCCCGTTTCGCGAAGGCCCGATGCACGAGGATGAAGCACCGGTTATCAGTCGACGGGTCACCCGAAAGATGATCTCGGAGTCGGCGCCGGTGGCGGATTACGGCCCGCGGATGCGTGAGCCCAACATCGTCGCCAGGGTGCTGGGCCTGTGGCCGGTCAAGGCCTTGCTGCTGGTCGGGGCGCTGTGGACGGCGGCGTCCGTGCTGATTCCCGACTTCAGCATCAACAATATCAACCTGGAGTTCCGGGCATTGCTGGCCGAACCCGCGGAGCGCGAGCGAATCGCCAAGCGCTTCAATGCCATGGGTTTTCCCGGCCGGGCCCGCTACTGGCTGAAGAAGGCGGCTGAGGGAGGCCACCCGGGAGCCAGCTACGAGTTGGGTCTGAGTTACGCAAGCGATCAGGAAGCGAAGGCGATCGAGGCGTTCGAGGCTGAAATCCGGCCGTTCGTGAGCGATTCCTGGGATCTGCCGGCTGAGCTGATGCTCAGCGAGGCCCTGTGCAACGGCCGGTCGGTGGAGAATTGCACCCGGGCAATCACCATCCTGGAGCGCATCGTGCGCCAGCACGGCAGTCAGCGCGCGATGCTCAAGCTGGGGGAAATCTACATGGAACGCCTGCCGCGCCGGGATTATGAGACCGCGGCAGAGTGGCTCAATCGTATCGTGATGGAAAGCGAAACAGACCCTCCGAGGACGGCCGAGGCAACGGAGGCATTGGTGCGACTGGCAACCCTCTACGATGCCGGACAGGGTGTTTCCCAGGACAGGGAGGCGGCGACGCGCTATCTGGCGCTTGCGGCGCAGAGCCCGGTGGCACGAGAGGCCAACATCCGCGAGGCTCGCGCGCGATGTGCCGAGGCCGAACCTCGACCGGAGGCCTGTCGTTCCCTGGAGTAAACTGAATGTCTGACGCCATCAAGGTCCGCTGTTCGACCGCCGACGACTGGGCGGTGATCGAGACCCTCATGGGTCCGCAAGGCGTCGGAGGCGGCTGCTGGTGCCAATGGGGCATCGTGCCCCACGGCGGCAAGCAATGGCGATCCTGCCAGGGAGAGCCCAACCGTCGGGCCTTTCGCAGGGAGATCGAGGCGGGCGAGGTGTTCGGGTCCCTGGCATTCGCCGGGGGTGAATGCGTGGGCTGGTGCCGCTACGGTCCCTGGAGCCAGTTCCCGCGGCTGGCCAACAGTCCCTCGCTGAACCGCAACCCGCCACCCGGCACCTGGTCCATCGTATGCTTCTACATCCCGGCGCGCTGGCGCAAGCGTGGGGTTGGCTCAGCGCTGCTGGGCCATGCGGTGGGACGGATGAAGGGTCGCGAAGAGGTTGCCATGATCGAGGCCTATCCGGTGCCTGCGAATTCGTTCAGCGGCAGTAAGGTACCGGCGGCGTTCGCCTGGACAGGTATCGTGCCGATGTTCGAACGGCTTGGCTTCAGGCCCTGTTCGAAGACCGGCGTCAAACGGCAGGTATACCGACTGGGCTAGTCTTCGTCGACGGGGAGAACGCGGGTGCCGGGGGCGGGCTTGGAGGCGCGTTCCTCTTCTGCCTCGAGATCCCGGACCTCCGGGAAAGCGTCGCGCATCTGCTGTTCGGAAACGCCTTCCTCGGCTTCGTTCTTGGGCTTGATGACCGCAATCCGGATGACCGGACCGACCTTCTTGCCAAGCTGCACGGCGTCGCCGTTGCAGAGCTGGGCGACGCCATCGATCGGCTCGCTGTTGACGAAAGTCCCGTTGGCGCTTGCCAGGTCCGTAATGGACAGCGTCTGCGTGATGTCGTCGGAATCCGCGTCCCATTCAACAAGCGCATGGGAGCGGCTGACTACGCACTCGGGGTCGGGAACGACCACGTCGCAATCCTCCGAGCGTCCGATGAACAGGGACCGGTACTGCAGGGTCGAGTAGATGTCCTTCTCGCCCTTGCGGGGCCCGGTCTGGTGCAATATGACTACCTTAGGCATGGCGCTATCTTAACCCAAAAACCTCCGATTTGGACACGCTAGCGCTGATCGAGAACATCCGCCAGCCGTTCGCCCAGTACGGCGCTGATGTTGAAGTTCAGCTTGGCCACGATGTGCGGGAAGAACTTCAGGTCCTTCTGCATCCGTTCGAAGTCGAAGCGCAGGGCGGTGACGGGCTTGGTCGCTGCCACGTCGGCGGTTCGCTCGATGTCGCGGATGTAGCCGACCTCGCCGAAGATCTGTCCGGGCTTGAGGATGGCCAGCGAGCGCTGCTGGTCTCCGTCGTGGCGGATCACCTCGGCTTCGCCTTCCAGGATAAGGTACATGCAGCGGCCGACCTCGCCCTGCTTGACCAGGCATTGACCGGCCTCGAACTCGCCCATCTCGGAAATCAGAATGGCCTTGCGGCGCTGGTAGTTCGACATGCCGGCAAACAGCGGGGCTGACTCCAGAACCTCGCGGTCGACCTTGATGCCAAGCATCTGGTACAGGCCGACCAGGCGAACCCGGGCCATGATGATGGGTGTGATCAGCAGATTGGCCACGATGGAAATCAGCATCGTGGCGGCCGCCAGGGCACCGAACTGGGCCACGACCGTGAAATTGGACATGAGCAGGACGCCGAAGCCCAGCGCCAGGGCGACGCTCGATACGATCAGCGGCGCCGCCACTTCGCCTACCGCCTGATGCACGGCGCCGACGAAATCCGAGGTGCGCCGGCAGAGCTCGTTGTAGCGGGCGAGCAGATGGATGGTCCCGTCGATGGCAATGCCCACGGCAATGACCGCAACCATGGCGGTACCCGGATTCAGCGGAATGTCCAGCAAGCCCATGAGACCGAACATCAGCGCGATCGGGATCACCGAGGGGATCATCGCGATGATGCCGCCCTTCAGCGAGGTGAACATGATCGACATGAGGACGAAGATCAGTCCGAGCAGCAGCGCAAGGGCCTTGACCTGGGCGACCATCAGGCTCTCGGCGGCCCGGTTGACCATCAGGTTTTCGCCGATGATCTCGGCCTCCAGCGTGGGGCCGGTGAGCTGATCGACCACATCCTCCAGTTCGCGGATGTACTGATTGAGCGTATGGGAGTCGCTGATGCTGTGGCGCACGATGATGTTGGCCCGGCGATAGTCGTGGCTGACGTAGCTCTCGAGTTCGCCACGATGGAAGAACAGCAGGTATTGGGCGATGAGCTGACGTGTGGCCGGGATGGCGTCCCTGCCGAAATCGCCCTGGAATTCCCGGTTGATGTAGGCCAGATGATCGGCCAGCGAGATGCTCGAATCAAAGACGCCCTGCTTGTCCATGAAGCGCTGGATCGAAGCCAGCCGTTTGACGTTTTCGGGCTCCAGGAACGCCTTGTCGTTCTCGGCCTCCACGGTGATGAAAAAGACCCGGATGCCCGCGAGGTCCTCGTGAATCATGTGGGTTTCCTGCACCAGAGGACGATCACTCGGAAAATAGGACAGCGGGTCGTTGGTGACGTAAAGCTTGGAGGCGTGATAGAGGAAGAACACGCAAAGAATGGCGGTGACCGCCAGGGTGCCTGTTGGGAAATGGTCCTGGGAAATCCGGAAGATCCGGATGATGTGGTTGGGCAGAGAGGGCCCGATCGATTGCGGGTCGGATTCCCTTGCAAAAGAAGCCGGAGGCTCGCCCCCTCCCAGGTGAGCCAGCACCAGAGGCACCGCAAAAATGGTGACGATGCCGTTGGTGATCATTGCCAGCGTCGCCGCGATCGCGAACTGCTGAATCAAGGTGATGCTGCTGAGGAGGTTGCTCGCAAAGCCCAGGGCCGTGGTCAGCACCGTCAGGACCAGCGGCAGGCCGACGTGGCGGGCCAGGTATTCGATGGCCTTGCCACGGGCAACCTTCTTGTCCACCGAGTCGCCTTGCTTGATCAGGCCGCGGAAGTAGGCCGCCATGATGTGGGTGTCTTCGGTGGACCCGATGACGATGATCAGCGAGGGAATCATCGCACTGAGGATATTCAGGGGGACGCCCATCCAGCCCAGCAGCCCGAAGGTCCAGACGATGGACAGGCCGGAGGTGAGGATCGGGATGACTGCCGCCAGCGAGCTGCGCAGGAAGACGATGATGGCAACCACCAGGACCAGCGCGGACAGCGGCCCCAGCACCTTGAAGTCTTCATAAAGGCTGGCCTTGAGTTCTGCATTGATCCGGGGCGGGCCGACCTGGAAGATCCGCTCGAAGTCCTTCGCATGACGCTCCACCGCCTCCTCGATTCCGGCGTACAGCACCGGGTTGATGTCCTGCGGCTCTTCCGGCTCGTGGGCAGTGACGATGATGGCGGTCACGTCGCCCTGGTCGGAGAAGAAATTGCCCAGGTAAAGCGGGTTGTCCAGGGCGCGACGGCGCGCGGCCTCCGCCTCCTCCGCGGTGTCGGGAATGCCGTCCAGGACCGGTGTGGACTGGACTTCGACAGGTCCGTCGGGGCCGGATTCGCCGCGGATCGTGCGCAGGCTGAACAGGCTGTCGACCCGATAGACGTGGTCGATCTGCTTCAAGGACCGCTGCAGGTCGTCCAGTGCCCGCAGCTTCTCCGGGGTCCAGAGCTCCGGATCGTGGACATAGACGATGGTCTTGTTGTCGGATCCGAATTCGCTCATCACCCGCTGATGGATCAGCTTGGCCGGATCGTCGGCCGGAATCAGCGAATTGAAGCTGGTGTCGATGGTGAGGCGGGGGAGTCCGGCGGCCGTGACGGCGGTAATCGCCAGCAGGGCCAGGAGTACCGGTCCCGGGCGCCGAATCCCCAACAGAAACAGATTGGAAATCATGGCGCGGCGTTCTCCTCGTCCGTTTCACCGGCGGTGTCGAGCTCCGGGCCTGGCGTCTCATCGGGTTCTTCCGGTGGGGGCACGTTGCTGTAGAGCCATTCGGCGGTGAAGAGGTGCTCCGGCACGTAGTCTTCGGAGAATACCCGGCGATCCACCTTGACGATCGACTGGTGATCTTCCGCCCGGTTGTCCATGAGGATCATGTTGGCGCGCCACATGTCGCCGTCCACCGGCACCAGATCGTGGTGGGTCTGGCGTTTCTTCAGGCGGCCGAGATCGTCGAAATGGTCGGTCCGGGAAATGTACAGGCCATCCTGGAGTATGAAGTGCCTGCGCACCGGCGGATCGGAGGCGGCGTCGTCTACCGGGCGAAAGACATCCACGACGTAGCACGGGATCTCATTGACCAATACGTTCTCGCGTCGCCGGTACGAATAGTCTGCGAGGCTTTCCCCGGTGAGGTCTTCGATGGAGAAATCGGTGCCGAGAAAGTGATCGTCGTCATGTCCCGACGGCCCGATGGTCACGGTGCCGTTGCTGATCAGCTGGCGACCCAGGGCAGGCAGATAGATTTCCTTGCGAATCCGGTCGTCGGGCGTGCGGTGGGCCAGCAGGGCCACGCCCTTGACCTCGGGTGGCGAATCGAACAGCAGGAGGATCTGGGCGCCGCCTTTGTCATCCACCCGCGAGTACCGTCGAAGCTTGCGGGTATCCCGCTTGCCGAGACGATCGATCAGCACCATGGACTGCACTTCGAAGACGTAGGGATATTGGCGGTGGCGCTGATAGACGCCCTCCATCAGTTCTCGCCCGGTCGCATCGGGCAACGAATCGGCAACCACTTCGTCGGCGAGCGGTGCCAGTCCGATCAGTCCCCAGAATGCGGCCGCAAGGATCATCCGGATGATGCCTCTCCTGCCGCGTTCGATTCGGCAATCGAGCGGGCGATTCGCCGGCTCAGTTCGCCGAAGAGCTGTCTCATCTGACCGACCAGGGCCCCATAGTCGCCGGCCGGGAAAGGCCTTTCGCCAGCAAGATTGACCCGTTCGGTGGCAATCGCCGTACCGTCCGGCAGCGCCAGCTGCCAGCGGGCGACCAGGTGAACCCGGCGGTCCGCGCGGGCCTCGAACTCGTCGATGTCGATGAGCAGGCGCAGGTCGGGTCGGGACGCGAGCCGGTTGAAGGGTGTCGCAACGTCCACCGTGCCCAGCAGTTCGGTCAGGTTGCGGGAGAGGGTTCGCGCAAGGTTCTTGCGCAAGGTCTCGCCCCACTGGTGGGCTTCGGAGAAGCGCAGCCGGTTTTGGCTCGTCCGGCTCGCAATCTGGTAGCGCTCCAGGTACTGGGGAATGCGCAGGTCCAGGATCTCGATCGAGAGGTCGGTTTCCCGGATCGGCTCGGCGTCCACGGGATCGATAAGATAGTAGGCAATTCCCGGACCGCCCCCGCTGCTGGAACAGCCACCGGCGACGAGCACGACCAATAGCATCAGGACCGTCCCTGTTCGGTTTGCCAAGCCATCCATCATGGTTCCTCCGTCTCCGGTTCTTCCGGTTCGTCCCGCCCGAAGATCAGCGCGTTGGGCTTGCGTTGCAGGAGTTCCAGCAGGGCGCGGATCGCCCGCGAGGTTTCCTCGAGTTCCGCCGTCATCCGGTTCAGGTTGTACTGGAGCGGCGAGTTCGGGACCAGCACTTCATTGGTCAGCGCCAGGGTCTCCTCGAGGTCGCCCAGGACTTCCCTGGCCGCAGCGATCGTCTCGTCCACGCGGCCTTCTTCAACGTCGCGGAGTACGTTCTTCAAGGCCCGCATGGAGGCCTGCAGGTCGGTCACCGTCTCTTCCGATTCGGCCGTATTGATCAATTCATCCGCGCCCTCGAGGATGCCCAGCAGGTGCCCGGCGATGTCGTCCAGTTCGACCTGGTCGAGCTGGGCGACGAGCCCCTGGAGGGTCGAGGTCAGGGCCTCGAAGGTGCCGGGCACGGTCGGCAGCTCGGGGTAGGGCGTGTCCGGTCCACCCCGCCGGTTGAGCGGCGAGTTGGGGAACATGTCCAGGGCCACGTAGAGCTGCCCGGTGAGCAGGCTCCCGGTCTGCAGCTGAGCTCGCAGGCCGCGGTCGACCAGGGTCTGCAGGGTCGCTTCCGGCGGGGTGTCCGCGTCCGGCGTGCGATCGACGATGCGATCGGGTTCCAGCTCCACCAGCACCGGAATCTGAAACGTCGTGTCGACACGGTTGAACTCGAGACTGACGTCCAGCACTTCCCCGATCTTGATGCCCTTGAACTCGACCGGTGCCCCGGGATTGAGGCCGCGTACGGAGCCCTCGAAATACAGCACGAAACGGAGCTTCCTGGTGTAGGCGCGAGCCTGGATGGCCTCGTAGCTGTCGTGCAGCGTGAAGACGAGGTCGGAAATGTCCGCCGGGGTGTACTCCAGGCTGTCCGGCGTGTCGAAGGCGATGCCCCCGAAGATCATCGAGACCAGTGATGCGGTGCGCACCTGGACCCCGTCGGCCCCGAGGGAGACATCGATGCCGCTGATGTTCCAGAAGCGCGTGTTGCCGCGAATCAGCTGGTCGAACGGGTCGCGTACGAAGGCATAGATGTAGACGCTCTCCGCATCGTTGGCAAGTTCCTTGCCCAGCACTTCGCCGGCCAGCAGCCCCTGGTAATAGATCGGCGAGCCGGCGTCGACCGAACCGAGGTCATCGGTGATCAGGGTGATCCGCGAACCCGCGTCGTCGGTGGTGATCAAGGGCTGCTCTTCCAGACCCACGAAATGTTTCTGCGGCGCGCCCGGTCCCGGATCGATCTCGATATAGGCACCGGAGACCAGCGTTTCCAGGCCCGAGACGCCGCGCACGCTGAGCTGCGGCTTGACCACCCAGAAGCGCGTATTGCGGCGCAGGAAATTGTCCATGCCCTGGTTGAACTTGGCGGTGAGGATGACGCTTTCGAAGTCATCCGCAAACTGGACATCCTCGATCACCCCGATGTCGACGCTCTTGTACTTGATCTTGGTTTTCCCGACCTCGATCCCCTCGGCGGTCTTGAAGCTGATGGTCGCCTCCGGTCCCTGCTCGGACAGGGTCTTGACGATGAGCCAGCCGCCGATCAGCACGGTGACCAGGGGAATCAGCCAGACGACCGATGGACCGGTGCGTTGCTTCACGCTCGGTGAGGCGACCTGTGACCCGTTGCTCATGCCGGAGCCTCCCCGCCCTCAGTGACGGCGTCGTCTCGCAGATCGGCGCGATCCCAGATCAGCCTCGAATCGAAGTTGTGCGCCGCGAACATGGTCAGGATGACCGCGGCGCCGAAGAAGCTGGCGCCGAGGCCCGGTTCGACCGTGGCCAGCAGCCCGAGCCTGACCAGCCCCGACAGCAGGCCGACCAGGAAGACGTCCACCATGGACCAGGCGCCGATGACCTCGGTCACGCGGTACAGAAAGGTCCGGTCCCGGGGACGCCAGTTGGAACCGCTCTGTACCGAGTGGAGCAGAAAGCCGAGGGTCAACAGTTTGAGCGCGGGGACGACAACGCTGGCGAAGAAGACGATCAAGGCCAGCCCCCACATGCCGCCTTCGATGAGGTGGATCACGCCACTCATGATCGTGTCCGGCTGACCCTGACCCAGCTTCTGGACATTCAGCACCGGCAGCAGGTTGGCGGGAATGAGCATGACCGCGGCCGCCACCATGAGTGCCCAGGTGCGCTCGATGCTGTTGCTTACCCGATGATGCATCGCGGCACCACAGCGCGGGCAGGCATGGGGCTCACCGTGCGCACCCTCCACGCGAAGGAGTCCGCAGGCATGACAATTCAGCACCCGATCGCCGGCATTGACCTGGTCCGCGGTGAGCTGGCGCTGCGGGCTATGGGTCCAGATCACGTCGGGATCGAGATTGGCTCGGGCGGCGCTGAAGACCAGCAAGGTGCCGGCCAACGCGTAGAGGCCGATACCGGGGACGACGGTGGCCAGGTCCTGCAGCTTCACGATGGAGATCAGGGTGCCGAGCATGAAGACGCCGATCAGGCTCCAGGGCGCGAGGGCGTTGACGGTGCGAAAAACCGGTCCGGCGGCCGGCGGATGAAACCCGGCCCGAACGCACAGCAGGAGATAGAGGGTGCCGATGATGGTGACGAAGGGAAACAGGATGCTGGTCAGGAAGACGACCAGCCCCAGTTCGCCCATGCCGAACTCATAGAGCGCAAAACCGCCCGAGAACACCTGGTTGACCTCCATCCGTCCGGCCGCCTTCATGGCGAGAAATGGGTAGGCATTGGCGATGGTGAGCAGGATCAGACTGGAGAGGAACAGGGCAATGCTGCGATCCAGCGTATTGGGGATGTTGCTGTAGAGGTTGCGTCCGCAGCGCACGCAGTCGGCGCGTGCCCCCTTGGGGATGGGCTCGCGTTGGTGCAACGCGTCGCACTCGTGACACGCAACCAGCGTGTCGGCGCCGGCGCTTTCCTTGTCCGAGTCAGATCCGATCACCGTTCCACGGCCCCCCACGCGTGCACAGCTTGTCCCCGTAGCCAAAACAGGAATCGCAGTGTAACAAGTTCGACCGTGAAATCCCGATTGTTTTCTGTACCTTGCCGCGGTCTGCCGATGGATCGCCCGGCTGCCGCGTGCTAGCGTTTGATCAAACGTTTGGAGGCGTTGGCGTGGGCATCGACCATCACTTCACCAGGGCTATCGTCCGCCAGCCACCGATGACGGCAGGTCACGGCCTGACGACGGCCGGTCTCGGCATGCCGGATTTTCCGCTGCTCGCCAAGCAGCACGTGGAGTACGTCGATGCGCTGCGCTGGGCCGGTCTGGAGGTCGAGATCCTGCCGGCAATGGGCGACCTGCCGGACAGCTATTTCGTGGAAGATGCGGCGATCGTACTCCCGGACCTGGCCGTGTTGACGCGCCCGGCGGCGCCGGAGCGAGCGCCCGAGCCGGCGCGTATTGCGCCGACCCTGTCCCGGTGGTTTCCGGAGATCGCGGAGATTCGCCCGCCCGGCTTCCTGGACGGTGGCGACGTGCTGATCACGGGCAACGTCGTAATGGTCGGCCTGTCGGAGCGGACCAACCGGGAGGGCGCCGATCAACTGGGGCGTCTGCTGGCGCCGCTGGGTTATGAGCTGCGAGTGCTGGAAGTGAAAGAAGGCCTGCATCTCAAGTCGGGATTGACCCCGATCGCCGAGTTCATCCTGCTTGGTTGCCGGGCCTATGCCGGACAGGAAGCGCTGGACGGCTTCGAGTTGATCGAAGTCGCGCAGACCGAAGCCTATGCGGCCAACGCGCTGCGCCTCAATGACGTGCTGTTGCTGGCTGACGGTCATCCTGAAGTGAACGACCGCCTGGATGAACTCGAAGGTGTGATGCTCGTCCCCCTCGAAATGTCGGAAATCGCCAAGATGGACGGCGGTCTGAGCTGCCTGTCCCTGCGCTGGTAGGCACCCTCCAGAGAATTGGCCAATGAACCTGCACCTGGAATCGGCCGGCAAAAGTCTCGAGCGCTGGAGCTTGTCCTGCTCCGGCGGTCGCACGGTCAGCTGGGACGAGGCGCTGGCCGGTTGGCGCAGCGGTGAAGGCGATCGATTCGCGAAGGGCCTGGCGGAATCGTCTTTTCAGGCCGCTTACTGGGAGTGCCCGCCGCTGGTCACCGGCAATCTGGAAGCGCCGTGCCATGGCGTGCTCGTCGACGCGCCGCCTCTTGCAGGACTCGCGGAAGATCCGAACGCATTCCGGGAGCACTTCCGGGGTCCTGGCCCGGCGACGTTCCGGAATCTCGGCGGCGACGCCCTGCTGGTTGCCCCCGTCCCGGATCCGGATGCGGATGCCGCTCACTTCCTGGCCTATTGCCGGACGGCCACGCGGGATTTACTGGGGGCCCTGTTCCGGCAGGTGGCCGCGGCCGTCCTCGACAGCCTGGATGAGCACTCGCCGTTGTGGCTCAGTACCTCGGGCCTGGGGGTCGCCTGGCTGCACGTTCGACTGGATGCATCGCCGAAGTACTATCAGTACGCGCCGTTTCGGGACCCGGGTTTGAACTTCGCCAACGGCGAATGAGATGATCGTTGCCTCCTACGCGACGACACATCCAAGACTCAGCTCATGGGCATTGTTACCGAACCGAACGAATTCGCGGACGCCTTTCGAGCCGTCCAGGCGAAAAGCCACTTCAAGCCGGCCACCATGCGGGCCGCGTTGCTCGTCGATCCGGCGGGCTTCCACCTGAGCCCGCAGAGTGCCCAGGACAACCGCTACATCGACTTGTCCGTAGAGCTGGATCGGGAAAGGGCCTTTGCCCAGCACTCCGGGGTGGCTCGCAAGATCTGTGAGCTGGGGCTTCCGGTCGTTCTGTTCGGCGGACGGCGCGGGCTGGAGGATGCCATCTACCCCAACAACGTCTACGGGACGACGGCGGACCGCTTCATCGTCGGTCGCATGTTCCATCAGGTCCGGCAGCAGGAAGCCAACCGGGAAGACGTCCGCGATTTCTTCACCGGGTTGCTCGGCCGACCCCTCACCGACCTGAGCCGGGAGCACGCCATTGCGGAACTGACCGGGGCCATGGCCATCGACCGGGTCCTCAGCATCGGCTACTGCGGTCTCAGCAATCGGGCGGATCCGGAAGGGGCGCGGTTGATGTACGACGCCTTCGATCTCGAGCTGATGCTGCAATTCGAACTCGTCCCCGAGGAATATCACACCAACATCGTGCTGGCGATCCTCGCCGGAAAGGTCTGCGTGATCTACAAGCCCGCATTCGCCGATCCGGCGGTGGCCGAGGCGATCCATGAACAATATCGGACCCGCACGGTGGTCCTGAATGAAGCCGAGAAGAACCACTTCGCTGCCAACTGCATTGCCATCACGGAACAGGATCTGCTCATGAGCCAGACCGCGATCGACGTGCTCCGGGACGAGACTCGCGAAGTGCTGGAGCGGTGTGGTTTCACGATCCACGGGGTGGCCATCGATGAACTGGAAAAAGGCGGCGGCAGCCTGCGTTGCCTGATTGCCGAGATTTTCTGAGAACATGAGCAGCCGGGAGGCACGCATGCAACTACAGGTATTCTCCGAGATCGGACGACTCCGCAAGGTCATGATCCATCGCCCCGGCCTGGAGGTCGACCGCATGCCGCCGGGCCTGATGGAAGAGCTGCTCTTCGACGACATCCTGTTCGGGTTGCAGGCGCGCAAGGAGCACGACGTATTCACCAACGCGATCCGTGCCTTCGGCGTCGAGGTCCACGATTTCCAGGATCTCCTGGTGAGTGCGCTGGGGGTGGATGAGACGGCAACGGGTGAGCTCATCGATCGCATTGCCGAGCGCGAAAACCTCTCGCGGGAGCTGGCCGGCCGACTTCGGGAGATGGACCCGGCCAGCTGTGCCGAGGCACTGATCTGCGGCGTCCTGGCGCCGGCGTCCGAGGTCCGGCCGGAGCATTTCTTCGACCTGAACCCACTGCCGAACATGCTGATGTCACGGGACCCGCAGGTGGTGATCGGCAACGGCGTCATCATCGCCGCCATGCGGCGCGGGGCCCGGGAGCGCGAGGCCGTGCTGAGCCAGTTCGTTTATTCGACCCACGAAGGACTGCGGGAGAACGAGCACTACTTCGATTTCCATCGCGACGAGAAAGCCGCGAAGTCGCCCCGCTTCGGTGCGCTGACCCTGGAGGGCGGCGACGTCCTGGTCCTGAAGGAGGGCGTCATCGCCGTTGGCGTCAGCGAACGCACCATGGAGCAGTCCATCGACCTTCTGGCCGATACGTTGAGAGGTCAGGACCAGTTCCGCCACCTGATCATGGTCCGCATGCCGGGGAGCCGCTCGCAGATGCACCTGGATACCATCTTCACCCGCGTATCCGAGGGTGAATGCCTGGTCTACCCGCCCATGTTCGGCAAGGGCTATGCGGAAACCCTGAGCGTTATTTCCATCGACCTGCACGCCAAGACCACGGACCTGGGCCGTCGTCATGCATCGTTCTTCGACGCCTGCAAGGCGGCCGGGGTGGACCTGGAGCCGATCGCCTGCGGCGGGCGGCGGGAGTACATCCAGCAGACCCGCGAGCAATGGACCGACGGCGCCAACTCCTTTGCCCTGGCGCCAGGGCTGATTCTCCTCTACCGGCGCAACGCGGCGACGCTCGAAGAACTCGACAAGCACGGTTACCGGGAAGTGGCTGCCGTGGACTTCGCGGCAGACCCGAGTACGGTAGAGGCCGGGCTGGCCGACGGACGCAAGTACGTCATCACCCTGCCCAGTTCGGAGTTGTCCCGAGCGCGGGGTGGCCCGCGCTGCATGACCATGCCGTTGGTCCGCGATCCGGTTGACTGAGCTTTCACCGCTTCTTGACCGGTGCGGCCGACAATGGCGTGCCCTCCTCGGAGAACCAACACTTGAACCGCGCGCCCGGCGTCCAATTGTCGCTCCATGATCCCGGCTTCCGGCTCGGCCTGCTGGCCGGCCTGGGGGCTTTCCTGTTCTGGGGCTTCGTCCCGGTCTACTTCAAGTTTCTGGAAAGCGTTTCCCCGCTGGTCGTCGTCGCCTACCGGATCATCTTCTCGGTCATCTTTCTTGCCGCGGTTCTGCTCTGGCGCAACCGTTCGAAACTGCCGGCAAGTCTGGCGGTCGGGTGGAAGAACCTGGCGATGCTCGGCCTGAGCGCGACCTTCCTGGCGGCCAACTGGCTGGTCTTCGTGTGGGCGGTTTCCAACGAGCAGATCCTGGCCACGTCGCTGGGCTATTACATCAATCCGCTGGTCAGCGTCCTGCTCGGTTTCCTGTTCCTGGGCGAGCGCCTGAGCCGGGCCCAGTGGACTGCCGTGGCCATCGCGGCGAGCGCGACGACCTATCTCGGGTTCGCCGTCGGTGAGCCGCCCTGGCCGGCGCTGACCCTGGCGTTCTCCTTCGGCACCTATGGGCTGATCCGCAAGACCCTCACTTCGGTTCTGCCGCTCGTCGGCCTGCTCTGGGAGGCACTGCTGCTCTTGCCGCCGGCCCTTGTCTACCTTTTTCTCATGGTTCCTGGTCTCGGATGGGAAGGCAGTACGCCGGAAATCCGCTGGCTCCTGGTGGGCTCCGGCCTGGTGACCATCCTGCCGCTGTTCGGCTTCAACTTCGCCGCACAACGGTTGCCGCTGGCGATCCTGGGGTTCATGCAGTACCTCGCGCCGACGATCAGTTTCATGGTCGCCGTCTTCGTCTTCCGGGAGCCGTTCTCCACGGCTCATGGCATCGCGTTCGCGGGCATCTGGGCCGCGCTGATCATTTTCTCGATTTCCGGGCTGCGTGGCGTCATGCGCCTGCAAGCCCAGCCGGCCCGATGAACGGGGTGGAGGACATGGCGGCTCTGACGCCGACGCGCCCGACGCGGCGTGGGGCCATCGGCGAGGTGCTGTCGGTGTCCGAGTTCCCGAAGTTGCTGCTCAGCCTGCCGTGGCTGGCGGCCAAGCCGCGGGGCAATGGCCAGCCGGTGCTGATGGTGCCGGGCTATGGTGCCGACGAGCGCAGCCTGGCGCTGCTGGCCCGCTATCTGCGGTATCTGGGCTATCGCACCTGGGGCTGGGGCCTGGGCCGGAATACGGGCAACGTCTACACCCTGCTGCCGAAGGTGATCGAGCGGGTGAACGAGGTCAGCGCAGGCGAGCCGGTGTTCCTGATCGGCTGGAGCCTTGGCGGTTATATTGCGCGGGAAGCGGCCCGGGAGATTCCGGACCGGATTCGCCATGTGATCACCCTCGGCACACCCGTGGTCGGCGGACCCAAGTACACGCTGGTCGCGGCTAGATACGAAGAGCGCGGGTATGACCTGGATGCCATCGAGGCGGACGTAGAAGCGCGGGAAGCCAACCCCCTGCGGGTGCCGGTCACGGCCATGTATTCCCGGCGAGATGGCATCGTGTCGCCAGCCGCTTGCATCGACCGCGTCAACCCGCAGGTCGAGCACGTGCGGATCGCGACGCGACATTTCGGCTTCGGGTTTTCTCCGGTCGTGTACGGCCGCATCGCGGACACGCTCGCCGGCGCGACGGGCTGAGTGACCCTTCGCCGGGACCTCAAGGGTCCTCGTCTGACTACCAGCGCACCTCCACATCGAAAGTCTCGACGGCCTGCCATTCGCCGATGGTCCACCGGCCGTGCTCCAGCCGGCTGATGCGCAGTTCGATGCCGGTGTCCGTGCGGCGGGCATGGACCAGGGTCATGGAGAGCTCGGCCTGGCCGCGGTCGATGGCCCGCATGACCAGCGTGGGTCGGCCGTCGGTGCCGAGCGCAGCGAGCACCTCGCCGTCGAGCTTCGCCGTTCGAGTGGCGAAGGACTTCACCACCGGCATCGCCTCGAACCCGTCGGCGAACAGCGCATCCGGGACGTTGGTGTCCGTGGCGATGTTGTTGGCCTGATTGCTGTCCGTGCGATTCGCCGGCTCGGTGACCGTGGCCGTGTTGATGATCGGGCCGCTGGCGTCGGTCACCGTGGCGGTGAGCTCGAAGGTCACCGCATCGCTGGCCGGGATATCGACCAGCTCCTGGATATTGCCCGAGCCGCTGGCATTGCCGCAGGCGGCGGCACCCGTCGGGGTGCAGGTCCAGGTGGCATTGCCGAGCGCCATTGGCAGCAGGTCCTCGACGATTGCGCCGGTGACGTCCGTGGGTCCGGCGTTGAGGACGTCGATGGTGTAGGTCAGCACGTCGTCGGGGAAGATGAATTCCACGCCGTCGGACTTGCTGATCTGCAGGTCCGCGACCGTGTTTTCCACTACGTCGATCTGCAGCGCGCCGTCGGTTTCGGCCGTGCCGTCGCTGATCGTATAGGTGAAGGTGGCCGTGCCCAGGGTGTCCGGCGCGGTGAAGGTGAAGCTGCCGTCCGATGCAATGTCCAGCTCGCCGCCCACGCCGCCGGCGGTGAACGGACCGGTGGTGGTCACCGCGAGCGTATCGCTGGCGTCCACGTCGCTGTCGTTGGCCAGCAGGCCATCGGCTGCGTCCACGGTCAGGGTCTGGCCGGCTTCAACGGCGAAGCTGTCCGGGCCGGCGAAGGGCGCGTCGTTGACGCCGGTGACCGTGACGGTGACGGTCGCGCTGCTGCTCGCCGTGCCATCCGACGCGGTGAACCCGAAGCTCACCTGGCGCTGCTCGCCGGCCGCGAGGTCTTCGAAGTCGCCGTTGGGATCGAAGCTGAAGGTGCCGTCGTTGTTGTTGGTCACAACGCCGCCCGCGGGCTGCGAGTCGATCGTGAAGCCCAGCGTATCCCCGGTATCCACGTCGCTGGCGTCAAAGGAAACCGGGCCAAGCGGCGTGTCCTCGTCGGTTCCAGTGGCCACGTTTGCCGCAACCGGGGCGTCATTCAGGCCATTGACGGTGATCGTGACCGTCCCATCGACCTCGGCGATGCCGTCGCTCACGGTGTAGTCGATGGTGATGGTTTCCTGGCCGCCAGCGGGCAGGCTGATGAGATCGGCCAGGGGGTCGAAGGTCAGGGCGCCGCCGGCGGCGATCGTGAGCTGGCCGCCCGCGGTCGGCATCAGCGTCGCGCCGACGTTGCCGGCCAGCCCGTCCACCGCCGTCACGGTCAGGGCGCCGGCATCCTCGTCGGCCGCATCGGTGTCGTTGTCCAGCACGTTGAAGGTGCCGGCAATCGCTGTGTCCTGGTCCGTCGCCGGCGTGTCCGCAACTGCGGTCGGAATGGTGTTCTGCACCTCCACCGCGCCCATGTCGCATTGCGCGGTGGCGTCGTTGTCGGCATCGACCGCGCCGGGGAGACCGCGCTGGTCGGTGGTCCGAGCGCAGGCGGTGGCCGCGTCGATCACCGGTGAGCTGGGCTGGGGCAGGTGGGTCAGGGTGAGGCCGCCGTTGTCGGCCAGGCCATTCAGCAGCGGATCGATGGTGCCGCTGCCCGAGGGATCGCCGACCAGGTTGCCGTTGCCGTCGGGTGTCTGCGCTTCCGAGAGGGTGGTCCCGCTGTTGTCGCCGAGCAGGCTGTGACTCAGCGCCACGGACACACCGTTGGGCGCGAAGTCCGGCTGCGGCGTGCTGTTCAGGTCCGCGTTCGCGGCCAGGATCGAGCCCGACAACGAGACAGACCCGCTCGTCGCATTTTCGATGTAGAGGCCGCCCCCGATCCCGTAGTCGTTTGTGTCGGCATCGGCGGTGTTGCCGGTGATGGTGCTGTCGAGGATTTCAAGCCCCGCCATGGCCGGGCTCCCATAGCCTGGATCTCTCAGCTTGGCCAGGATGCCGCCACCGTTCGCGTCGGCCTGATTGCCGGATACGGTGCTGTTGGTGAGTTGGATCGTTGCGCCGGACGCTTCCAGGATCGCGCCGCCCCCATGGCCGCCGGCAACGTTGCCGCTGATGGTGGTCCGCTCGATGGCGAAGGTGCCGAGTCCCGAGGCATCGAATAGAAGTCCCCCGCCGTAACCACCGTGGGCGGTGTTGCCGGCGATGGTCGAATCCACCAGCCGCATCGTCGAAGCCGGATTTGAATCATCCCCGATGAGACCCAGCACCAGACCACCGTAGTAGCCGCCTCCGGTCGCGCCGACGCTGTTGCTAAGCACCTGCACCCGCTCGAGCAGGACGTTGCTTCCGGCCTTCGCGTACAGGTCCAGGCCGCCGACATCGGCGTTTCCGCTCGCAGCATCGGCGTCATTGTTGCTGATGGTGGTGTCCCGGATGATGACCGTCGCAGCCTCGTCCACGGACAGACTGCCGCTCGCGCTCCCGGTCCGGCTGGTCCCGGTCGGTTGGCGCGTGCGATTGCCGTCGATGAGGCTGTTCTCGATGGTGACTGTATTCGGTGAGGTCGCGTTGGGCATTCGGAATGCAAAACCACCGCCAAAACGAGCTTGGTTATTGAGGACGGCAACGTCGTCGAGGGCAATCGTGAGACCGTGCTGGCCATTGACGATCGCGGCAAGTGCTCCCCCGTTGTGCACGCTATTGCTTGTTGCCGTTCCGCCGGCAGAGTTGC
>JAWVZU010000029.1:0-21424 GCA_033722075.1 Lysobacterales bacterium
GAGCAGTCCGGCCGGTGCCTCCGGCACCGGATTGCGCTGTCGGACCTGCTGCCAGGCATCCGTCAGTCTGACGACCGCGCCACGAATCGGCAGATCTGAAAAGCCGAATCTCAGCAGGTAATCGGGCGTGCTCACCGCCAGCTGCCGGGTTTCCCCGGTGTGGGGGTAATCCACCCTTCCTGGAGGAAATCGAGGCGACTGCCGTTTTCCAGTCGAACTTCGCCTTCCAGCGCATAGGACAGGCGGCCCGAGTCCGGCTCCGTCAGCGCCGCGGGTGCCGCGCCCTTAGCGAAGCGTACCGTGACCGTCTCGCTCCCGAGGGCAGGGACCGTCAGTGCAAATGGAGGCGTGAACCGTCCCAGGGACTGGTCCTGGATTCGGAGCTCGAATTCCACGCCCGCCGCCGGCATCGGCGCACGCACCGGATTGTCCAGGCGCAGGCGCGCGGTGCCCTGATCTGCGCCCGAGGTAATCTCGATGATGCGGACCTTTGGCGCTTCGAGATCCGGAACCCGGGTTCCTCCGCAGGCAAAGAGGGCCAGAGCAAGCAGTGCCATACCCAGCCGTGCGACGTGCCGGGGCGGTCGTTCATTCATGTCTTTTCTCCCTCAAGACAGCAGTCGATCCTGGCGCAGCAGTGTGCGCAGCTCCTGAATCGCAAGCGCGCGTCGGCCGGTTCGTTCGTAGAGTCTGGCGAGATTGTACCGCGCATCGGTCAGGTTCGGGGCGGCTGATCGATAGGCTTCGATCGCTTGTTCGATTTCGCCCAGCTCCTCCCATGCGGTACCGAGATTGAACCGGGCGATCGCGTGCTCGGGATCGGCCTCCCGAGCCTGCTCATAGAGACCCACGGCTCCCGCGGCATCGCCCTGTTGCTGGCGAATCCGGCCGAGGTTGACCAGTGCGTCGGCATGGCCCTCATCGAGCTCCAGCGCCCGGCCGTAGGCGTGGATGGCGGCATCCAGATCCTGCTCTTCCAGATCGACGCCGGCATCGAACCAGTCATCCGCATCATAACCATCGGTTCGGGCCGGGGTCGGCTCTGGCGTCAAAGAGGCTTGCGATTGGTCGAAATCCAGGGTGCCCTGGCCGGTTTCGATCTCCCAAAGCTGCCCATCCTGGCGCAGCGCGATCCGGTTTCCCGCCGCTTCCAGGCGGGCCGTCGAGAGGGGGCTGCCGTCGGGCAACGCTTGCCGGAGGTGTTCCAGGGCCCGCCGCACGCGCTGCGGGGAGAGACGCTGATCGATCAGCGACTTGGCTGCCCGAAGAACCACCAGATCACGGAAACCGAAGCGCAGTCGGCGGGCCCGACGGGTGGGCTCCACCACCCCGGACCGGGCAAAGGAATAGACCCGCGAGACCGGCCACTGCAGGAACTCGGCAATCTCCCGGGCCGAATAGCCGCCTCCGGCGCTCATTCGAGGCTACTTCGATGCGGACTTGCGGGTGGCCTTCTTCTTGGCGGCCTTCTTTTTTCCGACCTGCTTGGCGGGCTTCTTGCCGGTGTCCTTGATGCTCGCCTTGAGCGCGTCCATGAGGTCGATGATCTTGGTCTCGGACTCGTCCTCGGCCTCCACGGTGATTTCCTCGCCGGCCACCTTCTTCTCGATCATGGCCAGGATTTCGCTCCGCACCTCGTCCTCGTACTTGGCGTGCTCGAAGTGATCGCTGCTGGCCTGATCGATTAGCTGTACCGCCAGCTTGATCTCTTCCGGACCGACCTCGGCATCGTCGACCGGTACTTCGTCGAAGGACTTCACTTCGTCGGCATAGTAGAGCTGTTCCATGGCCAGGCCGTCCTGGTGCGGCCGGATCATCACCAGGTAATCCTTGCCCCGGGCGGCGTACTTGGCAATCGCCACCCGGCCGGTTTCCTGCATCGCTTCGCTCAGCAGATGGTAGGCCTTGGCGCCACCCTTGTCGGGGCCGAGGTAGTAGGATTTCTGAACCACCTCTCGGGTGACCTCGTCCAGCGGGACGAACTCCTTGATGTCGATCGTATAGGTCGACTTCGCCTCGAGTGCCTTCAGCTCGTCCGGTTCGAAGGTGACGTACTGCCCCTTGGCGAATTCGTAGCCCTTGATCATCTGGTCGCGGGGAACGACTTCACCGGTCTTGCTGGAGATATACTGTTGCTTGACCCGCGCGCCGTTGGGGTCGAGGTGGTTGAAACGGATCGCGCTGGAGCTCTGCGCGGTCGTGTACAGCTTGATCGGTATCGACACCAACCCGAAGGAGATTGCCGCCGTCCCCTGCGCCCTTGCAGCCATGATAAAGCCTCTTAAAAGACGTGCGTAAGTTCATAAAAGATATACGGAACCTTTGATGGCTTCAAGCGGTCTGTCGCGCTATCGAGAGAAGCGACGCGCCGGTGCGACGCCGGAGCCGTTCGGATCGCGCAGGGTGGTCGGGGGCTCGATCTTCGTGGTCCACCATCATGCGGCGACGCGGGAACACTACGATCTCCGCCTCGAAGTCGACGGTACGCTCTGGTCCTGGGCGGTTCCCAAGGGACCCTGCGCCGACCCTTCGATCAAGCGCCTTGCGGTCCATACCGAGCCGCATCCGCTCGACTATGCGTATTTCGAGGACACGATTCCCGAAGGCAACTACGGCGCCGGCGCCATGATCATCTGGGATCGGGGCCGCTGGGTGCCGAAGATCGATCCTAAGGAGGGGCTGGAGCAGGGCAAGCTGCTGTTCGAACTCAAGGGTTTCAAGCTCCACGGAACCTGGACCCTGGTGAAGACCAGGCAGGACTGGCTGCTGATCAAGGAGCGGGACCAGTGGGTCGAAGAGGGCGGCGCCTATCCGGCGGACTCGGTGCTTTCCGGACTCACCGTCGAGGAGCTGAAGGCGGGACATGGCAAGCCGGGCCGGCTCAAGGCAGCGGCGCGGCGCGCGGGCGCCGAACCCGGGCGCATCGACATAGAATCGCTTTCCCCGATGCTGTGCGA
Source organism: Lysobacterales bacterium (assembly GCA_033722075.1). Taxonomy (GTDB): domain Bacteria; phylum Pseudomonadota; class Gammaproteobacteria; order Xanthomonadales; family SZUA-38; genus JAWVZU01. The sequence goes on from JAWVZU010000029.1 coordinate 2,958, forward strand.
GCGAGGTGAGGCGTTTGACGACCCCGCCTGGTTGTTCGAGGTGAAATACGACGGCTACCGCCTGCTGATCCTGCGCGATGGCGACCGGGTCGTCGTTCGGACCCGGCACGGACGGGATGTCGGTCGCAATTTCCCGGAGATCGTGGATGCCGTGGCTGCGCTGCCCTACGCGCGTTTCGTGCTCGACGGCGAAGTCGTGGTCAACGATCCCAGTGGGCTGCCCAGCTTTGCGCGGTTGCAGCAGCGCGGGCAGTTGCAGCGAGCTACGGACATCGCTCGGGCCACCGTGGCATTGCCGGCCACCTTCTACGCCTTCGACCTGCTGGAATTCGATGGTCTCGATCTGCGCCCGCTCGAACTCGTCAAACGCAAGCGCCTCCTGCACCGGCTGCTCCCGACGGTCGGCTATCTGCGCTACGTGGACCATGTGGAGGGGAAGGGGCTGCGCCTGTTCGAACAGGCCGCAGCCATGGGTCTCGAAGGTCTGGTGGCAAAACGATCGGCAAGCCCCTACCAGGGGTCCCGATCGGCAGACTGGCTGAAGCTTCCCGCCCACCACAGCGACGATTTCGCCGTGATCGGATATTCGCCGCCAAAATCCGGCGGCGGTCCATTCGGGGCCTTGTTGCTGGCGGCCCGGCGAGGCGATGCCTGGGTTCATGTAGGGCGGGCAGGCTCGGGGCTTTCCGAGGCCGAGCGGGAGCAGCTCGCGGCCGAGTTCGAAGGCCTGCAGCGCGCCACCGCCCCGGCGGAGATCGAAAGCGCCCCGGCAGGCACCTGCTGGCTCGAGCCTCGCCTGGTCGTGGAGGTGCGCTACAAGGAGTTCACCCCCGGCGGCCAACTTCGCCAGCCGGTGCTTCTGCGACTGCGCGGAGACAAGCAGCCGGAGGACTGCGTCGCCGGACCGTGGAGCAACGACGACCTGGAGCCCGCCGTGGTGACCGAATCGCTGGAGCGCGAGCGGGTCATTTTTTCGAATCGAGACAAGGTGTTCTGGCCGGACACGGGCTACACCAAGGGCGACCTGATCGACTATTACCGAACGATTGCACCGTGGATGCTGCCTTATCTGGGCGATCGGCCGGTGGTATTGACCCGTTACCCCGACGGGATCGACGGGAAGTCCTTCTACCAGCACCGCGCGCCGGAGTTCCTTCCGGAGTGGATCCGGCGGGAGCCGATCTGGTCGGACAGCGACCAGGAAGAGCGGGAATACATCGTCATCGACGACGAAGACACGCTGCTCTACATCGCCAACCTGGGCGCCATTCCGATCCATGTATGGAATGCCAGTGCCAGCGATCTGGCACACGTGGACTGGTGTGTGCTGGACTTGGATCCAAAGGAGGCGCCTTTTCGGGACGTGGTCAAGGTGGCGCGGGCCGTGCGGGAGATCTGCGAGGAAGCCGGGCTGGCGTCATTCCTCAAGACCAGCGGGTCCACCGGCCTGCACGTCCTCATACCGGTTCGCCGGCAGTTGACCCATGACCAGTCGAAGGCCTTCGGTGAGTTGCTGGCCCGGATCTGCGTGGCCCGGATTCCGGATGTGGCGACCATCCAGCGTCATGTGGAATTGCGCGAAGGACGGGTCTACATCGATTACCTGCAGAATGGTCATGGCAAGACCATCGCCGCCCCGTTCTGCGTCCGGCCGCTTCCCGGCGCGCCTGTTTCCATGCCCCTGCGCTGGTCCGAGTTGGGGCCCCGCACGCGGCCGCAGCACTATCACATCCGCAACGCCCCCGCGCGCATGCGCGCACTCGCGGAAGACCCGAATCTCGGCTTGCTGAACGCGGATTTCGAGCCGGCCGAGGCGCTTACCCGGCTTCAGGCGATGTTCGAGGCTACTGCCGGTTCTTGAAGTTCTGGATGGCGTGTTCGATGGCGCGAAGCTTGTTGTCGGTCTCGTTCCGGTTGTCGCGGAGCGCGGTGACCATGGCGATCAGGCCGTGGACCAGTTCTTTTTCGTACTGGCTGCTTGCATAGTTCAGCGCGTTGCTGAAGTGGGCTTTTGCGGTGTGCAGGCTCATGGGGCTCTCCTCTGCTATCGAAACGGGTGCTGCAGGATGATGTTGTGATCGCGCTCAGCCCCGGTGGAGACCATGTGGATGGAGCAGCCGGTGAGCTGCTCGATCCGCTCCAGGTAGGCCCGCGCATGCTGGGGCAGTGCTTCCAGCTCACGGACCCCGGCGGTCGGTTCCGTCCAGCCGGGAACTTCCTCGAAGATCGGCTCGCAGTCGGCAAAATCCATGACGTCCAGCGGCGGCGCCTCCAGGACCTCGCCTCGTAGCCGATAGGCCACGGCGATCTTCAGCGTCTCCAGCCCGTCAAGGACGTCCAGTTTGGTGACGCACAAACCCGATACGCCGTTGAGTTCAACCGCACGGCGCAGGGCGACCAGGTCCAGCCAGCCGCACCGCCGACGTCGGCCGGTGGTGGCGCCAAATTCGGCGCCGCGCTCGCCCAGACGCGCTCCCACGTCGTCGAACAACTCGGTCGGGAAGGGACCCGAACCGACCCGGGTTGCGTAGGCCTTGGTGATGCCGCAGACGTAATCGACGGCCTGGGGCGGCACGCCCGAGCCGGTGCAGACTCCGCCGGTCGTCGTGTTGGAAGAGGTGACGAAAGGATAGGTCCCGTGGTCGATGTCGAGAAAGGTGCCCTGGGCGCCTTCGAAGAGGATCTTGTCGCCGCGCTGCCGTCGCTCTACGAGCAGTGCAGTGATGTCCGCGCACATCGGCCGCAACGCCTCGCCATAGGCCAGGGCCTGATCGAGGGTGGCGTCCAGGGAAACCGGTTTCGCTTCGAGATAGTTGCTCAGTACGAAATTATGGTAGTCCAGTACCTCGCGGAGTTGGTCCGCCAGTCGCTCCGGGGCGAACAGATCCGCAAGGCGAATGCCGCGCCGGGCGATCTTGTCCTCGTAGGCCGGGCCGATGCCGCGTCCCGTCGTGCCGATGGCTCCCCTGCCGCGGCGAGCTTCCCGGGCCTGGTCCAGGGCCACGTGGAAGGGCAGGATGATGGCGCAGGCCGGGCTGATTAGCAGCCGGTCCCGCACCTCCAGGGAACGGCTTTCCAGTTCCTCGATCTCTTCGAGGAGCGCCTGGGGGGAGAGCACCACGCCGTTGCCGATCAGGCATTCGACGCCGCGGTGCAGAATTCCGGAAGGAATCAGGTGCAGCACCGTCTTCTGCCCGTCGATCACCAGCGTATGGCCCGCATTGTGCCCACCCTGGAAGCGGACCACGGTCGACACTTCACGGGTCAGAAGATCGACGATCTTGCCCTTTCCTTCGTCACCCCACTGGGTGCCGACCACGACTACGCTGTTCGGCATCGCTAACCCCTCCGGTTCCTCGTAATCAGGCCCGCACGAGCTGCAGCAGGAGGATTCCGAAAAACATGCTGATTCCGCCCGCGATCCGGATCGTTCGCTCGTCCAGTTCGGACAGGCGACTGATGGCGCGGCGCCAGCCACCGGGATTCAGGAAGGGCAGCATCCCTTCGAGCACCAGCACCAGGCACAGCGCTGCCAGCAGATCCTGCATCAGGGCTCTTCGTTGCGACCCTGCTGGCTGCTGAAGAAATCAAAGAACTCCGACTCGGTGTTGAGCAGCATCAGATCGCGATTGCCCTGAAAGCTCTGTCGATAGGCCTGGAGGCTGCGGAAGAAGGAGTAGAATTCCGGGTCCTGTTCGTACGCCAACGCATAGATTCGAGCCGACTCGGCGTCGCCCTCACCGCGGATTCGCTCCGCGTCGCGCTGGGCTTCGGCGATCAGCACCTGGACCTCGCGTTCGGCGGTGGCCTCGATGATCTCCGCCTGTTCGCGACCCTCCGAGCGAAGCTCGTTGGCCACCTCTGCCCGCTCCGCACGCATCCTGCGAAATACCGAACTGCTGACCTCTTCCGGGAGGTCGATCCGCTTGATCCGGACATCGACGATCTCGATGCCCAGGCTCTGGGCGGTCTGGTTGGCGGTTACCGCCAGGGAGGCCATGATCTCCTCGCGCTCGGTGGAAACCACTTCCTTCAGGGTACGCTTTGCGAATTCGGTCCGAAGTCCGTCGGCGATGATCTGGCTCAGGCGAGACCTGAGCCGGGTCTGGTCACCGCTGGTCGCGGTGTAGAAGTCACGTACGTTGTTGATTCGCCACTTGACGAAGGAGTCGACGATGACGTCCTTCTTCTCCAGGGTGATGAACCGCTCGGGCGCCGCATCCAGGGAGAGGATCCGCCGTTCGAACTTGCGCACATTGTTGACGATCGGGAATTTCCAGTGCAGTCCGGGTTCGAAGTCGGTGGCGACGATCTTACCCAGTCTGAACTTGGCGGCGTACTCCGTCTCGGAGACGGTAAAAGCCGATGAATACACCAGCAGCGCCACAATGGCGGCCAGCAGAAGCCATCCGATTCTCATTTATCGTCCCTCCCGGCCGGAGCGGCCGCCTGATTGGCGTGGGCTGCGAATGCTCTCGTCGGACGAACTGCCCGGCTGAGTCATCGAATGCTCCATGAGTTCATCGCGCGTTCGCGTCGCAGCCGGAACGGTTGCCTTGATCAGTTCGTCAAGGGGCAGATACATGACGTTGCTTCCCTCGGACGGTTCGATCAGCACCTTGGGTGCCTTGCCGAAGACCTGTTCAATGGTTTCGAAATAGAGGCGTTCCCGAGTGACCCGCGGCGCCGCTGCATACTCCTCCAATAGGAGCGAAAAGCGCGCGGCCTCACCTTCCGCCCGGGCGATCAGCGAGGCCCGGTAGGCTTCGGCCTGCTGGATGATCCGGGCGGACCGGCCGCGTGCCTCGGGTACGATCCCGTTTGCATAGGCTTCGGCTTCGTTCTGTACCCGCTCCTTGTCCTCGCGCGCCTTGATGGCGTCGTCGAAGGCGTCCTTGACCTCGCGAGGCGGTCTCACCTCCTGCATGTTGAGGGCGGTGATCTCCAGGCCGGTCTCGTAGCGGTCCAGAATCGATTGCAGGACCTCGCGGATCTGGATGGCGACTTCCGCCCGGCCTTCCAGCAGCACGAAGTCCATATCGTTGTCACCGATGACCTGGCGGAGCGCACTCTCCGAGGCCTGGCCCAGTGTTTCTTCCGGGGCCTGCACCTCGAACAGGAAGTCCTGAGCATCTTTCACCCGATACTGGACCGCCATATCCACGTGCACGATATTCTCGTCGCGGGTCAGCATCGAGCCATCCTTGCTGGCCGAGCGGACCTGCTCGACATTTACCTTGAGCACCCGGTCGATCGGTGGCGGAAAGGTGATGTTCGGCCCCGGCTGCATGGTCCTTGCGTACTCTCCGAAGCGCAGAACCACGCCTCGCTCGGGTTCGTCGATGATGTAGACCGAACTGAAGGCGAGCCAGATGACGATCAGACCGCCGATCAGCCAGCCGATGCCGGAACCGCCCGAGTCCTTGCGGCCTCCGCCACCGCCGCCGCCACCTCCGAAAATGCCTCGAAGGCGGTCCTGCAGGTTGCGGAAAACTTCATCCAGGTCAGGCGGTTGCTCGCCGCTGTTCCAGGGGTCCTTGTTCTTTCCGTTGCCGGGCTCGTTCCAAGCCATAGGTGCTCCGTTTCCTGATGTCGGCCGACCGATTAAAGCGCCGGCGGCGCGAACAAACCGTTAATTGTAGGGGTGTGCCTCTGGGGCGGCAACTGGTGACCTTTCTCCCGGCTCCCTGACCAGTTCGGCGCCGTTGCTCTGGTGGCGGAGGAAATCCAGCTGCTCCTGGCGCAGCCGCAGGTGCAGCCGCATGGTCCCGTCGTCGTCGATCGATTCCTCCTGGACCGCCCCGATCTTGAACAGGCGTGCCCGTAGCCGGCCGGCGTGCGGCGGCAGGCGAAACCAGTCGTCGACCAGGCTGCCGTGCAAGCGGGCCTGGATGGCTTCCTCGAGCAGATCCAGTCCGGCGCCGGTGAGGGCGGAGACCCACACCGCAACCGGCCGACCCTGCTCGTCGCGATCAACCTTCGGGGGCATGCCGAACTGGTCGATCTTGTTGAAGACTTTCAACTGCGGCACCTCGTCGGCTTCGATGTCGGCGAGGACGCTTTCCACCGATTCGACGAGTTCCTCCCGGTTGTCCGCCGCGGCATCGATGACATGGACGAGGAGGTCCGCGTCGCGGGTCTCCTGCAGCGTGGCACGGAAGGCCGCGATCAGCTCGTGCGGCAGGTGGCGAATGAACCCCACCGTGTCAGCCAGGACGATGTCCGGTCCGCCGTGGCCGTTCGTGAGGCTCCGCACCGTCGGATCCAGCGTCGCGAAGAGCTGGTTGGCGGCGTAGGCCTCGGAACCGGTGAGCGCGTTGAACAGGGTCGACTTGCCGGCGTTGGTGTAGCCCACCAGGGAAACCACCGTCGTGCCGTCCCGGTGCCGGTTCTTGCGGGTCTCATGGCGCTGGCGATCGACCTTCTCGAGGCGTCGGCGCAGATTCTTGACCCGCTCGGCGAGGAGCCGCCGGTCCGTTTCGAGCTGGGTTTCACCCGGACCGCGCAGTCCGATACCACCCTTCTGGCGCTCGAGGTGACTCCAGCCGCGCACCAGCCGCGTGGCGAGGTGGCGCAGCTGCGCGAGTTCGACCTGCAGCTTACCTTCGTGGGATGCGGCGCGCTGGGCAAAGATATCGAGAATCAGAGTGGTGCGGTCGTGCACCCGGCATTGCAACCGCTTCTCCAGGTTACGCTCCTGGACCGGGCTGAGCTCGTGATTGAACAGCACCAGGTTCGCATCGTTGGTTGCAAGAGCCGCCGCGATCTCGTCGACCTTGCCGCTCCCCACGAGGTAGGCCGGATCCGGTCGATCACGTCTAGCGGTAATCGTTCCGGCCACGGTCACCCCCGCGGACGTGACGAGTTCGGTGAACTCGGCAAGATCCTCGTTATCGAGGCTGTTGCCCAGCTCAGGCTGGATCAGCAGCGCACGATCGCCTTTTTCACTGCGGTCAAACACTCAGTGGAAATCTGCCGGGAGAGCCCGGTGCGGGAAGACCCGATAATCGCTTGAGATCACTCTTCCTCGTTGAGCTTGATGTTGCGTGACGGAACCACAGTCGAGATCGCATGCTTGTAGATCATCTGGCTGACGCTGTTACGCAGTACGACCACGAACTGATCGAATGATTCGATCTGGCCCTGCAGCTTGATGCCGTTGACGAGGTAGATCGAAACCGGTACCCGCTCCTTGCGGAGGGTGTTCAGGAACGGTTCCTGTAGTGAGTGGCCTTTGGACATGGGTTCTCCACTTATTCTAATTCTGGTGGCCTTGTGGGACCGGTAGCGCTCAACGGTGAAATAGGGATGCCCGACTGCTTTTGCAAGTCTGCCGCGTCGGGTAAAAACCCGGTGCACACGGCCGCCTCCGTTTCAACGGCACCCTGCGAGCATAGCACAGTCAATGTTTCAGGAATTTTTCAACGGCAGCAAAGGCTTGGGCAACCTGGTGGCGATCCTCGGGATCCAGCCACTGCGCGTCCGCTTCCTTGCGCAGCCAGGTGAGCTGGCGTTTTGCCAGTTGCCGGGTTGCGTAGAGCACTTTCTGCCGCAGCTCCGGTGACGGGCCGCCCTCCTGCAGTGCCTCCAGTACCTGGCGGTAGCCGACCGATCGCAAAGCGGTCGCCTCAGGCCCGAATCGCCGGAGCAGGCGGCGTACCTCAGCCACCAGGCCCGCCTCGAACATGGCCTCACAGCGCTCCGCGATGCGGGCGTGCAGGCGACTGCGCTCGGCGGGGCAGGCGATCAGCTTCAGGCTGCGGCCCTCATGGGGGTTTTCCGGCGGCGCCTGCTGCAGCTCGGAAAGAGGCTTGCCGGTGAGCTCGTGCACCTCGAGGGCGCGCTGGATTCGTTGCGGGTCCGTCGGGCGGATCCGTTGGGCTGCAACCGGATCCACGGTCTGCAGCCGCTTGTGCAATTGCCCCCAGCCCACCTTCGCGGCCTCGGCCTCCAGCGCCTCGCGGATCACCGGATCGGCATCCGGCAGCGGTGACAAGCCTTCGAAGAAGGCGCGGAAATAGAGCATCGTGCCGCCGACCAGCAACGGGGTTTCCCCCGCGGTGCGGATTTCATCGATCGCCTGCTGCGCGTCAGTGCAGAATTCGGCGGCCGAGTAACCCTGGTCCGGGTCGCGGTTGTCGATCAGCCGATGCGGCGCGACCGCCAGTTCGTCGGGCCCCGGTTTCGCCGTACCGATGTCCATTCCGCGGTAGACCTGGGCCGAATCGACGCTGACGATCTGCAGCGGATAGCGCTGAACGAGTTCGATGGCCAGGCCGGTCTTCCCGGCCGCGGTGGGCCCCATGAGGGCGATCACCGGCGGGTCAGTCATCGCCCCCTCAGGAAAAGCCGGTCCAGGTCGGCCAGGGGGAGCTGCACCCAGGTCGGTCGCCCGTGATTGCACTGTCCGCTGCGCTCGGTGCGCTCCATGTCGCGCAGCAGTGCGTTCATCTCCGGGATCGTGAGGCGGCGATTGGCCCGGACGGAACCGTGGCAGGCCATGGTCGACAGGAGGGTGTTGATGTGCTCCTCCACCCGGGAACTGGACCCGTATTCATTGAGGTCCGCGAGTACGTCCCGTACCAGTTCCGAGGCCTCGGCCCGCTGCAGCAGGCTCGGAATCCGCCGTATGCGGATCGATTCCATGCCGATCCGATCGAGCTCGAAGCCCAGCTCCGTGAACGCCTCGCCGTGGGTTTCAACGAACTCGGCCTCGCGCGCACTGACCGCGAGGTTCTCGGGCACGAGGAGAAGCTGTGACCGGACACCTTCGCCGGCGTGGGAGGCCTTCAAACGCTCATAGGTGATGCGTTCGTGCGCGGCGTGCATGTCCACCAGCACCAGCCCCTGCCGGTTCTCGGCGAGGATGTAGATCCCGTGCAATTGGGCGACCGCAAAACCCAGCGGCGGAATCTCTTCGTCCTCCTCCGAAGCAGGGCTCATCGTATGCGGCTGAAGGCCGGCCGGTTTCGATGACGCATCGGCGTAGAGGGCCGCCTGATCCCCGACGTGGCTGGCCAGACCCATGGGCTGCTGGCGACCGAAGGCAGGCGGTGCAAACGGTGCCCGGGCTTCGGGCGTACCTTCCGCCGCGGTATCGCCAGGCCGGTGGTCGGCCAGCACCTGGTGTAGCGTACGGAACAGGAAATCGTGGACCTTCCGGCCGTCGCGGAAGCGAACCTCCGCCTTGGTGGGGTGGACATTGACATCCACCAGCCCGGGATCGATCTCGAGCATCAGTGCAAAGACCGGTTGCCGCCCGTGGTAGAGCACGTCACTGTAGGCCCGCTTCACGGCGTGAGCCACCAGTCTGTCCTTGATCATGCGGCCGTTGACGAAGAAGTGCTGCTGGTCGGCCTGGCTGCGGGAAAAGGTGGGCAGTCCGACCCACCCGGAGAGGATCAGGCCGGCAGCTTCCTGGTGCAGGCAGATGGCATTGTCGAGGAAGTCCCGGCCGAAGAGCTCGGCGACCCGGCGGTCGCGCTCCGCCTCGGTGGCGGCAGCCCGGTAGTGGCGGGTTTCCCGGCCGTTGTGGGACAGGCGGATCTGCACGTCCATGCGGGCGAGCGCAAGGCGTCGAACCAGTTCGTCGATGTGGCCGAACTCGGTCTTCTCGGTGCGCAGAAAGCGCCGCCGGGCGGGGGTGTTGTAAAACAGGTCCCGCACCTCGATGCTGGTCCCGGGCGTGTTTCGCGCCGGTGCCGGCTCGCCGACCTGGCCTCCATCGACCGCGAGGGACCAGGCACAGTCCTCCTCCGCCTCCCGGCTGGTGATGGTCATCCTGGCAACCGATGCGATGCTGGGCAGCGCCTCGCCGCGGAACCCCAGGGACCGGATGGCCTCGAGGTCGTCGACGCTTTCGATCTTGCTGGTGGCATGCGGCTGGATCGCCATCAGGAGGTCCTCGCGGCTCATTCCGGACCCGTCGTCACGGACCACGATGCGCTTGGCGCCGCCGCCGTCGATTTCGATCTCGAGCCGGGTCGCGCCCGCATCGAGGCTGTTCTCGGCGAGTTCCTTGACGACCGAAGCAGGGCGTTCGACGACCTCGCCGGCGGCAATCTGATTGACCAGATGCGGGGGCAGCTTGCGAATAGGCATGAGGCGTGATTGTCCAGCCGCCGCGGACTAAATCAAGCGGCGTCGAGGGCGGCGAGAAGCTGCGGCAGAATCTCCCCCGCCTTGCCGCGGAGTACGAAATCGGCGTGTCGGCTGAGGGGAGTGGCATCGGGATTCACCTCGACCACCAGCGCGCCGGCCTCGCGGGCCGCGAAAGCCAGGGAAGCCGCCGGCTCGACGAGCGACGATGTGCCGACGCTGAAGAAGACCTCGCAGGTGCTGCAGGCCGCCAGCGCGTCGTTCAGTGCCCTGGCCGGCAGCATCTCACCGAACCACACGACATCGGGACGCGCCAGCCCGTCCGGCGCATGCGGCGATCGGGGCGGCACACCTGATGCTTCGGCGAGTTGCGCTTCGCTGATCGGTTTGCGGGTTCGATGGCAGATGCTGCGGCGGATATTGCCGTGCAATTCGATGACCTGGCTGCTGCCGGCCTTCTGGTGCAGGCCGTCGACGTTCTGGGTTATCAGAGCGACCCCCTCGAAATGGCGTTCCATTTCCGCAAGCGCAGCGTGCCCCGGGTTCGGATCTACCTCGGCGAGCTGCTCCCGGCGCCACGCATACCATTCCCAGACGGTCTTCGGATCCCGCTCGAAGGCTTCCGGCGTCGCCAGATCCTCAGGCCGGAACCGTGACCACAGGCCGGTCTGTGCGTCGCGGAAGGTCGGTATCCCGCTTTCGGCGGAGACGCCGGCGCCGGTCAGGACGGCCACGTTGGATGCCGAGGTCAGGGCCTGGATCAATTCCGGTTTCACTGGGCTGCGGTGGTTGCGGCGTCGGTCTCGAGCAACCGGCTGAGATCGCGTGCCGGCAGCGGTCGATAATAGTAATAGCCCTGCTGATAGTCGACGCCGATACGCCGTACGAATTCGGCCTGTTCCCGCGTCTGCACGCCTTCGGCAACGATCGAGCGACCGAGCTTCTGGAGCATGGGTACGACGGCCTCGAGGATGGTCGCCGCATCCCGGTCGTCCGGCAGGCGGCCGACGAACGCGCGGTCCAGCTTGATTACCGGTGTGCGGAGAAGCTGCAGATGCCCCAGCGACGAATAACCGATGCCGAAATCGTCCAGGGCAACCTGAACGCCCATCTTCTCCAGTGCCTGGATGCGGGACCGCGCCAGCTCGAGATCCTGGATCGCGGTCTGCTCGGTGATCTCCATCTCGACCCGGACATGTGCGCACTCGTGCGCCTTGAGGGCGGCGGCGACGGTCGTTTCCAGGCCGGGATCCTGGAACGTCTCGGGTGCCGAGTTGACGGCGATCAGGAACGGCTCGATCACGCGCCCCCGCCAGGCCTCCGCCGTACGCAGGGCCTCGCGCAGGGCCCAGGCGTCCAGCTGGGGAATGAGCCCGGCCTCGAGCGCGGACGGCAGGAACTCGTCGGGCCTGAGTTCCCCCATAGTCGGGTGCTCCCAGCGCGCCAGAGCCTCGACGCCGACGATGAGCCCGTCGGAAGAGCGCACGATCGGCTGGAATACGAGATAGAGGTCATTGTTGGCCAGCGCCTGCTGGAAATCCTGTTCCAGCCGGTAGCGTTGTCGTGCAGCCTGGTCCAGTTCGGGCGAATAGAAGCCCACCCCGCGGCCTCCGCTGGTCTTGATGCGTTGCATCGCCAGATCGGCCTGTTTCAGCAGCAACTCCGGGTCGTCGCTGTCCTGCGGGCAAAGGGCCACGCCCACTGAGGCATCGACCTGGGCCTCGTTGTCTCCCAGCTGGAATGGGGAACGGGCGAGGCGGCGAACCCGTTCCGCAAGCTGGGAAATGCCCTGGTCTCCGGCCTTCATGCTCTGCACGAGCAGAAACTCGTCGGCGCCCAGGCGTCCGGCAAACCCACCGGTGCTCGGCACCGCTCGAATCCGGTCTGCATACTGCCGGAGAACTTCGTCGCCGGCCCAGCGTCCGAAGGAACTGTTGATCTGCTTGAAGCGGTCGAGACCGACGTGCATCACCGCGACCTGTGTGGTTCGCGGGTCCAGGTGATCCAAGGTCCGGGTCAGCTGGACGGCCACGGACTCGCGATTAGGCAGGTGAGTCAACTGGTCGTGGCGGCGGTGGAATTCCGCCTCGGCGCCGGCGGCATGGGCGCGCAGGCGCTCCTTCTCCAGCAGCCAGATCACCAGCCCCAGGCCAACGGTAAACTGGGTCACCGTATCCAGGACCGTCAACGATGCGGCAAACGGCAGGCTGAGACCAAACTGGACGGATACGAAAGCCAGCGTGCCGCTCGCCAGCTGGGCCAGCGCAAATACGACCAGGCTGACGGCCACGATACGGGCCCCGAAGCTGGCCGCGGCCCGGTGTCGCACGAACAGCAGGATCGCCGCCGAAAGGGTGGCGACTCCGACCAGGCTGTGGCGGACCACAACTCTCAGAATGACCCTTGCCTGGGCCGCATCCGGGTCGAAAGCGAAGGGCAGGGTGATCCCGATGCCGAAAGCGACTATCGCCGCGCTGCACGCGACCAGTCGGCCCGTCGGCATGCCTCGCTCGTTGGCGAACTCGTCGAGGCCGGCCAGGAGCCAGAAGATCTGCAGATAGATCCCGACCGCCGCGATGGCGCTCATGACCAGCCGCAGGGGGTGCGTGCCACCCAGGGTGGCCACGGTCCCCAGGGTCACGGCGGTGGCGAGTGCGGACACGGCCAGACACAGGTAGGCACCGGCCCACAGGCCGAGGAAACGGGTCCGGTAGGCCGCATGGTAATGCTGGAAAACACCGCTCAGTACCGCGCCGCCCAGGAAAAGGGCACCATAAACGACGTAGAAATAAGAGGTGAGGTCCAAGAATCGCCCTCGCGTATCCGGATGTCCCGGCCCAGCCAACGGAATCTGAACCAGCGGTCTCCGCCGCCTGCGTTAATTCCGGTTCAAAAGAGACGCTTACGTGCGAATTCGAGGACTTTTGCACGCCATCGTAAAAACATCAAGCGGGCATGGATTTAAGCCGGGTCCCGCGCTACGCTTTGCGCCTTTCGCAAACGGGAGCCCGCCGCATGGACTTCGAGAACCTTCTGGTCGACCAGGACGGCCCGATCGTGACCATCACGATCAACCGTCCTGCCAAACTCAATGCCCTCAACAGCCGGACGCTCACCGAACTCGGCATGGCCTTCGAGGACTGTGCCGCGGACGATGAGGTCCGTTGCGTGATCCTCACCGGGGCGGGGTCGAAGGCCTTTGTGGCCGGTGCAGACATCAGTGAGATCAACACCCTCACGGCCAACGAGGCGATGGATTTCTCGCGCCACGGCCAGGAATTGATGCGACGCATAGAGCAGCTGGGCAAGCCGGTGGTCGCAGCCATCAATGGCTTCGCCCTGGGTGGCGGATTCGAACTGGCGCTGGCCTGCACGCTGCGCCTTGCCTCGGATAACGCCAAGCTGGGGCTGCCGGAAATCACCCTGGGCGTGATGCCGGGATTCGGAGGGACCCAGCGGGTCAGCCGGATCGCGGGGCGCTCCGTTGCGCTGGAACTGGCCTTGACGGGGCAGCCGATGGATGCGGCCCGGGCGGCCGAGCTGGGCCTCGTTCACCGGGTCGTGGAGGGAGGCAAGCTGCTCGAAGAGACGCGCACGCTGGCCGAACGGCTTGCCAGGAATGCGCCGATCGCTACGGCGCACATCCTGGAAGCCATCGACCGTGGTGGAGACGTGGGTCTCGGCGCGGCGCTGGCCATGGAAACCCACCTGTTCGGCCTGTGCTGCGCGACCGAAGACATGGTGGAAGGGACCAGCGCCTTTCTGGAAAAGCGCAAGCCCGAGTTCAGGGGTCGCTAGTTTAGTGTCACCACCCTAGGCCGGGTCGCCGTTCACCGGCCGTGGGCCGCGGCGACCGATGCCCTGGTCGATCTCGTATTCGGCCGACGTGACATAGGCCTCCATCCGGCGGATGCGATGTTCGATTTCACGCATCCGGTGCCGCACCTGTCCAAAGGTCGCGGCCGGTGCCCGGTTGACCGAGCGCCGGAAGTTCTCGATTTCCGGGTCCTCCGGTTTCCCGTGCGTCTCGCGAACGGGGATCTTGAACAGGCAGATCACGTAGGCGATTAGGGTCAGCGGGCAAAGCGGCGACAGCAGCAAGGGTATCGTCAGCAGCCGGACCAGAAAGACCGGGACGGCGAGATATTCGGCGATGCCGGCGCAGACGCCACCGATCCAACGCCGGTTGGGGTCGCGATAAAGGCGTCGTTCCATCACGCGCGCCTCCTCCAGCCGGGAGCGTCACTGTCGAGGATTCGCTCCAGGGTCTGAATCCGGTCTTCCATCTTCTTCGCGCTGTCCCACAGGTCCTCGAGCATGCGCTCGTCTTCCGGGGTCAGGCCCTTGTTTTCCTTGGCCTTGCTGACGTAGTGAAAAATGATCCACAAGGGGGCAACGACTGCCAGAAACAGTATGCCCCAGACTTCCAATACGGCGCCCATAGTCCCCTCCTCAACCTGCGTCCTTCGCGTCGGTGCTCTTGACCTTCTTCTTCAGGGTCTCGAGCTCCGCATCGATCTTCTCGTCGCGCGCAAGGTCGTTGATTTCGTCCGCCAGCGTGCGGTTGCGTCCCATCTCCAGCGCTTCCGCCTCCGACTCGACCTCGTCGATCCGCCGCTCGGCGTATTCGAAGCGGTTGAGAACATCGTCGATGCGATTGTCATGGATCCGGGACTTTGCCTTGAGCTGGGTCTCCGCCGCCGTATGGCGCATGCTCAGGGTGCGCTGACGGTTCTTGGCATCGGTCAGCTTGGACTGGAGCTTGGCGATGTCGTCGTTGAGCTTCTCCAGGTTGCTGTCGATGATGCTCAGTTCCTTCTTGAGCGCTTCGATCCGGTCGCCGACCTTGGTCTTTTCCACCAGGGCTGCCTTGGCCAGGTCTTCGCGACCCTTCTCCAGGGCGAGCTCCGCCTTCTGTTCCCAGTCGATCTGTTCCTGCTCGAGGTAGGTCAGCGCCCGGTGCTTCTCCTTCTTGTCGGCGATCGCCTTGGCGGCGGTCGAGCGTACCTCGACCAGCGTGTCTTCCATTTCCTGAATCATCAGGCGAACGATCTTTTCCGGATCTTCCGCCTTTTCCAGCACCGCATTGATGTTGGCGTTGATGATTTCCGTCATTCTCGAAAAAATTCCCACCGTGTTACTCCTGGTTGATGGATTGTGTTCTGGATGTAGCAGTTTCCATGCCAATTTCCATCGAGAGCCGTAATGTTTTGAATTTCTTGATAAATCGGCTTGGCTCAGGTTTATCGTGGGATTTTTTTCGCCGAAGTGTGGTCAATCTCGCTAACCGACCTGGTCGACCGGGTTCAGGCTAGTGGCGGCGGCTCGCCTCCAGTACAATACCCGGTCTTTTGGCCGCTCCCGGCATCGGCCGATACCGATCCACGATGGTTGGTGTTGAAACTGCGCTGGGCGGAATCAATCTTATAAGGCTGGTGTGCGGCAGTCCCCTGGTCTGCGGCATCGGAGAATGACGACAGGAGGATCTTCATGGTTTTCAGAATTGCAGCGTTGCTCGGATTGCTCGGAGCAATGGGTGCGTCGGCGCAGGAGCTGTCCAGCGATCAGGACAAGCTCAGCTATGCGATCGGCTACCAGATCGGAACGGACTTCAAATATCGCGACATGGATCTCAACATGGAGACCGTGATTCGCGCCCTGCGCGATGCGATCAACGAGCAGGACCCGGCGGTTCCGGAACAGGAAATGGCGGCCATGTTGCGCGCCATGCAGGAGCGGATGCAGGCCGAACAGCTGGAGAAGTTCAAGCAGCTCGCCGAGGAGAACAAGCAGAAGAGCGAGCAGTTCCTGGCCGACAACAAGTCCAAGAAGAACATCGTGGTGCTGCCCAGCGGCGTCCAGTACCGGATCATCGAGGAAGGCGAAGGCTCGCGCCCGACCGCGGAGAGTGAGGTGGTCGTCCACTACCGCAGCTCCACCATGAACGGTCTGGAATTCGACAGCTCGTTCGCGCGCGGCGAGCCGGTGACCTTCAAGGTCAACCAGGTCATCAAGGGCTGGCAGGAAATCCTGCCGCTGATGAAGACCGGCGCGACCTGGCAGGTATTCGTGCCGCCCGAGTTGGCCTATGGCATCCGAGGACAGCGTCCCGTCGGACCCAACGAGGCCCTCGTGTTCGACATCAACCTCGTGGAAGTCAAATCCTGACGGTCGGTTTCCCGGAACCCATCGAGTCACCCTGCATCGGCGTCTGCACGCTGGACGCCGATGGTCACTGCATGGGGTGTTTTCGGACCGCCGAGGAAATCCAGGACTGGTCGCAGCTGAATCCGTCCGAGCGGCGCGAGATCATGGAGACCCTGCACGAGCGGGCAGCTAAGGCCTAGCCTCATGGGTTATCCATGGGGTGACATCCTCCATTCTCTGGAAACCGGCGAGCAGGATTTCAGCGTCCCGGACGACTTGCCCTACGGCGATCTGGTTCCGGATCGGCTGTTGGAGGCCGCTGTCCTGGTCCCGCTGCGACGCCTGGAGAGCGGCTGGGAAGTCATACTCACCGTGCGCACCCATGAACTGCGACGGCATGCCGGCCAGATCAGTTTCCCCGGCGGTCGTTCGGAGCTGGACGATCCGACGAGGCTCGCCACCGCATTGCGCGAGACCGAGGAAGAGATCGGCGTCGAACCCGCTCACGTGACCCCGCTCGGCTGCCTGGACCCGATCGTCACCATAACCGGCTACTCGGTCTTCCCGTTTGTCGGCCGGGTCAGCGAAGCCGCTGAACTGCGCCGGGATGCCCGTGAGGTGGCCGAGATCTTCAGCGTGCCGCTCGATTTCCTGCTCGATCCGGACAATTGCCGGACGGAACGGGCCTTCTTCAAGGGACGGCAGCGGGAATACCACGTCTTCCCCTACCGGCACTACAAGATCTGGGGCGCCACGGCGGCGATGCTCCGTGACCTCGCGCGGCGGTTCCGGGCGCTAGACTCCGATGGGTGAACTGGTCGAAGTCGAAAGAGCAGCGGAACTCGTTGAAGGCGGCACTGCGACGCTGCTGGATTGTCGCTTCGACCTCGGCGACACGGAGGCCGGCCAGGCGGCCTATCGAAAGGGACACATTCCCGGCGCCCGGTACGCACACCTCGACCGGGACCTATCGGATCTCACGCGGCGAGGCGAGGGTCGCCACCCCTTGCCCACCGCAGAACAGTTCTTCGGAACGCTCGGCACCTGGGGTATTACCCATGATCGTCCGGTTATCGTCTATGACGACGGCGTTGGCGCCATAGCGGCCCGCGCCTGGTGGTTGCTGCGCAACGCGGGCCACCCCGACGTGCGCCTGCTCGATGGCGGTCTCGGTGCCTGGCAGCGCGCCAACCTGCCTCTGGCGACCGGCACCGGGGACGGGCCGCGCAGTGAGGACACCTGGCGCTGGGATGGAATGCCGACGATCGACTCTCCCGCGCTGGAGGACGCACTGCGAGCGTCCTCGATTCTGCTCGTCGATGCCCGAGCCGGGGAACGGTTCACCGGCCAGGTGGAGCCGCTGGACCGGCAGGCCGGTCACGTCCCGGGCGCACAGAACCGGCCGCTACAGGAAAACTGCACCGCCGGAGGCCTGTTCAAGAGCGTTGAACTGCTGCGCGCCGAATGGGGCGAGGTGATTGCAGAGCGGTCGCCTCGGGACATCGTTCACATGTGCGGATCGGGTGTGACCGCTTGTCACAATCTCCTCGCCATGACCCATGCGGGGTGGCCCGGCTCCATCCTCTACGCACCGTCCTGGAGCGGTTGGATCGAAGATTCGCAGAGACCCACGGCCACGGGATAAACTGTTGGCGTGGTCTCGCGAATTTTGCTATTTAACGCTCTGCCGCCTCGGGGATAGATTCCTGGAATGTTGAACGAACGCGTCAAGGCACAGGCTGGTCAGTCGATCGAGGCTCGATTTCAGCTGCGCGACGAGACCCTGAAGAAAGCCCTGGAAGATATTGCCGTGCGTGTTCGACGTGACGGGACGGGTGAGGAGCGGAATCGTCTCGGCGTTCAGCTGCGGCTGATCTGTGAGCGGGACATGTTCGATCGGGCGAATCTGGTCTGGGAAGCAATCTACAAGGCACATCAGGATCTCGATGGCACCCGGCGTCCGCACATCAAGTCGGCCATGCTAAGGGAAATAGACGCCCACATGCGTGTCGCCGCGCTCGCCCTTGCAGCTCAGCTCAAGGAATACAGTGCGGAGTTCAAGCCGGCCTTCCGCGGCAACAGTGCGATCAACGCCGAGTGGGTTGCGCGCCTGCGCCAGCGAGCGGCGGATCAGCAACGGCAGAAGGTCGAAAACTACGTCGCGCAGCTCAAGCGCGGCCTGCTCCGCTAGCTGGTCGCTTTTCCTTCCGCCAGCTTCAACC
>JAWVZU010000030.1:0-20972 GCA_033722075.1 Lysobacterales bacterium
CGGTGAGATACATCCGCATCCCGGCCGGCTCCAGCACCTGCTCGTTGATGTCCGCCATGGCCGGCAGCATCGCTTCCTTGATGGCGATGACGTTGGAACCCGGCTCCCGGTTCACGGACAGACTGAGATTGGGCTTGCCGTTCACGGCCGACCGGCTCTGCAGCTCGTAGTGGGACAGGCGGACTTCGGCCACGTCGCCCAATCGGACCTGGCTATCGCCCCGCTGGGCGACAATCAGGTCCTCCATGGCCTCCACGCTGCCGAAGCGGCCCACCGTGCGCAGCAGATAGCGGCGCTTCCCGGCCTCGATGTCGCCGCCGGAGCTGTCCCGGTTGCGTCCCCGGATCGCGTTGCGGATGTCCGCGAGGGTGATCCCTCGCTCGGCGAGCCGGGTCGGATCGATCAGCACCCGTACCTGGCGCTCGGCGCCGCCGCCCACATTGACCCGGGAGACGCCGGGGACACGCTCCATGCGGGTGCGGACGTTGTCATCCACGAAGTCCCGCATCAGTTTCATGTCGAGTTCGAAGGGGTTGCCGTCCAACGGCTCGATGCGGAAATACATGAAGGAATTCTGCGAGAACGAACTGGCCTCCAGTCGCGGCTCGTCAACGTTCTCCGGATAGTCCGGCACCTGGCTCAGGGCGTTGTTCACCCGGATCAGCGCTTCGTTGATGTCCGTGCCGAAGGGAAACTCGAGGTCGATCTGTGCCTGCCCGCCCGAGGCGGTCGAAATCATCCGCTCCAGGTTGGGCAGCGTGCGCAGGTATTCCTCCTGCTCGATCAGGATCTCCTTCTCCACGTCCTGCGGCGTGGCGCCGGGCCAGCGGGTTTCCACGCTGATGACCCGCACTTCCAGGTCGGGAATCATCTGCACCGGGATGCGCAGCGCCGCCAGCACGCCCAGGACGCAGATGATCAGGACGATGACGGCCAGAATCGTGCCGTGGCGAATGGCCCCGGTGAAGATCATGGGTTATCGACGATCCGCACGGACTGGTTTTCGGTCAGGACTTCGTTTCCGCGCACCACGACCTGCTGGCCCGCGCCGACCCCGGCGCTGATCTCGGCAATGTCGCCGACGAAGCGGTCAACCGTCACCTCGCTTTCCCGGGCCTTGCCATCGGTGACGATCCAGACAGTCGTCGTTCCGTCCGGATAGCGGATGATCGCATCCCTCGGAAGGTTCAGGACCTTGCCGCCCCGGGGAAGGAGAAACCTGGCCCTTGCGGACATGCCGGGTATCACCCCGGGCGGCGGGTCACTGATGACCAGTCGGACCAGGAAAGTTCGGGCCGTCGGGTCGTTTACCGGGACCCGAGCATGGACCGTCGCTTCCAGCGGCCGGTTGGGAAATGCGTCGGCGCGTACTGCCACCTCGGCCCCATCGGCGAGCGCGGGCCAGGATTCCTGCGGCGCGCGTACGTCGAGCCAGAGCTCATCGGTGCCCACCAGTTCGGCAACAGGCACCCCGGTGGAGGCCCACTCTCCCGCCTCCGTCAGCTTCCGGCTGACCACCCCGTCGAAGGGCGCGATGACCGTGTGGCGGGCAAGCCGCTCACTCACCGTCGCGGCTTCGCTCTCGGACACCGCGACGGCGGCTTCGGCCATGAGGACCGCGGCTTCGCGGGACTGAACCTCGCTCTCCGGCAGGAACCGGTCACGGACCAGACGCCGGCCCTCGTCCCGCAGCCGCTTCGCCTCCGACAGCGCGGCACGGGCCTCCTTGACCGCGGCCTTCGCCTGCGCGACTTCGAGTTCCGCCAGCCGGTCATCCAATCGAACCAGGACCTCGCCGGCCGCGACCCGGTCTCCGGCATCCACCGCGACCTCGGCGACCAGCCCGGCAATCCGCGGTGAAAGGCGAGCGGACCGCCGGGCGACGAACGAACCCGTCAGCTCCATGGATTGAGTTGCCGGCGCCTCCGTCGGAGTCGTCACCGCGACCGGAGCGGCAGACTGCGCGACGGCTGCCGAAGTAGCAGCGAAAAGAACCAAGACGGCGACGGGCACCAAGATCTCGTTTTTCATGGATGCATATTTAGCACACCCGACATGAATTCGCGGTCAGGACAGGAAACGATGCCCTCGATCCAGTGGGATTTCCATCAGATCAGCAGTACCACGGCCAGTGTCAGGACAAACCCCACCAACAGCACGAATCGGGTTCGTGCCGGGCGGCGCATCCGCTCACAAGATTGACCCGCCCTTCTCAGGTAGCGACAGCGGGCACGCAGTACCTTTACGTGCGCGGCTTCGCTGGGTGTCAGCTCCGGAGGCTGCGTCGACAGCACGACGACTTCCATGTCCTCGTCATCGAATTCCATTTGTACTCCCTTCCCGCGCATCCATGCGCAGGTCGAGGATCCCTCATGCGACCGTCCCGGTCATCAGCATTTATCGAGGGTTCGTGTAGGAATTATTTGATGTCGCACAGGGCTAGAAGGCGCCGAGAAACAGCATGGCGATTCCGGCAAAGAACAGCAGAACGATGACCGCCGCCAGGGCCTTTAGCCAGCTCATGCCGAACAGCACGGTGAATGCCCAGACCACCGCGGCCACGGCTGTAAGGATGACGATGAGGATCGCGGCGGGATTGCGGTCTTCGGTCGGCATGTCTCAACGATAGCATGGTGAGCCGAAATTTCATGCGAGAATCCGATCCATGAAGTGGCTTCTGTTTCTGTCGCTATCGTTCTGTCTTGCCGCCGCGCACCCAGGCGACGAGCCATCGCTGGTTCCCTGGCTGGACTCGGAAGTCGAGGCCTTTCAACGAGCCAGGGCCGAGAACAAACCAGTGCTGCTCTATCTGGAGGCGGTGTGGTGCCACTGGTGCCACGTGATCGATCGTGAGACCTATGGCAATGCGGAAGTCGCCGAACTGATCAATGGCCACTTCATTCCTGTGCGCATCGACCAGGATGCCCGGCCGGACCTGGCCAATCGCTACCGTGACTACGGGTGGCCGGCGACGATCTGGTTCACCCCGGATGGGCGGGACATGGTCAAACGCCAGGGCTATATCGGTCCGGAACCGATGGCGCGGCTGCTCCGTGCCATCATCGCCGATCCGACGCCCGAGGCCAGTGCGCAGCTTGAGCAGCCGGTTATCGCCGCGACCAGTTCCCTGGACGAAGCCCTGCGATCGGAACTGCTCCGACGCCACGTCACCACCCATGATGCGGAGACCGGCGGACTCGCCATCAACCAGAAGTTCCTGGACCGGGACAGTGTCGAGCTGGACCTGGTGCTGTGCGGCGAAGGAGGCGCGGCCGCGTGTGTACGGGCCCGACGCACCCTGGATGCCGCCCTCGCCCTGATCGATCCGGTCTGGGGCGGGGTTTACCAATATTCCACGTTCGCCGACTGGGAACACCCGCATTTCGAGAAGCTGGCGACGATCCAGGGCGAGTATCTGCGCATTTACGTCCTGGCCGCAGCGCGGACAGGCGAGGCGCAATACAGCCGTGCGGCCCGGCTCATTCAGGACTACCTCCGGAATTTTCTGACTGATCGCGACGGCGCGTTCTACGCCAGCCAGGACGCGGACCTGGTGCCGGGCGAAAAGGCTGCGGGCTATTTCTCGCTGCCGGACGCCGAACGTCGCGCACTGGGTATTCCGCGCATCGATCGTAACCGTTATGCGCGAGAGAACGGTGTAATCGCGGAGGCCCTCGCCACGCGCTACGAATTCACCCGGGACGAGACCGCACTCGACGCCGCACTACGGGCCGTAGCCTGGATCGAGGCCAACCGCGCAACGGCCGACGGCGGCTTTCGCCATGGCGCAAACGATCCGGCGGGCCCTTACCTGGCGGATACGCTGGCCATGGGACGCGCCTATCTGGCCCTTTACAAGGCCACCGCCGAGCGAAATTTTCTGGCCAAGGCCGGCCGGGCGGCGGACTTCATCGATGCTCGCTTTAGGGATGAACATGGTGGGTTTTCAACGGCCCAGAGTGCCGACGCGGTCATCAAGCCGGTTCCTCAGATCGACGAGAATATCGCTCTGGCCCGTTTCGCCAACCTGCTCTTCCAGATTACCGGCGAATCCCGGTACCGAGAGATTGCCGCGGAGGCCATGCGCTATCTCACGACGCCGGACGTGGCCACACGGCGGATCACGGAAGCGGGTATTCTGCTGGCTGATCGCGAGTTCAATCGCGACCCGCTGCATCTGACGGTGGTGGGCGGCAAGGACGAGCCGATTGCTCAGCAGCTGTTCCTGGCCGCATTGGACCAGCCAGGCTGGTACAAGCGTCCGGAATGGTGGGATCGTTCCGAGGGGCCGCTGCCCAACCCCGATGTCACCTATCCGGAGCTGAAGCGACCGGCCGTCTTCGTGTGTACGGACAATCGATGCTCACTGCCGATTTTCGAACCGGCCGGCTTGAGCGCCTTTCTTGCCGCCAATCAATAGCTGATGCCGCACGGCCAGCCGGCGCTGTCGTCCAATCCGGCAGGCACATGGACCGGGTTTTCGACGGCATATTCACCGGTGCCGCGCTTGATGCTGATCTCCATCTCGGGCCCGCGCGTTCCCAGGCGGATGCGATCACCGCCGGCCAGTCGGGCTTCTCCTTCCACGCGTTGACCGTTGACATAGGTGCCGTTGGTGCTGTCGAGATCGCGAATCCGAAGCGTTCCCGCCGCGTCGTCGCCGTTCCATTCGATGATGGCGTGGGTACGGCTGACCCGACGGTTGCCGCGGAAGTCGATTTCGCAAAGGGAGCCGCGACCGATCAGCAGCGACTGATAATACTCTGCGGAGCAGGCCTGGAGGCGACCGGGACCGATTTCGGAGAGATGTTGAACGACTATTCGCATGGGTATCGCCTAAAATACCGGGCAAACCTACGGCAGACCGTGACGAAGATCACGTTTGGAAGAGGACATTGATGACGACAGCACAGCTTCTATTGGGACTGGTAGTCCCGCTTTTCAGCGCTGCCGGCGGTGACGAGCCGGCGTCCCAGCCGCTGCGCGTGGAACTAAAGTGGGAACGCGCCACCACGGGTCAGGGCTCGAAAACGGAGCGCTACCGCACCCTCATGAGCCGCAGGGGAATCGAACGGCTGGATGCGCCGTCGCTGCCCCCGCTCGTCGTCCGCCGGGACGAGACCGGCCGCTGGATCATCGAGCACGAGGCGGCCGAGGCAGACCACTCAAGCCCACCGGTGCAGCCTTGAGCCGGCTTCCTGCGCTGGCATTGCTGGTCGCCGTCACCTCGGGGACATCCGCCCAGGAACTGGAACTGACCGACGGCTCAGAGGCGGTCTTCGAGGTCCCCGCAGCATCCGGAAACGAAGAGGTCGTCAACCAGGCCTTCTTTTTTGATGCACCTGGCGGTATCCGCAACGCGCTCATCCAGTTGTCGGACGGTGGTGCGGGCCGCGATATCGACATTTTCCTTCGCGCGGACCAACCTTTCTCCGAGACGGCCGTAGCGGACGACCTGTTCGAAGAGGCGGATTTCTGGTCCATCTCCGGTTTTGGGGACGAGTTCGTCAACCTTCAGGACTTCTCATCGCCCGCCGTGGGTGGGCGCCGCTGGCACGTGGCCATCGTCGGCTTCTCCGGGCCGGCCGTCGATGCGCGCCTGTCGCTGACCTTTTCCCGCCAGCCGGCTCCGGACAACGCCTTCGAAGTCGATTTCTCCAACGCCACCGGTGCCGGAAACTGCAATACCGCACCATGGAACGACGGTGCGCCCTATACACCGCGGGACGGCAACGATGCCACCACCGTCGGCCAGGCCCGACGCAATGCGATGTTGAAAGCTGCCGAGCTTCTGTCGGCCGAACTCTCGAGCCGGGTGCCCATTCGAATCCGCGCCTGCTGGCGGGATCTCGGTCCCAGCGAGAACGGCGCACAGACGCTGGCCGGGGCGCGCAGCAATCGACTGCCGATCAACAGTCCCGGCCTGCCCCGCGACCTGATCCATACCCAGGCCACGGCGACACGGCTCGCCGGCACCGACGTGTGCCGGATTTTCGGCGGCTTCGAGTGCGCCGACCAGGAGGTCATCATCAGCTTCAACGAGCAGGCCGCGGACCGGTTCTACTACGGCTTCGATCCGGCCGACTCGTCAACGCCCGGCCTGGACTTCATCACCATCTCGATGCACGAAATCATCCACGGCCTGGGCTTCTTCGGGCTGCTGGGAAGCGATGGGCGGCTCGAGACAGTGAGTGGGCGCCAGGTCGCCGACGTGTTCGTCCACCAGCTCGCGACCCTGCGCAACGGCGCACCGGTCCGGCTGGACGATCCGTCGCTCAGCGACGCCGATCGGGCGGAGGCGGTGGTGTCATTCGACAACCTCCTCTGGATCGACGATCAGGCCGCCGTCCAGGAGAGCAACACGCTGCTGAACTTCGAGGCCGGCCTGGTTCGTATGCACGCGCCAACGCCGTTCAATCCCGGATCCTCCGTGTTTCACGTCAGCAACGCCTATTGCGACCTCATGCGCCCGACCAACGCGCTGTGCACGAGCGAGTCACTGCGAAGTCTCGGCATGAGCCGGCGCATCATGGACGGCGTCGGCTGGGCCGACAGCAACGGTCGGCTGCCCTTCATCGGACAATATTTCGACCGGGCCCGGGCCGGTCACGGTTTTGACCTGCAGCTGGGCGGCACCGATTCCCAGGGCCGGGAAGTTTATGTGCTGACCTTCTACAGCTACGAGACACGAGGCGGACGGCCGGAGTGGTTCCAGGCGGTGGGCGTCATCGACAACGGCGCCTTCACGGGTATCCGCAACGCCGACGGCAACGGCTTTCCCCGTTACCTCTACGATCCCGGACGCGAGCCTCCGCAGCAGGCCGACCCGGACACGTTCAGCCAGGTCGCCGTCTCGCTCAACGCCGTCGCCAATAGCCCCGCCTGCACCGATGGGGTGGATCGGCGCGGCGCGGTGGCCCGCGTCTCCTTCCAGTGGGCCATCGGAAACCAGGTCGGTGAATGGTGCGCCGAACCGCTGGTTTCCCCTGCCACCCGGCCGGAACCAGCAGGCGACTTCGGCGGACTCTGGTTCGCCAGCGAGGAGGACCAGGGTTGGGGTTTCTCGCTGGAGAACATCGTGACCGAGGATGGGACCGTCGATGTGTTCGTTCTCCTCTATGTCTATGCACAGGACGGAACACCGGTGTGGTTCTTCGGTCTCGAGGAGGATTTCACCTTCGGAACGCCGACCACGGTGACCCTGTTCGAGCGAACCGGATTCCCGCGCATCCGCGAGTTCGGCGAGGTGGTGGACACGGAAGCGGGCAGCATGACCCTGACCCTGCGGGAGCCGTCGAACGAGCCCGGCGCGGGCAACTTCGCGTCAGTCAACGTGACCTACTCGGAGGGCGGGGCCTGGATTCGCGACGAGACCGAGATCAGGCGTCTCTCGCTGGATCGCTGATTGCCGCAAGCGTAGCCCGGTTGCGCCCCTCGTTCTTGGAGCGATAAAGCGCCGAATCGGCCGCCGCGAGAACCGCATCGATGTGCTCGCCGTGGGCTGGAAATACGGCGATGCCGATGGAGGCGGTCACGGTGATCGCCTGTCCCGGCACGATGTCCTCGAAAGACCGGGAGTCGAAGCTGGCTCGCAGTCGCTCCGCAAAGACCTCGGCCTCGGCGACGCTCGTGTCGGCAAGCACAAGCAGGAACTCCTCGCCACCGTAGCGCACCGGCAGGTCGCTCGCCCGGGTGAACTTGCGGAGCCTCTCGGCCACCTGCTCCAGCACCCGATCGCCGATCGCGTGGCCCCAGTTGTCGTTGACGCGCTTGAAGTGATCCAGGTCGATGGCCAGGAAAGCGACGCAGTGACCGCGGCGCCGGGCCATAGCCAGCTGGATGCGCAGGTATTCGTCAAGGAAGCGGCGATTGTACAGCCCGGTCAGATCATCGGTGATCGCCAGTTGCTTCAGCGCTTCCTGATCCAGTTCCGCGCGCTGGCGCGAATGGATTGCCTCCAGCCCAAGCGCGATGAGCTTTGAGCCTGCGACCAGCGTGCTCTCCTGGGTCCGGGACTGCTGCGGCGAGGACCGGGAGAAAACGGTCAGGGTGCCATGTGGTTGTGCCCCCGTGGACAGGGGCACCAGGGCAACAAGATTGAGCCCGCTGGCCGCTACACGGTCGGCAATGGCCTGCGAGTCGATCTGCTCGGTCATGCGGAGCGGGTCAAAACCCTCCTCACCGGGCATCCCATAGTCGAGCAATGCGCGAATCTCCTCCGGCAAGCCGGCGGAAGCGAGCAGGGTCAGGCCGTCGTCGGAGAGCCCGTGCACGACAGCGGCGTCGAACAAGCCGTATTGGGTCAGGATGCTGCATGCGAGTTCAGCCAGCTGCTGCTTGCTGAGGCCGTGAGTGCTCAAGGCCGAGGAGAGGGCGTTCAGCGTACCGAGCTCACGCTTCCGGTCACGCTGCCGGCGGTGGATCAGGACCACCGCGCCGACCCCGAGGATCAGGAACAGAACAAGGACCGCTGCGACCCAGCCGATCCAGCGGTGCCAGCCCGGCGGCGCCTCGCTGACGAGCTGGATCTGGCCCGGCTCGGTCACCACCAGCTGGAAGCCACTGTCGAAAGGCCAGGACTGGTCGAAGATCGATACCACTCCCGAAACGGCCACCTCCGAGCCCGGCTGGAAAAGTCCGTAGGGAAAAGTGCGCATCACCTTTTGCGGAAAATAGACCGTGATCTCGTTGCCCTTCCGATCCACGAGGGGCATGGTGCCGAAGGAGGTCACTTCCATTTCCCCAACCATGCCCACGGCCCGCACCCGCTGGCCGAAGCTCGCCCAACTCGCCGCCTCTTCCAGAGACACGGCACGGAAATCCGGCAGGGGTTCCTCGCCGATCCGGGTTACCTGAACATCCTGAACCTGGACGGCGCCGCGATATTGTCCGACGACACCCACGGCTTCGATCAGGTCACCGGGCTCCAGCGGCATGGACAAATCGTAGGAAAACAGGCTGACTCCGCCGGTGGCGTCCTGGGCGATGACCTGGAAATACTGCTGGGCAAGCACCCCCGGCGGCACCGTCACGACACCGCGGATCCGGACGGTCTGATCCAACCGGTCGGGTACCGTATCGGCGTCAGCGTCGCTGAGGACCTGGGCGATGGATATCAGCTCCGGGCGATCGGTGTCGTGCGGTTGCCCAAAGCCGGCCGTTCCGCCAAGGGCGGCCACCATGCCCAGCAAGATCACCGGCGCGCGCGCTCCGGCCCTCATCTGACATTACCCGCATGCTGTGAGGGGCTCTCAGTATAACCTGCCGGGGACGCGTTTTTTTTTCGTCAGGTTGCTACACTTGCAGTCCTCTCCTTATGCGACGAAACGGGTGAAGAAGCTAGCCTTACTGCTGTGTCTGCTCCTTCCGGCGCTCTTGGCCCATGGTCAGACCAGTCAGCCGGAGCCCCGCGACACCCTGATTCTCGGCAAGATCTCCGACGATCCGCGCACCGATCTGGAGGGTATGCGTCCGCTCATCGACTGGGTGACCGGTCAGATGGGGGATGTCGGCATCACCCGCGGCGACATCATGCTGGCCGACAACGCCCGCGAGATGATCGCCTTGCTCGAAACGGGCCAGGTCGACTGGGTTGCCGAGACCATCGGCATGGGGTTGTTTCTCAGTTCGAAAACCGGCGCGGACATCGTTCTGGAACGCTGGAAACACGGAGAGGAGGCTTATCGATCCGTGCTGTTCGTGAAGAAGAACAGCCCGATCGAGCGGCTGGAGGACCTGCTGGGAAATACCGTGGCATTCGAGCATCCGGGCTCTACCACCGGCTTCATGATTCCCGCGCTGGAGATGTACCGCCGGGGACTGCCGATCGTCCTGATGCGCAACCCCAGCGAACAGCCGGATCCCGAAACCATCGGTTATTTCTTTTCCGGCGACGAGATCAACACCTCCACCTGGGTGCACCGTGGATCGGTGCAGGGCGGCGCCCTGGCCGACACCGACTGGTCGCGCCCTTACCAGGTTCCGAGCAGCTTCCAGGATGACTTCAAGGTCATCTTCCGCAGCGAGCCCCTGCCCCGTGCCGTGGAACTGGTCCGCAAGGACATGGATCCGGCGGTGCGGGAGCGCCTGTTGCAGATCCTCACCACCGCCCACGAAAGCGAACGCGGCCGGCAGCTGATGCGCCGCTTCCAGCGCACGACACGCTTCAAACCCTATGACCCGGAAGAATGGCCTTATGCTTCCGCGCTGTTGCCGGACCTGATCAAGATGCTCGACGAGGTGCGTTAGCAAAAAAAAACCGCGGCCGAAGCCGCGGTTTCCTCGTCACTCTGACAGGGCGTTCCCGATCAGGCTGCTTTCTTGGTCGTGCGAGCCTTGGTGGAACCTTCGTTCAGCGCCTTCACTTCCTTGCTCAGGGCCTGAACACGCTTCGACAGCGCCTGGATGTCGTCGGCGGTCGGCACACCGAGTCGGGCCAGAACGCGGGCCACTCGATCTTCGAAAACGCGCTCGAACTTCTGCACGTTCGAATTGGCGGTATCGCGAACCTTCTCGACCCGGGCTTCGACGGCGCTGCGCAGGTTGACCACGCGCTTGTCGATGTCCTTCTTGGTCTCTTTCTCCAGCTGCGTACCTTCCTTCACCAGCATGTCAAAAAGCTTGTTGCCTTCGTCCTGGGCACGGGCAAATGCGCCGAGTCCAGCCAGCCAGATTTCGCGAGCAGTTTCGTTGACCTGGGTTGCTGCGCGTCCAATGCGTTGCGTATAAGTCGTCATTACAATCCTCCGTTGATTGGTCAGTTGCGATCTTTTCTGATCTTGGGTTAATCCTAGGCCTTAGAACTAGAACAAACACACTAGTGCTTCAGGCCGATTTCGACCCAGAGCGGCCATCAGACTACGCGCAGAATTAAAGTAAAAAACCCATCGCCTTGGGAACGCGGTAAACTCCGAACGACAGCTCAAAAGGGGGTAGCACGATGGCACGTTCCTGGCAGAAATTTCCTTATCCGGCCGGCGCATTCGATTATTCCGGCGAGAGCCTCGCCGACGCCTGGGACCGATTGCATCGCGGAGATCGCGAACCGTTTCCTTCGGCCGAATACCTGGACGAGATGAATGACCAGTATGGTGTCGTCAGTGATGACCCGGGAGCGGTTTCCGAAGCGCTGCAGGAAGCCTGGCGCTGCTATCACCGGGGTGACTTCGCGGACGCGGTGGACCAGGGCCTGGCACTCGGTCCAGTGGGCTATTTCGTCGCCAACAAGGCCCAGGGCATATATGCGGCCAACCTGGAAGAGGACGAAACCGCCCAGCTGAAGCTGTTCCAGGAGGTTGCCGAGCGAGCCGAAGAGGCCCAGGGAGCGATGCCGAAACACGCCAATTCGTTCTACTTCCAGGCTTTTGCCCTGGGGCGGTACAGCCAGGGCATTTCGATTACCAAGGCGCTGAGCCAGGGCCTTGGGGGGAAGATCAAGACAGCGCTGGAGCGTGCTCTCGAACTGGAGCCCGATCACGCGGACGCGCACACGGCCATGGGCTTGTACCACGCCGAAATCATCGACAAGGTCGGCAAGATGGTCGGCAAACTGACCTATGGCGCCAGCGCCGATAAGGCACTGGGTCATTTCAAGAAGTCGACCAGCCTGTTCCCGGAGTCCCCGATCGTTCAGATGGAGTACGCCAACGGGTTGCTGCTGCTGAAGGGCGACGATGGTTACGAAGAAGCGTCCGAACTGTACGTTGCCGCTTCCGAAGCCGAACCGATGGATGCGATGGAAAAGCTTGACGTGGAAGCAGCGAAGGCAGAACTCGAGTAGCGCGAGAACAGTTGACACGAGCGACCGAGCCGGTTATCTTACTTGCAAGTAAGTAACCTTCAGGTTTTCAACATGTCGCCTCGTCAGACCGACACAAGGGAACAGATCATCGAACGCGCTCGCGACCTCCTGCAAAGCCGGGGCATCGAGGGCTTCTCCTATCGCGACATCTCGACCCATCTCGGCATCAAGAATGCCGCGGTCCATTACCACTTTCCGAGCAAGAACGACCTGGGCGTCGCGTTGATCGAACAGTTCACGGATGAAATTCGCGGCGACATGGAGGAAGCGCGGCGTCACCAGGTGTCTCCCACACGGCAGCTCGAGGCGTACTTCCACCGTAGCGAGCACGAAGTCGACGACGGATGTCAGATGTGCGCCTTCGGGGCATTGGCCGCCAGTTTCGAGCGATTGCCCGAAGAACTGCAGGCGGCCGTGACCGAACTGCGCAAGCTGATTCATGGTTGGCTGGCCGAGACGCTCGAGGCAGGGCGCGACGCGGGAGAGTTCCGGTTTTCCGGTTCAGCAACGGGCAAGGCCATGCAGATCGGCACCGCAATCCAGGGTGCGAGGCAGATGTCCATAATGACCGGAAGCAATGTCGTCCGCCAGGTGGCCGACGGCTATCGAGAAGAACTCTATACCCGGCCGGAGGAGAACTAGGGTGAATGTCCTAGCCGCCGATGTTTATATTCAAATCGTGGCCACAGCGGCGATTTGATTCGAAGGGGCAAAAAAATTTGGCCCATTACCTTACTTATAGGTAAGTAGGAGAGTCTGATGAAACCGTCGTTCTACCACAATCATGATCCCATGGGGTGGTCTTTCGAGACCCTCCGCGACCCGACTGCCTGGCTTCGGCCGATCACCCGAACCCGAGTAGGCCGACCGACGATTGGGCCCGGCATCCGTGGCGTTATCGGCGGTACGGGAGCGCTTTTGGCGACGTTGCTGGTCGTCCAGGCGGCCCCCGACCTTCATCAGCCCAACATCACTGCAGCGTGGCTGGCTGCCGGCGGCCTTATCCTCATGGCCGCAGCCTTCGAGGCTCGCCAGGCACGCGGTACCGCCGGCCTGATTGCCACCGGCTTTGCTGTCATGATGCTTGCATTCCTGGGTGAAAGCTCCGGAAGCTGGCTGGCTGGATCGGCTCTCGCAGCCGGCTTGGGTGGCCTCTTGGGCGCCAGGATGACCCGCTTTGCCGGTCTGCTTACCGGGTGGGCCTGGTTTCACGGCCTGCTTGCAGCGACGCTGATGATCTAGCGCACTGGGCGCCGGCTATCCCCAATGCGCCATCAGAGCATCTGCATCGCGGCCGCGCGGAACCATGTGCTCCGGGAACATCAGCCGCAGCAGCATCAGGCGGTCGAATTCGGGCCCGAAGCGATCCACGATTTCCTCGGGATCGGGCACCCGGCGAGCATCGGTCATGATGCCCATGAAAACCGAGCCGTTGTAGCTGAGAATACTGATCCCCAGACCGATGTTTCCGGTCTGGGGAACCCAGAACATCTGCTGGTCGATGCGCGCACCGGCGAGGTAAAGCGGCTTCGTCGGGCCCGGGACGTTGGTCAGCACCGTGGTCGCCTTGCTGCTGAGAAACTCCAGCGCCGGCGCCTGAACCGCGGCAGGACCCAATCCCAGCGCCCCGAGCAGGCCAAGCGAAACGGTCGCCTGCTTGGACTCTTTGAGGTGCTGCATGGCATCGTGGACCTGCTCAACCCGCCGCAGCGGGTTCGGCTCGCCGATGGGCAGGTCCAGGAAAACCAACCCGAAATGGTTGCCGAGTTCCTTTGAGTGGTGCAGCGGTCGCAGGTTGACCGGCACCGTCGCCCGGATGCACAAGCGACGATCGGGCGGCTGGTCGTGGCGGCCGAGGTAGCTCCTCAGGGCACCGGTCGCCGCGGCGATGAGCAGATCGTTGACCTTGACGTCCAGCGACCGGGCCAGGAGCTTGACGTCCTCCAGGGGTAGAGGATCGCACCAGGCGACTCGCTTGTGGCTGGAGAGTTCATCCGCCTTGAAGCGGGTCTTCGGGTCCGCACCCAGGCTCAACGCAACCAGCAGTTCCTTGGCCATCTCGGCCCCTTCCACCGCCAGGTCGGCCGCCCTGCCCGGGTTGCGCACCATGCCAGCCGCTTCCCGCACCGCCCGCACGCCCACGCCGAAGGCGTGATCTAGCCCCTTCTGAGCCGGAGCCAGAATCCGCTGGACAACCCCCCCACGGTACGCTTTCAGCTGCGGGTTGGCTGGCTCCTCATGGGGCGCTGCATCGGGCCGATCATCGGTCATGGAAAGCAGCACCTGGACCAGCGCCATACCGTCCGCATAGCAATGGTGGATGCGGATGATCAATACCGGCCCCGCCTCGTAGTTCTCCACCAGATGGTATTGCCAGAGCGGGCGCCCGCGCGGCAGCGGCGTGCTCGCGAGATCACTTACGAGATCCTGCAGTTCCTTGCGACCGGCCGGCTCCGGGAGGCCGATCGCCCGCACGTGGGCATTGATGTCGAAATCCTCGTCGAATTCCCATACGACCCCGGCCGGCGTTTCGACCGGCTTGTAGAGGAACCGCTCGTAAGGTGCCAGTCGCTGCAACAGCGTCTCCCGCAGTCGCTGGAGGCTGACCCGACCCGAGAAGAAGAGCAGCGAGGTGATCATCATGAGGTTGGTCGGGCGTTCCATGCGCAACCAGGCCGTGTCCACCTTGGACATCGACTCGCGGCGGCGTTTCATGAAATCGAACATCTCGATGGCATCATACCCCAAGCTTCAGCCTGCCAGGACCGCTAAACCAATGGCACTTCTCGTCCGGCACGGCGCACTGAATAATGCGCCGTCACCCGAATCGCCTGCCGTCTCTCCGCCGATGACCGAAACCGCGACTGTCGTATGGAACAAGGCCCGCCGCTCCACCCTTGTCCAATTCGTGTTCTTCTTCCTGCTGGTGCTGGCCTCACGGTCCGCCATTGCCGACTGGAACTACGTGCCCAGCGGATCCATGAAGCCGACGATCCTGGAAGGCGACCTGATCTTCGTGAACCGCCTGGCTTACGACCTGAAAGTGCCCTTCACCACGCTCCGGGTCGCCCACTGGGCCGATCCCCGTCGTGGCGACATCGTGATCGCGAAGTCGCCCGAAACCGGCGAGCGGATCGTCAAGCGGGTGGTCGGTCTGCCCGGAGACCATATTGAAATCCGTGGCCAGACCCTGCTCATCAACGGCGAAGAGCCCAGCTTTCGCAACTGCCCGAGCACCGTGGCAAGCCAGCTTTCGGACGCTGATCGCCGATCGCATGCGCTGGCCGTCGAAACCCTGCTGGGTCACTCGCGGCCGGTGATGTATGGGGCACCGCCGAGTTCCCTGCCCCTGGCCGGAAGCCTGATCATCCCGGAGGGTCGCTATTTCCTCATGGGTGATCATCGCAACAACAGCCGCGACTCGCGCTTCTACGGCACGGTCAGCCGGGAGGCCATTCTCGGGCAAGCGACGCACGTCATCGGGTCAGTTCAGCTCGACGACGACCTGGCGCCGCGCTGGAAGCGCTTCTTCTCCCCCATGTAGCCCACTGCGCCGTATGTGTTTCCGCGGCGTCCCGCATGGTTGACACCGCCGGCCCACCCGCGCAAATTGGTTCCGATGGCGCGCTATTCCCCCATGGACCTGTTGATGGACCCGGTCGCCCGGGGCCGTCTTCAAACCCGCTGGAAAGCCTACCTCTTCGCTGCCGTTCTCAGTGGCCTCACCCTGTCGGTCACCTACCTGCTCCTGGGACAAGCCAACCAGGTTGTCATTGCCTCGCTTGGAGCAACGGCCTTCGTGGTTTTCGCCATGCCGAAGAGCCGAGCCGCGAGAACCGCCAGCACCATCGGTGGCCAGATGCTGGGTCTCCTGTGCGGCGGTCTGGCCGGTCTGGTGCCCCACGAAAGCCAGCTTGCGGCAGCGCTGGTCTACGGGCTGGCGGTCGGCATCTGCTCCCTGCTCATGCTGACGACCCGCTACAAGCATCCACCGGCCGCCGGAACCGCCCTGGGCATTGCCGTAACCGGTATCGACGTCGCCGCCGCGATTACCGTGATCGGCAGCGTGTTTTTGATCAGCACGCTTCGCATCGTGACCCTGAGCCTCCTCCAGGATTTCTCTGCCGACGAATGATTATTCGAACACCCAGGCGACGCCGGACCCGCGACGGCATCGACAAGTTCGACGGCCACCCGGAGCGGCAGATCATCGAGCGGGTCGAGAGCGAATACCAGCTGATCGAGATTGCCAGCCATCCAATCTTCGGCAATCAGTTGATCATTGACGGCGACCTGCAGATCTCCGAATCCGATCACGCCTACAACGCCGCACTGGTTGCCCCGCTTCTGACCCAGCGTCAGTGCCGACGGGTCGTGGTGCTCGGTGGCGGGGACGGTGGGGTCCTGGCGGCCCTGGCCGAGGCCGCGGACCAGGGACTGAGCGGCCTGGAGCGCGTTACGCTGGTTGAAATCGATCCGGTCGTGATCGACCTCTGTCGGGCGCATCTTCCCGGACTGCACCGTAATGCTTTCGATCATCCGGCTGTTGATCTGAGAGTCGGTGATGCCTTCGCCTACCTGGGCTCCCTGGGCAAGTCCGTGGACGCGGTGATCTACGACCTCACCATGGACCCCATTCGGCCCAACATCGAGCGGCGGGCATTCGTCCACGAGGTCATCGGCCTGATCACCGGCGCCTTGCGAACCGACGGGGTGATCACCATGCAGTGCTGCGGCCAGAGCGACGTGGACCCGAACAGCATTGCCGACCGCAGCAAGCTGCTCGGCGATCTGCGGGAGCGCCTGGACGAGTCGTTCTACTCACTGGTAGAACAGCACGTAGTCATCCCGTCCTTCGGCGAACCCTGGACGTTCCTCTGTGGCGCGCTTCGCGATGGAGGCTGACTTTCCAGGGAATCATTGCGAGATTTTTATTTTTCCCTCACGGAACCTAGACGCCCGAGGGCTGATTATAGACTCAGCGTGGTCACCCCCAACCGCGCTGCAACGCAACGCCCGAGGCTGGCTTCCTTCTCCCCCTCAATCCCCTGCTCCAGCCTCGGGCGATCTTCTTTTCCGCGTCACAGATTCCGACCGTAGTAGAGTTCCTGCATTTCGCGCCGCAGTCGATCCTCGATCTTGCGCCGCTCACGCCGTTCCAGGTCTTCCGCTTTGAGCCCGAACAGGTAGTTGTCGAGATCGAACTCCTTGAGCAACATCTTGGTGTGGAAGATGTTCTCCTGGTAGACGTTGACGTCGATCAGTTCGTAACGGCGCTTGGTTTCCGCGGTCAGGAAGTTCTGGATCGAGTTGATCTTGTGATCGATGAAGATCTTCTTGCTGCGTACGTCGCGGGTGAACCCCCGTACGCGGTAGTCGAGCACCACGATGTCGGAATCGAAACTGTGAATCAGGTAGTTCAGGGCGCGCAGGGGAGAGATCACCCCGCAGGTCGAGACGTCGATGTCCACCCGGAAGGTGGCGATGCCATGCTCGGGGTGCGCTTCCGGATAGGTATGAACGCACAGATGGCTCTTGTCCAGATGACCCACCATGGTCTCCGGCAGGGGGCCGGGCCGGGCCGCTGTCGGATCGTGCTCCTGGTCAATCGGCTCCTCGGCGATCAGCATGGTTACGCTGGCACCCTGCGGTTCGTAGTCCTGGCGGGCGACGTTCAGGATGTTTGCGCCAATGATGCTGGCCACCTCACTCAGAATTGCCGTCAGGCGCTCCGCGTTGTACTGGCCGTGGATGTACTCGATGTAGCGGCGCCGCTGGTCATCGTCTGCGGTGTAGCAGATATCGTAGATATTGAAGCTCAGCGACTTGGTCAGGTTGTTGAAACCATGCAGCTTCAGTCTGGGAAGCGGCTTTACCACGTGAGATCCGGTCCGGTCGAAGTGGAACGAGGCGCGATTCTAGCAGAATCGTCGAACCATTCGCACGTTTGCCTGCGTCCGCGGATTGGGCTACAAAGGGCGTCCGGGTGGCATCAGGCAGGCAAACA
Organism: Lysobacterales bacterium; assembly: GCA_033722075.1. GTDB lineage: Bacteria > Pseudomonadota > Gammaproteobacteria > Xanthomonadales > SZUA-38 > JAWVZU01. Next base: position 17,808 of record JAWVZU010000030.1, read on the forward strand.
GTGAATCCTTTCAGATTACAGGTGGGAGATCCTCTACGGGAGCCGGATTCGCAGGCGCTGGAAGATTTCCTTTCATTCTGTCACCGGCGCAGTTATCCGCCGAAAAGCCCGGTCATCCGGCCCGGTGACCTGGCAGACACGTTGTACTACATCGTATCCGGTTCCTGCAGCGTCACCACCGAGGACGAAGAAGGCCGGGAGCTTATCCTCGCCTATCTCAACCAGGGCGAGTTCATCGGCGAAATCGGCCTGTTCATGCACCAGGACCGGCGTGGCGTGCTGGTCAAGACCCGGACCAAGTGCGAACTGGCTCAGATCAGCTACCAGCGCCTGGAGCAGCTCCTCAACAACGAACTCAAGGAAGATTGCCCGTTCCTGCTTTACGCGATCGGCTGTCAACTCTCCGATCGACTGCTCCATACGTCCCGCAAGGTTCGACGGCTGGCGTTCCTGGACGTGACCGGGCGGGTCGCCCGAACGCTGCTGGACCTGTGCGAAGAGCCCGATGCGATGACTCACCCGGACGGCATGCAGATCAAGATTTCCCGCCAGGAGATCAGCCGCATCGTCGGTTGCTCGCGGGAAATGGCCGGGCGGGTCCTCAAGGCGCTGGAGGAAGAAGGGATGGTGTCGGTGTCAGGCAAGACCATCGTGGTCTTCGACAACAACGGCGACACGTAAGGCCAGGCGCGCAACACGCCTAAATGCCGAAGAGGTCAGCCAGCCGCCGGCCTGGATCATCGGCCCGCATGAAAGCCTCCCCCACCAGAAACGCCTGGATCCCACCGGCTTGGAGGCGCGTCACGTCCTGCGGCGAGTGGATGCCGCTCTCGGCGATCACCAGTCGCTCGTCATCGACCCGGGGCGCGAGCGTGAGGCTGGTCTCGAGATCGGTCTCGAAGGTTGTCAGGTCCCGGTTGTTGATCCCGACCAGGGTCGCCGCGGTGCTCAGAGCTCGCTCCAGCTCGGTCTCGTCATGGACCTCAACCAGCACATGCAGCCCCAACTCCAGCGCCAGGGCGCTCAGCTCGTGCAGCTGCGTAGCTCCCAGGGCGGCAACGATCAGCAGCAGGCAATCACCGCCGAGAACCCGCGTCTCGTAGACCTGGTACGGATCGATGATGAAATCCTTCCGCAGGACCGGCAGGTCGACGACCTCCCGGGCTTCCTTCAGAAATTGATCATCGCCCTGGAAGAAATCCCGGTCGGTCAACACGGAAAGGCACGCGGCCCCGTGTTGCGCATAGCTGCGGGCAATCGCCGGCGGATCGAAATCCGCGCGGATCAGGCCCTTGCTCGGCGAGGCCCGCTTGATTTCGGCGATCACGCCCGGACGGCCGGCATCGATACGTGACCGCAGCGCACCTTCGAAATCCCGCACCGGAGGCGCATCTTCCGCCCGTGCAGACAACTCGCGCAGTCCCAGTTCGCGCGCCCGAGCGGTGACTTCTTCGGCCTTGCGCCGCAGGATTCGACGCAGCACGTTGTCCCCGCTCATGCGTTCCGCGAGGCGGCCGCGAGCTGCTCGAGCTTCGCCAGCGCCGCGCCTTCCTCGAGAGCGGACCGGGCTCGTTCCAGGCCGGCCGCAATGGACGGGGCGAGATCCGCAGCATAGAGCGCCGCCCCGGCGTTGAGGGCCACCATGTCCTGGGCCGGGCCAGGCCTTCCGCCAAGCACCTCACGGATCATCTCGGCGCTCTCTTCAGGGGAATCCACCCGCAACGGATCCAGCGATTGCCGGGCGATACCCAGGGATTCCGGTTCGATCCGATAGCTCCGGACCTGGCCTTCCTGTAGCTCGGCCACCCAGGTGGGCGCGGCAATGGAAATCTCGTCCAGCCCATCCTCGGCATGCACTACCAGCACGTGCCGGCTGCCCAGGCTTCGCAATACCTTGGCCATCGGCTCAACCCAGCGGGCTGCAAAAACGCCGAGCAACTGGTGGGGCGCTGCCGCCGGATTGGTCAGCGGTCCAAGCAGGTTGAACAGGGTCCGCGTGCCCAGCTCCCGGCGCGGCGCGGCCGCATGGCGGGCGGCGCTGTGGTGCGCCGGCGCGAACAGAAACCCGATACCGACCGAGCGGATACAGTCAGCAACCTCTTCGGCGCCCAGTTCGATGTTGACCCCCAGCGCCTCGAGGACATCGGCGCTGCCCGATTTCGAGGACATGGAGCGATTTCCGTGCTTGGCCACTCGCCCCCCGGCTGCGGCGACAACGAAGGCGCATGCGGTTGAGACGTTGAACGTCTTGCTCCCATCACCGCCGGTGCCGCATGTATCAACCAGGTTCTCCGGCGACACCTCGATGCGCAGGGCCAGTTCGCGCATGACCGACGCAGCGGCGGCAATTTCCTCCACCGTTTCGCCCTTGGCCCGCAGGCCGGCCAGGAATCCGCCGATCTGGATCGGCGTGGCCGCACCGGTCATGATCTGCCGCATGACGGCGGTCATTTCCTCACCGCTGAGATCCTCACGGTCGACGATGCGGCTGATGGCTTCCTTGATTTCCATGGTCTACTGCCCTCGCAGGAAATTCGCCAGCATGGCGTGACCGTGTTCGGTCAGGATGGATTCGGGATGAAACTGAACGCCCTCGATCGGGAGCTCACGGTGACGGAAGCCCATGTTCTCGTCCACCTCGTCCTGTTCGTTCACGGTCCAGGCGGTCACCTCCAGGCATTCCGGAATCGACTCCGGCGCAACCACCAGCGAGTGGTAGCGGGTGGCTTCAAACGGGCTGGGCAGTTCCCGGAAAACACCTTCGGCCGTGTGGTAAACCTGCGAGGTCTTGCCGTGCATCACCGCCCCGGCCCGAACGATATCGCCACCGAAGACCTGGCCGATGCACTGGTGACCGAGACACACGCCGAGGATCGGGACGGTCTCCCCGAAGCGGCGAATCGTCTCCATCGATACGCCGGCCTCGTTCGGCGTGCACGGCCCCGGCGAGATCACGATATGGCTGGGTTGCAGCCGGGCGATCTCGTCGACGCCGATGCGATCGTTTCGGCGCACTTCGACCTCCACCCCGAGCTCGCCGAGGTACTGGACGAGGTTGTAGGTAAAGGAATCGTAGTTGTCGATCATCAAGACCATGGTTGGAGAGTTCTCCCCGCAAAAAAGGTCACTCGCCATGCAACACGCGAATGCAAGCGCGAATTATGC
>JAWVZU010000031.1:0-20956 GCA_033722075.1 Lysobacterales bacterium
CGGCCGCGGTGGACCGCCATCACCGCCACGGATCCGGCCTCCGTCGCCGCCTGAAAGGCGGGCTCGAGCGCATCATCGGAGAATCCGGCGGCCTCCGGCGACGGATATTGGCGCCACCGCTCGTCTTCGAACCGGTCGTCGACTCGTGATGCGCAGCCGGTCAGCAGCAGCGCAAGGAAAATCAGTATGGCTGGGCTTTTCATGCGACCGAGCATACGGGCCGGTCCGCGCCGGTTCTTGTACGACTCGAACTCTCTGCCCCGGAGCTACACCCTGGCGTTGCGCCGGTAGGCGCCGGGCGTCATGCCGATCTGCGACTTGAAGACGCGGCAAAAGTGGCTTTGATCAAAAAATCCCGCCTCCAGCGCGATTTCCGCCAGGCTCATGCCACTTTCGGCCAGCAACTGCTGCGCGTGGGACAACCTCAGGTTCCGGGTGAACTCCCCGATGCTGCAGCCGGTGGCTTCACGAAAGCGGCGTGCCAGATAGACCGGATGGACGCCGGCCTCGTCGGCCAACGCGTCGAGCCCGGCGGGATCGCCGTAGGTCCGGCGAAGCTTTGAGACCACGGTACCGATCCAGCGCGGGGCATCGGACAATCGCTCCCGCACCGGACCACAATCGGCCAGAAGCTCCAGCAAGAGGGATTCGAACACCTCTGCAGACAGTGCGTCCCCCTGGCGCAGTTCGTGGCGAAGGCGCATGAGCAGGCCTCGCCTCAGCGGGGTGGCCTCGAGCGAGCCGGGCCGATTCAACACGGCCGCGCCATCAGCAGCACCGCGGGCCAGTGCCGGATGAACCTCCAGGATGAGGTGGCGACCTTTCCGGCGATGCTGCTCGGCATGACTTGCGCCCGCGGGATAGACCATCAACTCACCCGGCTGCCGCTGAAAGCCGCGACCCTCGACTTCCTCCTCGTAGCGGCCGGAAATGACGTAGCAGAAGTGCAGGTGCTCGTGACTGTGCAGCGGGAGGGCGGAGTCCTGCGCATAGTTGGACTCGCGAAGATAACAGCGACCGGACACGCTGAATTCCCGGCTGGAGTCACCGAAATAGGTCTGCGGGGCCAGTCGTCTTTGGCGCCCCTCGTTCACGAATCGCGGTTTTCCGACCATCATTCGGGAGTTTGCTTGCCGCCCTCCAGGCATTCAAGCGTGGCCCGAAAACGCGGCCAGTGTGCATTGCCCCTTACGAGGCTCGAAAACGCACACTGACCCTTGTTTCAGTCGGATGCCGCTTGCGGCGGGTCGGAAACCGGCGCGTCGATCACGACCTTCCAGCTCCCGTCGGCCTGCTTTTGCCATACCACCACGTAGTAGCCATGCTGCGACATCGGGTTACCGTCCGGGTCGCTCAGGCTCAGACCGTAGGTGCCCAACTCGTAGGCCATGTCCCCCGCCTTGGAGACCACCACCTGGTCGGCTTCGAAGGACAGATCGAAATTGGGATCCTGCATCAGCTCGCCGATACCGGCGCGGATGGCCTACACGCCCCGCATGTCCGGCGCGCCCTCCAGCAACAGCATGGCGTCCGGCGCGTACACCGACACGAAAGCGTCAGGGTCCTTCGCCTGAGCTGCCGCGGACCATTCCACGATCGCGGCATGGATCACCGCCTCGTCGGACTCGTTTGCCCAGCCTTCACTGCAAACGGAAATGACTAGAACAAGAGACAAAACGACTTGAGCACTCAGAGTCTTCATGGACCCCTCTTCAGATGTGCGCCCCAGGATGATTCCGGCACACAAGCCCCGGAGAGTCGTGAGTCAAGATGAGTTCGACGGGTACGGGACGCGGCTGCAAGCTGCCGTTTCAGTCCCCTGCTGAGACATCGCCCACCTGCTGAACGACCCATTCGACCATCGCCTGGTGCCAGCCCGGGACGAATCTGCGGAACGGCCGGCGTTGCCCCGATTCATCGAATTCCGTCTCCATGAGTCCGTGGCTCGCTTTCGGCAGTACTCGAATCTCATGATGCTGATGACCTGACTGCTCAAGGGCCCAGCGCAACCGGGAAGCATGGTAATGGCCGGGCAACTCATGGTCATACTCGCCGAGGATCACCAGCAACGGTGCTTGGATGTTTCGATAGAGCTGCTGGGGATCCGCGCCGAGGACTGCCGCATAGCCGTCCCATGCCGATGATTCCGCGGGCATCACTGGCGGCCAGTCGGAAGGGTGACCGATCCGGTTGCGCCATTCGTCAGTCCGGGTGGTCTCCTCGACCGACGCCAGTGCCTCGTAGTTCTCCCGAGTCACGGCGTAGCGGTCGGCGAGGACCTGCCGGGCCAGCGCATCCAGGATCTCGCCCGGCGGCAGGCCGGCGGCCCGTCCTTGTTGCGGAATGGAGGCAAGCTTCGTTTCCCAGTGCGGGACCGTCGGGCAGACCCGACACACGAAGAAGGCCCAGTCCGGGTCCTTCTCGTGCAGCAGCGCGGCGGTCATGCCGCCGAGGCTGGAGGCCATGACACCCACTCGCCCTGGATCCACGTCGGGCTGCTCCCTGAGCACGGCCAGCGCCGCCTCGGCATCCCGTGCGAAATCCGGGACCGCGCCCGGCACCCATCTCCCGGTCGATTCTCCGGCTCCGCGCTTGTCGTGAATCAGGACGGCAATGCCGGCCATCGCGTATTGATCGGCAACGTATCGGGGCGTGTTGCGCGTGAGCGGACCGAAACCCGGGATCATCAGCAAACCCGGATAAGGCGGTTGGGCAACCGACTCCGGGGGCAGCACCAGTTCGCCGGCCAGGACCACATCGCCGGACTCGATGCTCAGCGACCGCCGCCGGAGGGGCGCGCGTTCGCCGACGGCGACATCGCCCTCCAGTGTCCACTGGACCGAATGAGCCGGCTTGCTGTCGTGCTGATCGAAGGTCAGCGTAGCTTCCCGCGGCGTCGGCACGAACCACCCCGGGCCGGCGGAAAATCGGAAGGGCGACGTGTCGTCCGGATGGAGCGAACGGACCCATCCGGAGGCCGGCTCGGTGACGACCAGTTGGTGGGCATTCTGCGGCATCTGGTCAACGACGTCCCAAATGATCAAGAGGCGTCCGTCCTCCAGCACGTAGGTGCCGGTGAGTTGTTCATAGGGCGGTTCACCGGTCTCCGCTGCAACCGACGGGATTGCGATCGCGCCCAAAGTGGCCAGCGCGAGCGCGGCCCCCATGAAAATGCGGCGAAGTGCACATCCGGCGTTTTGCGACATGGTTCTGCGGAAGTTGTGGCCTGCCGGCGGTCCAACGTAAGTGACGCGCTGAATGGGTTAAACCGCCGAGCGCTATTCCTCGGCTACGGTTGCCCGTCAATCGCGTTCCCGAGATGAGGTGTACCTTCCTGGTTCGCGCGTCGTCAAGCCCCGCGCCGACACGGGCCTTCGGCTGAGCTATTCTCGGCCAAATGGCAGAGAATGCGGGTTGAATCCCTCAATGCAGTCTATGAACACCAAGGCAGTCAAAAACGTCTTTCACTCGGCCCCTTTCATCGCGGCGCTGGGAATGAAGCTCGAATCGGTGGGCGAAGGGGAATGTGTCACGACCCTGGAGTTGGCCGAGCGCCACCTGCAGCAGAATGGTGTCGTGCACGCCGGGGTGCTTTTCACCGTGGCCGATCACACCGCCGGTGGAGCGGCGTCGACTCTGGTGCCGACTGACGCCTACGTCCTCTCGGCGGAGGTGAAGATCAGCCTGTTGCGGGCAGCCAAAGGCGAGAAGCTGATCTGCCGGGCGCGGGTCCTCAAGCCCGGAAAGCGCCTTTCCTTCGTCGAAGCGGAGGTTTTCTGTGTCGCCGACGGAAAGGAATCACTGGTGGCCAAAGCCAGCGGCACGATGGCGGTCATCGCCGCCGGGTAGAAGCCGGACCCCGGGGGCAGCCCTTGTCCGCGAGCCGGGAACGGGTTCACAGAAGCGGTGTTCGCGCTCTGCTAGGATGAAAGAATCCGTGCATCCCGGGCATAGCAACGATGCCAATCCAGAAAGTCGAGCATCCTGTTCCACCCAGGGGCCGCCTGAAAAGCACTGTGGCATGAAAGACTCGGTCTTCGAATATCGCATCAGCGTCGACGGGGAACGCACCGAAGTCTTCCGCTATGAGGTCGGCGGCGAGGGATTCGAACTGATCACCGAAGCCGAGGGGGACCCACCGGAATGGACCGAACTCGGCTATCGCCAGTGCCCCAATTGTCCGCTGTCGACGGACGAACACAGTCACTGCCCCCTCGCATTGCAGCTCCACGGGCTGGTATCGCGATTCGACGAAACGAGTTCAATCGACGAGGTCGAGGTGGAAGCTCGAACCCCGGAACGCAGCGTCAAGCAGAAAGCTGCTCTGCAGGACGTCCTGGCTTCGCTGCTCGACCTGGTGATTCCGGTATGTGGCTGCCCGGTGACCGAAGTGATGAAGCCACTGTCGCGCTTCCACCTGCCGCTGGCATCCGAGGAGGAGACCATCTTCCGGGTCACGGGCATGTACCTGCTGACCCAGTATTTTCAGAGCCAGCACGCCGAGGAGATGGCAACGCCCTTCGAAGGGCTGAGCGCGATCTACGAAGAGCTGCATGAACTGAACACGGCAGTAGCGCAGCGCCTGCAACACGCCACCAGCTCCGATTCCGTGAAGAACGCCATCGCCCTGGTCGACATGTATTCCCTGCTGATCCCGGTGCTGCTGGAAGACCAGCTGGCCGAGTTGCAGGGCTTCTTCAGCAGCCGCCTGCTGGAGGCGCAGCCGGAAACCGCCGGTTCGAGCCACCTCCAGAGCGCCAAGGCGTTTCGCCGGAATACGGCGCGGAATGAGGATGGTGACGCGGCCCGGGAACGGCCTGCCTGGTTACGGTCCATTGCGGACGGCACTCCCGAAACGATCGAAGACATCGTCGAACGGGAACGCGCGCTGGAAGAAATCATGGAGAAGGCCGACTCCCTGGCCCTGGAACCGCTCGACGATGACGAGGCGCCCGAAGAGTCCGAGCTCAGCGACAAGGGTTCCCGTCGCGCCGTCTACAAGCTTCCGGACGACTAGCCCCGAACACACGCGCTTCATCAGTTCCCCTGCAAGAGCCCCGCGCCCGTCCAGGGCTAGGGGATCGGGGTGAGTCCGATTTGCAGGTTTGGCGTGCGCCCGCTAGGTTCAGGGTCTACTCATTGTGGAGGGAAGGCCATGTCAGACGACAAACACGAACCGACGAACGAGCCTGAAAAGGAACAGAGCCAGGAACCCCCCGAGCCCGCGCGTGAGGCGGCAGGCGGCTATGTTGCCCACGTCTTCAGCGTATTGACCCGGCCCGATACCGTCTTCGATGCGGACCATCGCATCGGCAAGACCAACGCCCTGATCGACGTGTGCGGCTTCCTCGTCGTGTTCTACATCGCCGCGGTCGTGGGTCGGACCTTCGGCTATTCGGGCTTTGACTTCGAGTTCGGTCATATCGGCCACGGTCTCAAGTCGATGCTTGCCATCGGAATTCCGATCGCGGCGCTCCTGTTCGCGCAGAAATGGGAAGGCGGACGATCGAACGGAAAGACGTCGCTGGACTTCTATCTCGAGAAATTCGGCGCAGTGCTGGTGCTGCCCTGCCTGCTGCTGATCATCGCGATCCTGCTGGATATCATCGACGTGCGCATCCAGAGCTGGTTCCGCGGGATGGCGCTGGTCTTCGTCTATATCGGGGTATTCGGGACCACCTACGCTTATGCCGCTCCCGGCAAGCTGAAAACCGCAGCGATCTATCTGATCGGCTTCTACGCGGTCTACCGGTTGCTCGGCCTGTTGTTCTGAAGCAGCGCACTCAAGGAGAGAAGGACATGCAGATCGAAGTACTTGCGCAGGCCGACGGCGAGTCGACCAACCAGGCAAAGGAAACCATGGAAGCATCCGCCCAGGTGGTCGACACCCTGCAGGGCAAATTCACCGAGTGGTTGCAGCAAGGCATCGAGCTCCTGCCCAACTTCCTCGTAGCCGTCGCGGTACTCGTCGTTTTTGCGATCCTCGCCTGGATCGCGAAGACGCTCGTATCGCACGCAATTGGGCGGATGACGAGCAATCAGTCGATCGTCCGACTGGTCGCGACCCTGACCCGGGTTGCAGTGCTGGCGGTGGGCCTGTTCGTCGCCCTGGAGGTCATGCAGCTCTCGAAAGCGGTCACCTCGCTGCTGGCCGGCGCCGGCGTCATCGGCATCGCGCTCGCCTTCGCGTTTCAGGACCTCGCCGCCAACCTGGTGGCGGGCATCTACATGTCGGTCAAACGACCGGCCGGGGTCGGCGACATCGTCGAAACCAACGACGCCTTCGGCAAGGTGCAGGCCATCGACCTGCGCAACATCACCCTGCGCACGCCCGACGGTCGGACCGTGATCATTCCCAACAAGCTCGTGTTCGAGGAAAAGCTGGTCAACTACAGTCGAAGCGGAGAGCACCGGGTGGAGGTCGAGTGCGGCGTGTCCTACGGAGACGACCTCGACACGGCCCGACAGGTCGCCATCGAAGCGGTGGAGGGCGTCGAAGCCCGGCAGGACTCGAGGGACGTCGAGTTCTTCTACACGGAATTCGGCGGCAGCTCGGTGAATTTCATGCTGCGTTTCTGGATCTCGTACACGTCGAACGCCGACATCCACGCCGCGCGCAGTGACGCCATGATGCGGCTAAAGAAGGCCCTCGACGAGGCCGGCCTCACCATCCCCTTCCCCATCCGCACGCTCGACTTCGGCATCGTCGGCGGCGAGCACCTGCGGGACGCATGGCCGACGGGCGAGTCGAGCGACCAGGGGGAGTAGCGCACGAGGCTGGTCAGCAAAGTCCGCCCTCTTTCCGGGCTTCCGCCTGGCGCGATCGAGGAACAGAGCATCGGCGGCGTTGAAGAACCTGGAGTCTCACCATAGGATTTGGCGTATCGCCGATCTGGATATCCGGCCGGCAGTCAAAGCCGACGCCGACGACCTTGCAAGATTGATCGACGCCGCGGGCGAGGGGATCCCGAGGTGGCTCTGGTCCCGCTCGGCAGAGCCGGGTCAGACGCCCATGGACGTCGGTCGCGAGCGTGCGGCCCGGGAGGTCGGGGGCTTTTCCTATCGCAACGCGTGGGTCGTCGAAGCGGACGACCAGGTGGCGGCCATGCTGCTGGGCTACCCGTTGGATGATCCCTACGAAATCGACGATCTCGAAGAACTGCCCGTCCCCGTGCGGCCCCTGATCCTGCTCGAATCCCAGGCTCCCGGTTCCTGGTATGTCAATGCGATTGCGGTCCGGGAACCCTGGCGACGCCAGGGTATCGCGAGCCGCCTCATGGCTTTTGCGGAGGAGCGAGGGCGGCAGGCCGGTGCGCAGGCCATGAGCGGAATCGTGGCCGAGGAAAACCAGGCATCCGTAGGCCTTTGCCGGCGGTCCGGCTACGTTGTGGAGGCCCGCCGCCCGGTGGTCGCCTTCGAGGACTTCCCCTATGCCGGAGACTGGCTGCTGTTTCGCAAGCCGCTCGGCTAACGGCAACCCGCTTTCCCTGCCGGGCGTCCGTCTACTCCCTTTCCGGGCTGAAGGAATGCCGGGGTGAGTTCACTCCAGGTCCGAAAGCAAGGAATCAAGGAGTGTGCGCAACGCCTGTTCCTCTGCCGGGATGCTCATGGCGCGCAACGGCCTGCCATCGGGCGTCAGGAACATCGCCTGACCGTTGTCCAGCCGATGGCGATCGGCGAATGCCTGGCCTGCGGGAACGCCGAGATCGGCCACCAGGAATTCGATTCGTGACTCGTAGTCCCCCTTGACCTGTCCCATGCGGTTCAGCGCCTCACCGCCGGCGGGCGAGTAGTTCTCGTAGGCCAGAACCAGCGCCGGCTTGCCCTTCCCGATTGCCGAAAGGTCGGTGCTGACCGGGCTTCCGATTCCGACGGTGACGAGGAACACGAGCCCTGCGAGCACCGCGAACGATGCGGCGATCCCGGTGATGATTTTGGTCATGATTTGGGGATTCCTGTCCGGATAGTGGGAAGAAGTATTTGATTCTCCATTGCCTGGATCAAGCCAATGTCTATGGGAAAGAGACTGACCGCGAAGAGGCACTTGCTCGCCTCGTCCCTGGTTCCGCGCCATCGAGCGCATCCACGGATCCGGATCGAAATCCAGTTGCCACGTTCACCTGGCCTCTTCAGCTTCCGTCACCGGCTCAGTTCCGCCTCGAGTTCCCGCCGTCGCGCCTGCAGGGCACGATAGCGGCGGACGGCACGAACCAGCAGGGCGATGGCCAGGGCCAGCATGAACGCGCCCATGCCGGCGGCGGCAAAGCCGACCTTCGCCTTGCCGGGAACCAGCAGGGCCAGGGCCAGGGCTGCCAGGAGGAATACCGAGCTGAAGACGACGGCGAGTTTTCCCGCCGCCAGCCGGTGATTGACATACAGCACCTTCTTGCGGGACAGGACCCAGCCGAAGTAAGCGCTCCAGCACAGTCCGGTGACGACGATGAGGCCAAAGCCGATGTGGGTGCGGGTGGGCAGCCCCGGTTCGGTCAACCACAGTGAGCTCACTGCGGCGCAGACGGCCAGCGCCATCAGCATCAGCCCGGCCGTAGCCAGCCTGCCGCGTGGGGAAAGCTCCGCTTCCAGGCCTTGCAGCACATCATCTGGCGTCAGGCCCGGGGAGTCATCTTGTTGGGTAGTTCTCTCGGTCATGCTCGTATCTCCTTGTTCAGTTCGTCGCGTAGGGATTGTCTGGCTCGGTGCAGCCGCGACTTGACCGTCCCGATCGGAACGTCGAGTACGTCGGCCACCTCGTCGATGCTCAAAGCCTTGAGATAGAACAGCGTAAGCACCTCGCGGTCGATCCGGCCGAGATTCGACAGGCCGACCTCGAGAAGGTCGACCTCGTCGTCCGGCAGGCCCGGTTCGGCCGCCTCCAGCTGATCGGGATCGATACCCGAATCGGGCTCTTCGCGATAGCGCGCCCTCAGATGGTCCATGGCCGTCCGGCGAGCAATCGAAAACATCCATGGTTTCAGGCGTGCCGGGTCTCGCAGCCGCGGGATGGAACGGACGATCTTCAGCCACGCATCCTGGAGGCACTCGTCGACCGCATCCGGACTTCTGATCAGACCGCGCAGATATTGCCAAAGCGGTCGGTGCCAGCCCCGCACCAGAGTGTCGAACGCCTCGCGCTCGCCGAGCTGGCAGCGAATGGCCAGCAGCTCGATCCGGCGCTTTTCGTTCTGGGTGTCGGTTGTTTCCAAACCTGCGTCCTCGGTTCGTGTTCATGAAACAGGTCGGGCTGCAGGCCCAAAAGGTTCCATTCTTTTTTTGGGACGATGGGCTTCGGCCCGGCGACTGTGCATCACGGATGTGCGCAATGCTGGTCATTTTCCGACGATCGGGAATCGATCAGAATGGCACTGGCTTGCACGCGAGGACCACAGCCATGAACCATACCCTGATCGGCATGTTCGACTCACCCTTCGTGCGAAGGGTGGCGATCACCATGCACATTTACGAGATGCCCTTCGAGCACCGACGCTGGTCGGTGTTCGGCGACTTCGACCGGGTCAGCGAGTTCAATCCGCTGGGCCGGGTGCCGATTCTGCTGCTGGATGACGACGAGGCGCTCATCGAGTCGTCGGTGATCCTGGACTACCTGGACGAAAGCGCCGGCCCGGAACGAGCCTTGATCCCGAGGTCCGGGCCGGCGCGGCGACATGCCCTGAAGCGGATTACCGTGGCCCTGGGCGGCTGCGAGAAGGCGGTCGCCTTGTTCTATGAGACGGTCAAGCGCGAGGAACGCTACACGGACCCGGGCTGGGCGGCTCGCCTGCAGGCCCAGGTGGCCTCGGCGCTGGACTGGGTCGAAGGACACCTGGAGAGCCCTTCGGATGATCCGGATCAGGCAGCGATAACCAGCGCGGTGTTCTGGCGGTTTCTCGCAGAATATTTGCCGGATGCCGCCGAGGACCGACGCTATACGGGCTTGAGCACCCTGTCACGGCGTTGCGAGCGACACCCGGCGTTTCGGGCGATTCCTTTTGGTGAGGAAGCGACGATCGATCCGGCCGCCTAGCCTGTGGCCGCGGCCTCTACGCGGCGAGCCCGCTTCATCACCTTCCTCAGCTTCGCGAGGTAGTCCTCGAAGTCCACCTGCATGGTGTGCCGGGGCGCCTCGAGGTAGCGGGCGTGCATGGCCGCCTGTTCTTTCGCAATCTCGCGTTCCATCCGCGTTCGATCGGGCAAGGCAATCCGCCCCGAAAGCACGCGAGCGATGAAACGGCCCTGCGCTTCGGCGATGGGCATGATGGCGCCCAGCGGTTGGCACAGGCCGACGAAGAACAGATTGTCGATGTCCGGGCGCATCATCCGCATCCACAGTGGGAGCTCGTTGTCCCGGGTGTCGAGGAAGTCCTTGTCGAAGAAGGGAAAGGTGACGTTGTAGCCGGTGCACCAGACGACCACGTCGATCTCCTCGGTGGTGCCGTCGGTGAACTCGACCCGATTGCCGTCGAAGCGCCTGATGCCGGGCCGCGGCAGGATGTCGCCGGAGCCGAGACGCACGAAGATGTCTTCGCTGACCGTAGGGTGGTTCTGAAGCCAGCCATGATCGGGCTTCTTCAGCCCGTAGCGCTGCGGCGTTCCAACCGCCAGACGCACCAGGGTGCTGACCAGCAGTGCGCCAACGCGCCAGGGCATCCATGCCGGTGCGGTGCAGAGCTTCGTCACCGGAATGCCGAAGAGGTATTTCGGGAGAATCCATACCCCGCGTCGGTGGGACAGGAACAGCTTCTCGGCGATGGCCGGGTTGCACAACTCGCAGGCAATATCCATGGCGCTGTTGCCCATGCCGACCACCATGATCCGCTTGCCGCGCATCTCGATCGGCTCGCTCGGGTTGATGTAATCGTGGGAATGGATCTCTGTGCCGGTGAACTTGCCCGGGTAGGGCTCGGGCCAGCGCGGGTCCCAGTGATGCCCGTTGGCAACCAGCAGCGCATCGAATTCCTCGCTCGTTCCGTCCGCGAGCTCCAGTCGCCAGCGGCCGTCGGCCAGCCGCTCGGCTCGGGTCACCTCGGTGTTGAAACGAATTGAATCGCGCAGGCCGAAGTGTTCGACGTAAGCCTGGAAATAGCGGTGGATGGGCTTGTGGCCGGGATAGTCCGGCGTGCCCTCGGGCATCGGATAGTCGCTGTAGGCCATCAGCTCCGAGTCGGTGTTGATGTGCAGCGACTCGTAGGTCGCAGAGCGGCCGTTGGGGTTGCGGAAATACCAGTTGCCGCCAACGTCGTCGCTGGCTTCGAAACAGGTTACGGGAACGTCGGCGTCACGCAGCGCCTTGAGCGCGGCAATGCCGCTGGAGCCGGCGCCGATGATCGCGGTGCTAGGGTTCACGCCGGTTCAGCGTTCAATCGTCCTCGGGCAACACGACCGCCGTCGCCTTTCGGGATACCTCGCCGTTGGGGTCGACGTAACGAAGGACCGTGCGGCCGATCTTCAGCATGTCGTCGTGGCTGAGGGGACAGGTATCGATGTCCCGGTCGTTCACCTTGGTTCCGTTGCGACTCCCGGCATCTTCCACCTGGGCGTCGAAGTAGCCCGGAAAGTCCTCGGACTCGGTCACGGTGACGACCGCGTGGCGGCCACTCACCGCGCCATCCAGGAGCTGGATGTCCGCCTCGTCTCCCCGCCCGATGATGTACTCGCCGCCGGGCAGGGGATAGCTGTGCACGACGGCGTGCTCAACAACCAGGTCGAGCGAAGGCACTGCGGCTTTCTGTTCGCCCATGACTACGTCCCCTGTTAGGGATCACCATGATAGCGAATGCGGCGGCGGCGCAAAAGCGCGGGCTTGCCCTGCTGGCTGTGAACCAGATCAGCGCAGGATCTTCGCGAAGTCGACGATCTCCTTGCGGATCGCAAACACGATCGTGTCCAGGGCGATCTGGTACGGATAGCCGAAGCGGCTCTTCATGTTGAGCAGCACCTTGTCGACCATGGCGCGCGCTTCCTCCGGGGCTTTCAGGAAACGCTCTTTCTCGTTGTTCGCCTTGTCCACGAAGGCCTTGGCCAGGGCGCCCGGATCCAGCCCGTGGACCGTGCGCCGATGCGAAAGAAGCACCTGGTATTCGCTGCGGAAACACTCCAGCAGGTTGTCGTCCCGGGACGCCACGATGGACTTGTCCGGCTCGATGCGCAGCTCGCCGTTTTCCTGGAGCCGAAGGAACCGCTGGGCCATTTCGTTGCGGAAGGTCAGCCGGTCGCCGCGCGCCGCAAGTACGCTTTCCAGCGCCTCCAGGAGGCTCTCGCTGGGCTCGTCGACCTTGTTGCCGGTGCGCGGATCGATGAAGGAGAAGCGGGGCACCATGACGTGCGCAAACGCCTGGTTCTGGACCGCGCGATAGAGGAGCGCGTGTTGCAGGTAGCGGCGCAGGTCCGCCTCGATGTCCGCCGGATCCCGATCCACCGTCGCCTGCGTGATCTCGCGACGGATGATCTGGTAATAGAGGCCCCGCAGCACCTCGGACAGCCCCTTGAAATCACCGTAGTCGCCCTGCCCCTCCTTGAGCTCCATGGTCCCGATGGTGCGGGCCGGTATGGGCTCCGGATGCGCATACGGATCGGTCGCGGAAAGCCAGTGGTGCACGCTCTTGCCTTCGTCGAACACGCGCCGGAGCTGGCTCATGAAGGTGCCCACGTGGACCTTGCGGCCGTCCGAGGCGGCGATGGTGTTGCGCATGATGTTCTGCAGCTGGCGCACGGAGATGCCGAATTGCCCCTCGAGCGGATAATGCTCCCGCGCCAGCACGCGCATGAACTCGTCGTCGATGAGCGCCAACTGGTCGTTGCTGAACATCCCGGAGGATTCGAGCGACAGCCGATCTGCCCGCACGTCGATGAGGTCCCGGTAGCTGTCCGGATCGCTCAGGTCGATTCCCAGCTTGAAGGCCAGGCTGCGGAACGGGTGCCAGAACGGCAGCTTCTCGATGGTCCGAACCGGGTCTTCGGACTGGGTAGCGTAGATGAACAGCTTCTGTTCCGGGGTGATCGCCTCGAGCAGCGCCTTCTTCTCGTCACTCCAGCGCGGCGGAACCTTGCGCGCCGACGGTGGTAGCAGGCGCGTCAGCACCGAGTAGTAGGCGGCTATCCGCAGCAGGTTGGGGTCGATCTCGTAGCGGTTCTGGATGTTGGCCAGGTCGCGCGCCAGGATGTCCTGCTCGGAGTTGGCATCGAGGAGATAGTTGACCGGGATCTTCTCGATCCGATCCATCAGCTTGGTGGAGGTCAGCTGCCGCTCCAACGCGCCCAGTTCCTCGACGTTCGTCGTGATGACGGCAGTCGTGTCGATCGATGTCTGCGTGGCCTCCACCGAGGCCCGCCCGGAGCCCAGCAACATCAGCAACGGCTTGTAGCTTTCCTGGCTCGGGCCCCGCTCGGCACCCATCGCAAAAGCATCGTGGATGTGCAGCAGCCCCCGGTTGGCGGCCACGAGCGCACCTTCGTAGGCGGTCAGTGGGAAGCCCGGAAGATGCTCGGACAGCAGCGACCAGTATTCGTGGCCCAGTTCCATGGGCCGGACCCGAACCCTGAGTTCGTTCAGGTCATCGGTGTTGGCGATGCCCCGGGCCTGGCCATTGGAGAACTCGATCTCCTCGACGCGGACGTACTCGTCGATGACGTCGGAGAGCGACTTGCCCCGATTCCGTGGGTTATCCAGCAGTGCCTGGAGGATCTCCATGCTCCGCTTGTCCAGCGCGGCGTCGCGGTAATAGTTGGGAATGCGCAGGCCGGGCCCGTGGATGCCGCGAAGGTGCGAAAAGAACGCCTCGCGCGGCCGGTCGATGCGCTCGCCGTGCTGCAGGATGGTCGGAAACAGCAGCATCGGGTTGCGCAGGAAAGGCGAGCGGATTTCCAGCACGCGGCCGGCATCGTCCTGGAAGTGGAAATAGAACGAATAAAGCCGCACCTCGGCCTGCTTGGTGTATTCCTCCAGGGCCAGTGACACGAGGTCGATGATGTTCGTCTTGCCCGATGCAGGTGGTCCGACCAGCACGATGCCGCGGTTGGGTCCCGACTCCTTGCCCACCTGCTCGATCACGTCGACCAGCTGCTTGATGCAGAATTCCTGGCCGAAGATGGCATTGACCCCGTCACAGAACGGATCCTCGAAGATGTTGTAGCTGATCACCGGCTCGCCCGAGCGAACCACGATCTTGAACCCGAAGAACTTGATCGCCTCGGAGATGAGCTGCGATGAGATCAGGAGCGCATTCTCCGGATCCCGGGTGCACTCCTCGACAAACTGGGCGAAGGTCAGGCTCTCGCGCTTGTGGTAGGCGAGGTGCTGGTGATAGTCGAAGGCTTTTTCGCGGCTCATGTCATTCCAGTTCGAAGGGCTTCCGGTCATCGCGCATCCGTTCCCGCACCTCCTCGAAGGTGGGGCATTGCACCTGCTGCTGCTCGTACTTGCCGGCCCGGAAGCCGTGGAGGTACTTCTGGCTCAGGAGATAGACCGGCGCCTTCCAGATCGACTTGAGATTGTTGAGCGTCGGCCTGATCCAGTCGGCGCGAAGCGCCCGGCCGTCATCCCGGTGGAACAGGAGCAGTCCGCCATCCAGGAAGTCGTCGTCGATGACGTAGATCCTCGGTCGGCCGAAATGGGTGAAGAAATCGAGCATTTCCTTCTGGATCGGCTCCGGGTCGATCCAGAACCAGTGCCGGTCGGCACGAAGCACGTCGTCCTCGCGGATGCCGAGCGCCGCACCGTGCGAACGGGGGATGCGGTTCAGATGGTAGGCCTCGACCAGCTCGGTGGTTAGATAGCGGCGCAGGAACTCGTAGTCGGTGATGGTGCTGACCAGTTGCCGCATGTACTCGTGCGGATCGCGCTGCGAGGGCCGGTTCCAGCTGTCCCGCACGTCGCGCATCGGCTCTTCGCGATATTCCAGGCTCAGGCGGCCGGTCCGGAACTCCTCCTCGATGTGCTCCCAGAGGTGGTAGCCCAGATGGTAGGGATTGCGCTGGTAGTACGGCCGCGGATAGCAGACGCCGGAAAACACGCGCGAGTAGTCGATCACGCCGGTCACCATGCGCTCGGTGAAGAGGTGCAGCATGATCTTCTTTTCCCAGTACATGGCCCAGCCTTCGTTCATGATCTGGGTGCGGATCACGAAGTCCTGGTGCATGTGGCTGACATAGAAGTACTCGAGCAGCATCCGCTCGGCCCGGGAGGCCGGCGCATGGGCCCGCAGGAAACCGGCTACATCCTGGCACGGCGTGCGCAGCCGATAACCGCGGCGACTCAGGTTTTCCGCCTTGGCCCGCTTCTTCTCCGCGGCGGCAATGGGTGCGACCGGATCGCCGGCAAAGAGCTCATTGAGTGACGACGACACCGGATTGAGGAGCGGCGGAGCGGGTGCCGCTTCCGAGTCGCCCTTGCGCTCACGCTTTTCGGTGCGGCGATGTTCCAGTTCGACGCTACGCTCCAGGTTGTACTGAGCGTTGGGCGAGATCAGGGGAATCATCGACTCGCAGGCGTTCCAGTAGTCGATGTAGCGCCGCTCGCCCATTTGCCGCCGCGCCAGTTCGACCTTGCGCACCAGGTACATGACCTGCTCGGTGCGATCCCTGTCCGAGTCCATCAGCACGTTGAGCTCGGAGAACTCGCAGTGCCCCAGCACGTGGGCCATGACCGACGCCTGGGTCAGCGCCGAGTTGGTCTCGTTGAGATAGGCATAGGAAGGATTCCCGGTCTGGACCACCTCGTAGTAGAGCGCCGATTCCTGGCCCTGGGCGATACGCCGGCGCTTGTTGAGCATGCGCTTGCCTTCCCAGATGTTGGCCGGCGAGGTCGGATAGACGTTCTTCTCCAGGAGGGCGGCGAACTCCATGGGATCGAGGATGAAGAAGCGGCACTCGGGCAAGGTCATGCCCAGTTCCTCGGCGCCGTAGCGGCTGATGTGCTCGGCCAGCCTGGCCAGTTCCGGATCCGTGGTGACGCTACGCACGGCCCGACCCCAGCAGGTGCTTGATCGTGGGGATCACGTCCTGCTTGCGGTGCATGACCGACGCCCGGACCTTGCGATCCTCGTTGAACTGGCGGTTGATGAAATTGACCAGGCAACTGTGCGCGCTAGGCTTGATCTCCACGACGCTCAGCCGGTTGAAGGCGGGGCGCAGCTGCTCCTGGACGATCTCCACGATTTCCGCCGCATCCTGGCGAAGCAGTTCCCCGTCACCCACGTAGAAGCAGTAGAGGTTGGTGGTGTTCGGGTCGTATTCGTTGCGGGCCACCCGGGCCACCAGGTCGAAGGCCATGGAAGCGCGCGTACCGCCGATGTTGCTGACCTGGTAGAACTCGTCCGGGGTGACCTCGTAGGCCTCGACGTCGTGGACGAAGAAACGATGCTCGACCTTGTTGTGGCCGTAGTTGAAGTCCAGCCAGTGATGGATGAACGAGAGGAGCCGTTTCTCCAGTTCCAGCCGGTCGCCGTAGGTCGAGTAGGAGATGTCGCCGACGTAGAAGCAGGCCGCCCGGAAGCGTGGCTTCTCGATCCGCTGCGGCTGCTTGAAGCGCCGATCCCGGCGGCGGATGGAAACCGTGTAGCGATCCTCGTCCGGCCGGTATTCGCCGACCGCGATGGAACTCTTGACCGCCCGCTTGAAGGTGCGCTTGCGATCAAGGACCACGCCGGTGGGGCCGAAGGTCTTGAACTCGTAGCTGACCTGCTTGATCTTCCCGCGCCCTTCCTTGGTGAGGTCGGGCAGATTGAGGCGCTCGGCGGCCAGCTCCATGAAGCGATCGAAGGAAACGCCGAAACGCAGCTTGCCCCCCTGATCGCCGGGCCCCTGGCCGCCCCCGCCGCCTCCGCCGGTATCGCCATAGGTGAACTCGGGTGGCGCGATGTCGTCCATTTCGACGATCAGCTCGGACCCGTCGCCGGGCGCCTGCTCCAGTTCGCCCTCGCTGATGGCGCGTTCGACCAGGTCGCTCAGCTTCTCGTCGATGAAGTCGCCGAACAGACCTTCGGACTCCTCGGAACTGATCCGGTCAGGCATCGATGCTCGACGCGTTGGCGGTGATGGTGAGTGCCTGGAAAGCGCACTTGCCGCAGTAGCCCAGCTCGCTGGTGAGATAGCGCACCGTCTCGTTGAGCTGCTCCTGCTCGGAGGAGTTCACATTGGCCGCGGAAGATCCGCTCTTGATCCAGCCCAGCAGCTTCATGTTCTCGCCGGACTTGAACTCGTTCTCGAACACGAAGCGCTTGATCGCCGCCTGGTAGGAGGGTTCGTCGGCCAGCAGGACCTCGCCGCTGACGCTGGCGATGGCGTCCGACAGCTCCTTGCGGAAGACCTCCTTGTCGGGAATGCCCAGGTACTGCTCCACGGCCTGCATGAATTTCTCGTCCGGCTGAACGTCGGACTCGGTCACTTCGTGCTTGACGGTGGTGCTGCGGGCATAGGCACGGACATGGTTGGTGTATTTCTTCCAGGTGGATTCCACGACCGAGTTGTCGCGCAAAACGGCCGAGTAGACGTCCGAGGCAATCTGGCTGAAGATCCAGCGCTTGGCCTGCGGCAGGATCTTGGCCACGTAGTGGTTCAGGAGGTTCTTGTTCGCGGCGAACTGGTCTTTCAGGGCCCGCTCCGTGCGGACATGCAGATCCAGCGGTGTCACGCAGGGGTTCTGCAGCGCAATCGAGGCCATCAGCGTCGCCTCGCCCTGTTCGCGCTTGAGGCGCTCCAGGTTGGCCTGGAACTCGTTGATCTGGAAGTGCTCGGTGTTCTCGAACACGTTCTGGATGAAGCGCGGATCAAGCCCGAAGGTGCCCTCGGAGGGCTTGGTGAACTCGAACTCGTCGAGCACCGCCATGGCAACGTTGTTGTCCACCCCGGAATCAGCGCGGCCCGCGTAGATCAGCGCCTTCTGCAGCAGGCTCAGGTTCGGGTTCTGCTTGGACTCGTAGAGCCGGGTCATCACTGCGACCAGGCTGAGCAGCTCGAGGCTGTGCGGCGCCACGTGCGCAACGTGCTTCTTCTTCCGGTTCCAGCCGCGCCGCTCGTTGGCGTAGGTCAGATCGTAGATCTGCCGTTCCTCCTGGAACGTGACCGACAGCGGCATCTCGATGAAGGTGGTCCGCGAGCGCAGCGCCTCGAAGGCCTCGTTGGCCATGAACATGTTGTATTCGTGGAAATTGGTGTGGCCGATGATCACCCCGTTGAAGGGGATCGGTGGCTGACCCTCGGGCTTGAAGAAGCGATCCTGGGTGGCGAACAGCATCTCGTAGAGGAACTTGTCCGAGAGCTTCAGGATCTCGTGGATCTCCACCAGGCCGTTGGCGCCCACGCACAGCTCGCCCTGGTAATCATGCACCAGCGGATGGGACTCGGAGCCGAAGCGCGGCAGCATGGAGTAGTCGATGTTGCCCACCAGCGAGCCGGCTTCCTGGCTTTTCTCGTCGCGCGGCGTGTAGGATCCGATCCCCCGCTTGCGGCTGGCGTCGAACACCATTCGCTTGACCTTCAGATAGGGCAGCAATCCCGCCAGGTCGAGGTCCTTCTCGGTCATGAATTCCTTGAGCACATACTCCGAGTAGGGCGAGATCATGCCGTCGACGTGGATCTCGAACTGGTCGTCGTAGTGGGGATGATCGGAAAGAAACTGGCTGACCGCATCGCGATCGAGACTGCCGTTGAGCCTGGTCAGGAAATCGTCGCGCAGGTCCGGCGGAATCACCTGCAACGGGCGCTCGTAGCAGGGACTCTGGATATAGTGGATCCCGTCTTCGGTAAAGAGCGACTTGTCCTTCAACCGGTCATCCGTGGTCGGCAGCAGCAGGGTATAGGTCCGACCGGTCTCGGTCTGGGAGTAGTTGCGCAGGGCCAGCTTGATGCCGTCCATGGAGCGGGACTTCGCAGCGCCGGGCGGGCCCAGCAGGATCCACAACCGCTTCGATGATTCGAGGCCGCGCGAAGCATTGTCGACCTTCTCCACCAGGTTTTCCTTGGCGCGCTGCTGGCCGAACACGGGGTACGGCCCCACCAGGTCCTTGTCCTCGAAAAACCCGTAGCGATGCTTGATCGGCTTGCCGGGCACGATCGAGTACTCGACGCCCGAGGCCAGCATCATGTCGTGCAACAGCTGGAAGGTATTGCGCGTGATCCACGGCTTGCCGGCCACCAGGCCCAGGTACTCGCCGAAGTCGATGATCTCGTCGGTGGGTGGGGCGTCACGCTGTTCCAGCAGGCTGGCGAATTGCTCAAGCATCAACTTCTCCAATATCAGAAGACGAGGACCTGCTCGGCATCCGGCCCAGCGGGGCCCTCAATCGTTGGACCCATGCTGCCAATTACGGGTTCAAGTGTAGCCGACCTGCCGTGGATTGAAAGGGGGCAATTCGAGGGTGCGGCAGCGCTTGTGCTGCAAGCCCTGCGGCCACGTCCACCGGCGCGTCGGGGCGCCGACGAACGGTATGTCCGAGACGACGGAGCGCCCCTCGCCCCGGAGCGGAGAGGGGAACCAGGGCTGGGCTATCGTCGCAACGCTCATTTATTGCTCCCTCTCCGCTCAGGGGAGAGGGCAGGGGTGAGGTGGTTCTAAGCGGCGTCAGCGCGCTCCAGAAACCGCTGCGCCAGCTTCGGGCCGGCGCCCTCCTCCTCGTGCTTGAAGAATACCAGGGCTCGCGACCAGCCCTGGGCCGCACAGCGAGACACCCAAGCGTCGAGATCGGAGTCGTCGTAACAACTACGCCGCAGCCGCAGGTAGCCGAAGTCCGCGGTGGTGCGGATCTCCGCTTCGGCCTCCTCGTCGTCGTTCACCACCAGCGCTACGTTGCGCCCGGCGAGGCGCTCGAACACGCCGTCGCAAAGCCACGAACCATGGCGCACCTCCAGGCAGGCCGGCAGGTCCTCCGGCAGTTCCCGCAGCCATTCCGTGAGCCGCTCCGGCTCGTAGCGAAGGTAGGGCGGCAACTGGAACAGCACCACCCCGAGGCGGTCGCCGAGGGTTTCGAGGTTCCGCGCGAGGTAACCCATCGGCTCAGCAATGTCCTGGAGCTTCTTCTGATGGGTGATGCGCCGGGAGGCCTTGATCGAGAATCGGAACCCGGGCGGGACGGCCTCGCGCCACTTCTCCAATACCGAGCGCTTGGGCATGCGGTAGAACGTGTTGTTGATCTCGACGGCGGGCAGCTGCTCCGCGTAGTACGCCAGACGGGCATCGGCCGGCAGGTCCTCCGGGTAGAACACGCCCTTCCACTCGTCGTAGCTGAAACCACTGGTGCCGGCGAGAAACTGCATGAAACCCCTCCTCCCTTCATCTTAGCGCTTCGCTGACCTTGAGCGGTAAGACACGTCACCCCCGGGCGTAACCAACCCAAAAAAAGCCGTCATCCCCGGGCGTGACCAACCCAAAAAAGACCGTCATCCTCGAGCGTAACCGACCAGAAAACCGTCATCCTCGGGCGGCCGCAGGCCGACCCGGGGATCCAGCGCCATGGGCACCGACTTATTGACAAATTAATTTTTCTAGACAAAAATTACTATCAATGAACGTGCAGACCATCGATCAACCCGACGCTGCGGCGTGCCTGTTGCAGCCGCCTCGGTCCGAAATCCTGCGGGCGCTGCGTCAGCCGGGATCGGCCGCCAGTGTGGCCCGCGAGCTGGGCCTGCCCCGCCAGCGGGTCACATACCACGTGCGCCAACTCGAGAAGCACGGCCTGCTCGACCACGTCGAGGATCGTCGTGTCGGCAACTGCATGGAGCGGGTCGTTCGGGCCAGGGCCGCTCGCTTCATGATCTCGCCGCGGGTCCTGGGCGAGCTGGGCCTGGACCGGGACGCGCTAGCCGACCGGTTTTCCAGCGCCTACCTGGTGGCTTCGGCCAGCGCTGCCGCCGAAACCGTCGCCGCCCAGCGCGAGGCAGCACGAGCCGCCGACCGGAAACTGGCTACGCTGACACTCGAATCAAAAGTGGCCTTTGCCGACCCGGCCGTCCAGGCAGCCTTTGC
>JAWVZU010000032.1:0-20944 GCA_033722075.1 Lysobacterales bacterium
CGGTGAACGATTCAGCGCGGCGGACATCCAGATGAGCTTTCCCCTGGAAGCCAGCCTGGATCGGGCGCCGGGCAACGAGAATCGCCCGCACCTGCGGTCGTTCGTCCAGAAGGCGCAGGCCCGCGAGGCCTATCAGCGGGCTCTCGAACGGGGCGGTCCCTACGACTACGCGCTGTAGTGTTCTGACGGATCGTTGAACCCGTAGTGGGCGAAGCGGTCCCATGATCGCGAAAACTGGACGAATCGCGGCGAAGGCGCCGTCTCCTACAAACGGCTAATCCCGAAAACCGGGGTCGATCCGATCGAGCTTGCGCAGCAGGCCGGGCCAGGCGAGTTCGCCGCCGAGGTTCTGCGTTACCTGGTCGGCCTGGGCCTGGATGCCATCCTGGATGGGCTTGGGAACGGGAATGAGCGAGGCGTTCCCGCTCATCGCCCGGACCTGGATCCGGCAGGCCGATTCCAGGACATACATGAATAGAAAGGCGTCCGCGATCTTGGGCGCGCAGGTCAGCAGCCCGTGATTGCGCAGGATCAGGAAATTCGCATCGCCCAGGTCGGCCACCAGTCGCGGCTTTTCGTCCTCGTTCAGGGCGACCCCCTCGTAGTCGTGGTAGGCAAGGCTCGCCAGCGCAAAAAGCGATTGCTGGGAGATCGGCAGGAGCCCGTCGCGCTGGGCTGACACCGCAACGCCATCCAGCGTATGCACGTGCAGCACGCAATGGGCGTCTTCGCGAGCGGCATGCACGGCACTGTGGATATTGAAACCGGCCGGATTGACCGGGTGCGGGGATGCCATGACCTTGCTACCGGCGAGGTCGATCTTGACCAGGCTGGAGGCGGTGATCTCCTCGAAGAGCATGCCGTAGGGATTGATCAGGAAGTGATCCTCCGACCCGGGGACGCGGGCCGAGATGTGAGTGAACACCAGGTCGTCCCAACCGTACAGCGCCACCAGCCGATAGCATGCGGCGAGATCGACTCGCAGTGACCACTCTTGCGGACTGACCTGATCACGAACCTGCGTCATGACTTTCCCCTCGGCTTGATGCCAATGTGTTGGCCCGCTAGCGCCCGAACATGCCCTTCAGCCAGCCTTTCTTGGCCGACGTTTCCGCGGCCATGATCTCGCTCGGATCGAGATCGAAGGCACCGTCGGGAAGGGCCCGCTTGATGGTCAGCGGTGCCTCTGCGGTCTTGTTGTGCTTGAGCAGATCGATGGTCTCGTAACTGGACATCTTGTGCTTGCCGCTGTTGAGTACGAGCCGAATGACCGGTTGGGTCCGGTTCTGTCGATTCTGCGCTTCGACCAGGGCGACTTCGCCGCTGTTCAGCTCGACAAAGTTGGCGCAGGGATAGATGCCGAAGCCCTGGATGAAGGCTTCGACCACTTCGCCCTGGAAGAGCACGTCCCGCTGTTTGTACAGCTCGTCCATGGCGTCGGTAGCGCTGATGACCTTTTCCGTGTGTGGTTTCCGGGTGGTCATGGCATCGTACCAGTCCGCCAGCGCCACGATCCTGGCCAGCATCGGTATTTCGTTTTCCGCCTTGCCTTTCGGGTAACCGCTGCCATCGAGCCGCTCCTGGTGATTCGCCACGATTTCCACGATCTCCTGGCTTACGCCGGCATCCTCGAGCATCTGCACCCCGATCGGAATGAACTGGCGGATCTTCTCCAGTTCCTCGTCGGTGAGGGGCCCTTCCTTTTCGAGTAGCTTGCGCGGCAGCTTGGTCTTGCCGACCTGGCAAAGGAGCGATCCCATGGCGAGCTGCTCCAGCTGCGCTTCCACCATGCCCATGGTGCGCCCCAGGACCACGGAGATGACGGCGCAACGCACCGCGTGACCTGACAGATACTGATGCTGGCTTGCCAGCTTGCGTTGCCAGACCATGGCGTCCGGATGGCGGATGATGCTCTTGATCATGTCGGCGACGGGCTTTTCGACCAGGTCCACCTGCAGCGACTGGCCCATGCGCACCGTGTTGATCATTTCCGCGGCTGCCTTGCTGAGTTCCTCGTAGATCGGCGCAGCGCGCTTCAGTTCGCGGTCGAACTTCGCCGGCTCCGGATAGTAATCCGGAGCGACCTTGATCCGGCGTGAAACGCGCGGACCGGGGCTCTCCGATTGATTCCTTTCGTCACTCATTGCGGGTCTTCCGAGATCATTGTTCTGGCACCGCGAGCACCGGGCACGTCGCGCCACGCACGACCTGTTCCGTTACGCTGCCCCGCAGCGCGTCCAGAATACCGTGCCGGCCGGCCGTGGTCATCACAATCAGATCGGCTTTGGTGCGATCTACGGCGTCCCGGATGGCTTGCACGGGTTCGCCCTCGGAGCTCATTCGGGACAGGTTTGCGTCTCCCCCGGCCGAGAGATCGGTCGTCGGCATCCGGTCCTCCGGGCCGGCATGGAAAACCACGATCTCGCAGGGCCCTTCAGTGGTGAGTTTTGCAGCGCCGATCGCCCGATCGACGGCCAGCTGGGGGGCGGGCGCGCGATCGATCGGCACCAGAATGCGCCGCAGCACCACCGCGCCGGTCTCCGGATTCACGAAGCCCGCCGCCTGGCGGGGCACGAACAGCGTCGCGGTTCGGGCGCTGCGGGCGAGCCGCTCCGCAAACGAGGGTTCGAGCCAGCGTGGCAGGCCCTTGCGGCCCTCGGTGCCGAGGACGATCAGGTCCGCCGGGTCGGCTTCGAGAAACGAGAGCACCGCTTTGAGCGGGCGACCGCGACCCAGCGCAACCTTGCGGACGGCGATGGAGAGTTCCTCGTACACGCGGGACTTGTCGCTGCCCGGTTCCAGAAGCTGCCAGCGCTCCAGGGTCTTGCGTACCGGCGGAAACCGGTGCCAGCCGGCATGGCGTTGGGGCTCGCCCGACGCGTTGAGAATGGTGAACTCCGCACCCGGTCCCGCCGCCAGCGCCAAGGCCAGGGCGTGCTGAAAGGCCGGGCCGCCCTGACTGGACAGGTCGGTCGGGTGCACAATCGAGCGAATCATCGTGGATGCGAACGGGTCATGTCGGCTGTTCATTCTGGCCGAAAACACTACCCGGGAGAAAGACTTGGCTCCGGGCTACGTGCTCGGTCACTGCTTGCGCTAAACTGAAAGCCAGTCGCGCGCAAGCCGAATGCATGGAAAACAAGATCCTCCAATCGATTGTCGAGATCACCCGGCATCGAGACCTGGACTCGCTGGAATACGCGTTCGTTGCGACCCTGCACGAGCTGTTGGATGTCAACCGGATCGCCCTCTACCGGTTGATCAAGGAGGACCGCATCGATCGAGTGGACGAGATCGTCTGCCTCAACATCGATCCCGCAGCGAAAGGGCAGAAGCGGTTCACCTGGAACAAGGAGATCCGGACCGTCGAGCCCGAGGGACAGCTTGCCTTCTGTCTCGAATCCCGCGCCCAGGTCAGCAGTGCGCTGGATTCCGCCGGGATTCGCTATGCCATTCCCATCGAGGCCTCCGGCCAGCTGTTGGGCGCCGTCGTTCTGGACGCCGCCGAGTCGGTGGAGTCGCTGGAACTGGTCGAAGCGCTGGTCAAGATCTACGGGAACTACAAGATCATCCTGCATGAAAGCGAGCACGACAAGCTGACCGGGCTGCTCAACCGGCGCGCCTTCGAGACCAAGCTCAATCGGCTGTTGAAGGCGCAGCGACTCGGAAACGAGTATGCCGACGCCGAGCCGGCGCTCCACGTGGTGCCCAAGGGCGATGATCAGAGTCATCCGTGGCTGGCGGTCGTCGACGTCGATCACTTCAAACGGGTCAACGACAGCTTCGGCCATGTCTACGGCGACGAGATCCTGTTGCTGCTGTCGCAGCAGATGAAGGGCTATTTCGGAAAACGGGATCTGCTGTTTCGGGTCGGCGGCGAGGAGTTTCTGGTCATCCTTGCACCGGTCTCGGCCGAGCAGGCCCATGCGAAGCTGGATGGATTCCGCTCTACGATCGCCAATCATGCCTTTCCGCAGGTCGGTACGGTGACGGTCAGCATCGGCTACGCGAAGATCCGGCCGGGCGACTATCCGCGGCGGATCTTCGATCTCGCGGACAAGGCGCTGTATGTTGCAAAGGCCCAGGGCAGAAACCGCATCTTCAACTATGAGAGCCTGGTAGAGGAGGGTCAGCTGTCGGACGAGGATCGAAGCGGCTCGATCGAGTTGTTTTGACCACGATCGGACGGCATAAATGATACTCTTAGGTTCCTACGCTGGCGTTGGGGTACGCCGGGAAAGCCCCTGAAAAGATCAGGATAGAAACATGCCTACGATATTAGCTGTCGACGATTCTGCCTCGCTGCGGGAAATGGTGCGCTTCACCCTCAGCGAAGCCGGCTACGAAGTGTTCGAGGCCGGCGACGGCGTCGAGGCGCTGGAGGTGGCCAAGGAGAACCTGGTGGACGCGGTCATTGCCGACGTGCACATGCCGAACATGGACGGAATCGAACTGATCTCCGAACTGCGCAAGCTCTCCGGGTACAAGTTCGTGCCCATTCTCATGTTGACCACCGATTCCGACATGGGCCTGAAGCAGAGCGCTGCTGCCGCCGGAGCGACCGGTTGGCTGGTGAAGCCGTTCAGTCCGGACCGACTCCTCGAAACCGTCAAGCGAGTGCTGGGTTAGCGAACGGCTGGTTGGCTTTGTCATGTCCATCGATCTCAGCAGGTTCCACGCGGTTTTCTTCTCGGAAAGCCTCGAACAGCTGGACGCCATGGAGGCGGAGCTGCTGAAGCCGGACATCGAGTCCGCGTCAGCCGAGTCGATCAACACCATTTTTCGCGCGGCCCACTCGGTCAAGGGTGGAAGCGCCACCTTCGGTTTTACCCACATTGCGGGACTGACCCACGTGCTCGAGACGATTCTCGACGAGGTCCGCAGCGGCAAACGGCCGCTGGATCGCGACCTGGTCGATCTGCTCCTCGAGTCGGTCGATTGTCTGCGAGACCTGCTCCGCGCCGGTCGCGACGGGGGCAGCCCCGACGAGACGGCGGTCAATTCGTTGCAGTCGCGCCTCAACGCGCTTGTGTCCGGTGAACCGACCGCGCCGGCAGTCGCCACGGAAACCGACGAACAGTCCGGCGCCAGGGAATGGATCATCCGTTTCCGCCCCCATCGCCACCTGCTCCAGCGCGGCAACGATCCCTATCGGCTGCTGCGGGAACTCGGTGACCTCGGCGACATGGTGGTGACCTCGGGGCTGGACCAGCTGCCGGCCTTCGACGCGCTCGATCCGGAAGAGTGTTTCCTCGAATGGCGCATCGAGCTGCGCACGGAACGCCCCCAGGCGGACATCCAGGAGATCTTCGAGTGGGTCGAACACGACTGCGACCTGGAGATCGAAGCGGTGGAGGCCTCGCCGGAAGCGCCAGCCGCTCAGCCGGAACCGCAAGCGGCACCCGCACCGGCCAGTGCGCCGCAGGCGCCCCAGGTCACCGATGCAGGCGTCGGCGCGCATGGGTCCATCCGGGTGGACGTCGACAAGATCGATCAGCTGGTCAACCTGGTCGGGGAGCTGATCATCACCGAGTCCCGTCTGGTCAGCCTTCTGGGAACCGACGCGGCGGGGGAGATGACCGCGGTCGGGCAGGCCCTGGAGAATCTCTCGCGCAACATCCGGGATCTGCAGGAGAGTGCCCTGCAGATGCGCATGGTCCCGGTGAGCTTTGCCTTCCATCGCCTGCCCCGCCTGGTCCGTGACGTGGCTCGCGAGCTGGGCAAGGAAGTCGTCATCGAAATCCGCGGCGAACAGACCGAGGTGGACAAGGGCATGCTGGAGAACATCTCCGATCCGCTGATTCACCTGGTCAGGAATGCGGTGGACCACGGAATCGAGATGCCCGAGGTGCGCAAGCAGGCCGGCAAGCCGGGTCGGGCCACCATCGACGTCCGGGCGTTTCACCAGGGCGGCAATGTCGTGATCGAGGTAACCGACGACGGCAAGGGCCTGGATCCGGATCTGATCCGAAAGAAGGCGGAAGAGAAAGGTCTGCTGCGCGAGGAAGGTGAGCTGTCCGATGCGGATGCACTGAATCTCATCTTCAGCCCGGGCTTTTCGACGGCGGAACAGGTGAGCGACATTTCGGGCCGTGGTGTGGGCCTGGACGTGGTGCGCCAGAACATCCAGAAACTGGGTGGTCGGGTCCATCTCGAATCCAAGGTCGGCAAGGGGACCCGCTTCACCATTGCCGTGCCACTTACGCTTTCCATCATCGAAGGGCAGTTGGTCCGGATCGGTCAAAGTGCCTTTGTGGTTCCGGTTCTTTCGATCGTCGAGAGTGTCCGGTTCGATCCGGGGCAGTTTCGGACCGTGGCCGGCGAGGACCGCCTCTACCGCTTTCGGGACGGGGTGATTCCGCTCCTGGAACTCGGCAAGAGCTGGGACCTGGAGCATGGCGAGAAAACGGACGAGCAGATGGTGGTGATCGTCGAATGGGGGCGCGACATGTACGGTCTGCTGGTGGACCGGCTGCTGGATCAGCAGCAGATCGTGCTGAAGAGCCTGGAGGAGAATTTCCGGCGGGTTTCCGGGCTGGCCGGCGCCACGATTCTGGGCGACGGCGCCGTGGCCCTGATCCTCGATATCGGCAGCCTGGGCGTCCTGATCGGCGATCGCCGGCGCCACCAACGGCGCCGCAGGGAACGGGAGGATGAGGCATGAGTCGCGACGAGTTTGCCGTGGAGGAACGGTCGAAGGAGGTCGTGGATGATGCGCTCCAGCACCTGACCTTCGTGCTGGGCAAGGAAACCTATGCGGTCGACATCCTTTGCGTGGAGGAAATCAAGAGCGGCGAGACGGTGACCCCCATTCCCCGTACGCCGGACTACATCAAGGGCGTGATCAACCTGCGCGGCGCCATCGTGCCGGTCGTCGATCTGCGCGAGCGTTTCAATATCGTTCCGTCCTCGCAGCGCCCGGTCGACGTGGTCATCATTCTCAACATCGAGGGCAAGGACGGGCGGCGGACCGTCGGCGCCATCGTCGACGACGTCGCGGATGTGGTCGGCTTTTCGGAGGATTCCATCAAGCCTTCCCCGGACCTGGGGAGCAAGATCAGCACCCAGTTCATCCATGGGATCGTCACCGTGGATGATCAGGTGATCATCGCCCTGAACCACAATCGCCTGTTCAGTCTGGAAGAGCTTTCGCGCCTTGATGATGTCGAGGCCATGGCCGAAGAAGATGGCGACTCGGAAGACTAAGAAGAAAGCCGCCAAGAAGGCGAAGAAGAAGTCCGCCGCGCGGCGGGCGAAGCCGCAGCCCTTCGAACTGAGCGCAGAGCCCGGTATCCGGGATGTCGCCGAACTCTACCAGGCGCTCGCCAAGCGCATTGAGGAGGCGGAGCCGGTGGTCATCGATGCGTCCGGTGTCACGCGCATCGATACGGCGGTAATGCAGACTCTGGTGGCGTTCGTGCGCGCTCGCGAAGCTGCCGAACGGACGGTGGAATGGAAAGCGCCCTCGGAGACGTTTCTGCAGGTGGCGGAACAGCTGGATCTGACCCGTCACCTGGCCTGTGAGTCGGGCACCGGAGGGTAGGCATGAACGAATACGCCGGAATTGATTCATTCCGGCCCATGTCGGAGCGGGAGTTTCGGTTCACGACCGAAGATTTCCAGATGCTCAGTGCCATGGCCGGTCGCCATGCCGGAATCAACCTCACGGAAGCCAAGCGCGAGCTGGTCTACTCCCGCCTTGCCCGGCGCCTGCGACAGCTGGGCCTCCAGTCCTTTGCCGAATACTGCGACATCCTGCGCCGTGAAGATGCCGAGGAACTTGAAATCTTCACCAATGCCATCACCACCAACCTGACCTCGTTCTTTCGCGAGGTACACCATTTCAACTATCTGCGGGACGAACTGGTACCGGCCTGGCTGGACGCGTGCGCCGGCGAGCGGCAGCCGTGCCTGCGAATCTGGTGTGCAGGTTGCTCGACCGGCGAAGAACCGTACTCGGTCGCGATGACCGTTCTGACCGCCTTCAAGGGACAGTCCGGAGCCACCCTGGATATTCTCGCCACCGACCTGGATTCCAATGTGCTGTCCACCGCAGCCAAGGGCGTCTACCCCATGGATCGCCTCAATGGGGTTCCCGAGGAATATCTGCGCCAGTGGTTCCTGCGTGGCCGCGGGCGCAACGAGGGCATGGCGCGGGTCTCGGATGAACTGCGCCAGCCGATCCGCTTCCGCAAGCACAATATGGTCCAGGAGCGTCCCCCTAACGACGCGAAGCTGGACGCGATTTTCTGCCGCAACGTCGTGATCTACTTCGACAAGCCGACCCAGGATCTGGTCTACCGGAAGTTTTCCTCGGCCCTGCGCGCCGGCGGCTATCTGATGGTTGGACACTCGGAAAGCCTGTTCAACCGCTATGATGAACTGAAGCTGGTGGCCCGTTCCACCTACCAGAAGCAAGCATGAATCGAGGCGAGCCCACAGTCCCCACCGGCGGTCATCCGGAACTCCGATCCGAGGCCTTCGCCAAGCTGCGTCGCCATCGTCTGGGTAACGAGGACCGATGGGTCGTGCGAATCGGTCCCGGAGACTACTACGCTACGGCGGACGGGGAACTGATTTCCACCACCCTGGGCAGTTGCATTGCCGCCTGTATCCGCAATCCCGCCACCGGGGTCGGCGGCATGAACCACTTCCTTCTGCCGGATTCCTGGGAGGGCAGCTCCCGCTGGGAATCCACCATGGTCAGCAGTCCGGCTCGCTACGGCAATGTCGCCATGGAGCGCTTGATCAACGTGGTGCTGGGGGATCATGCCCGGCGCGAGGAACTCGAGATCAAGGTGTTTGGCGGGGCCAAGGTGCTGCGGGCCAATATCGACATCGGCGAGCGGAACATCTCCTTCGTGAAATCCTATCTCCGCACGGAAGGCCTGCGCATCGCGGCCCAGGACATGGGCGGTACGGCGCCGCGACGCCTCGTATACGATCCGCGTACCGGTGTCGTGTTCGTCAAGAACCTCGGCGTGCAGACCAAGCAGCGGATTGCCCACGACGAACTCGAGCACATGGAAGAAATCCGCCACCACTCGGTCGGGGGCGATGTCGACCTGTTCGACATGCCGGGGGATGGATGATGAGCATCCGGGTGCTGATCGTCGACGATTCGGCGCTGGTGCGCCAGTTGCTGCGGGAAATCCTCAATTCCGACCCGGACATCGAAGTGGTCGGCTATGCATCGGATCCCTACATCGCGCGTGACAAGATCAAGCGCCTGAACCCGGACGTACTGACGCTGGATGTCGAAATGCCGCGCATGGACGGGATCAGTTTTCTGCGCAACATCATGCGCCTGCGCCCGATGCCCGTGGTCATGGTCTCATCGCTGACCCGGGAAGGGGCCGACGAGACGCTGGAGGCGCTGGCGCTCGGGGCAGTCGACTTCGTCGCCAAGCCCGAGCGCGACCTGGCCGAGTCCCTCCGGGAGTATTCGGACGAGATCATCACCAAGGTCAAGGTCGCGGCGCAGGCGCGTGTTCGGCCGGCTGAAGAGCCACGCCCCCGCTCGCGGATCAGCCGGGAAGTGCACGTGCCCGAGATCGCGCCCGAGCGACAGGATGTCGGCGTCGAACTGATCGCGCTGGGTGCGTCGACCGGCGGCGTGGAAGCGATCAAGGAACTGCTGGAGAAGCTCCCCGCCGACCTGCCGGGCATGGTGATCGTGCAGCACATACCGAAGGAGTTCAGCCGGGCCTTTGCCGAACGGATCAATCGATCCTCGGAGCTGACCGTGAAGGAAGCGGAGGACGGCGACGAGATCCGACCGGGCCATGTATACATCGCACCCGGAAACCGGCACCTGCTGGTGGCCCGGCGGGGCAAGCAGCTGCTTTGTCGCGTGTCGGATGCGGAACGGGTCAACCAGCACCGGCCCTCGGTCGACGTGCTTTTCCACTCGGTCGCCGAAGTCCTGGGGCGGGAAGCGGTCGGAATCCTCCTCACCGGCATGGGCGCGGACGGTGCTCAAGGCCTGCGCTCCATGCAGGCCAGCGGGGCGGTGACGATCGCCCAGGACGAGCAAACCAGCGTAATCTGGGGCATGCCGCGGGAGGCGATTCTAATGGGGTGCGTCGATCATGTGTTACCTTTGTTGGTGATTCCGGATTACCTGCGGGATCTGGTCTCGAATGCCGGCGCTCCGGCGGCGGAGTGCGATACGCAATCAGGGTCACGTTAGGGGAACAGGCACTTGGCAATACTGAAAACATACTGGCTGCCCATACTGGTTACCCTCATCGCTGGGGTAGCCGCGTTTTTCTTCCCGATCCCATGGCTCGCATCGGTGCTTGTCCTGGTGGTGGGGTGCGTCTGGGGTCTGACCGCCCCGCGCCAGATCGGGGAACGCATGGAGACCGCCAAGGCCGAGGTGGAAAGCCTGGACGCCTCAATTCGAGAGAGCGTTTGCACGATCGTCGATCGGGTCAACCTGTTCATCGACGAGGAAGTGAAGAGTCTCAACGACTCACTGCAGCAGATCGAGTCCCTGGCCAAGGATGCGGTGGTCACCTTGTCGCAGACGCTGACCAGCTTGAACCACCAGGTGCGGGCCCAATCCCAGCTTCTCACTCAGCTGGCCGGCATTTCAGCCGGCGAGCCGGGCGCGGCCGTTGCCCAGGAGGGTGACGACGAAGACGAGGGTGCGCCAAGCTGGGGCCAGTATGTCGACGATTCCCGCTCGGTGATCGAGTATTTCCTGCGGCTGCTCGAGGAGGTCTCCAACCAGCGCCAGGAAGTGGCGAAAGGCCTGAAGGAGCTTTCCACCCAGGCCGGGCGTACGCGGGATGCGCTGGACACGCTGCCGCCGGGCGTTTCCAAGGATCTGCGCATGAGCGTCGCCAAGCTGCGGGCGCAGGCGCAGCGCCAGATCAAGCTGATCGACGAGTCTCCGAGCCTGGCCCGCGAACGGGACGACGCGACCCGCGCCATCAGCCGCATGGAAAAGGCCCGCACCCAACTCCAGGAAATGCGGGACGTGGTCGTGATGAACGTGGAAGCATTCGAGAAGCAGAGTTCCCAGGATGTCGGGCGGGCTGTCCGCTCGCTGCAGTTCGAGGATATCGTGACCCAGCTGGTTGCCGGCGCGAAAGGGCGTCTCGAAGAGATGAATCGCCTCGTCGGCGACCTGACCAGCCGCGTGGAGTATCTCAAGCTGGTCGAGGTCGAGGAGGAACCCATCGGTGCGCTGCGGGTGGTTCAGGAGATCAATCAGGACGTGGTCACCTACACCGAAAAACTGCGTGCGTCGCGAACCAGCCCGGTCGGGCAGTCCAGCCTGGACGAGGGCAGCATCGAGCTTTTCTGAGTGGTGCGGCACCGGCGCCCGTGGGCGTTTGATTTGCTCTCCTGTCGATCCGGAACTACGATAGCGGGTTATCGGTATAACGGGTTGCAGAACAAACGCTTAGGGAGTCGTCCTCCGAAGCGTTCGAGGTATTTCGACTGCTCCCGTCCAGAGGGCCAGAACCGATGAATCTAATTACCAAAATGATCGGTCTTGTCGCCGTCATGGTCGCGCTGACACTGGCCGTCTCCCTGCTCGGCTACTTCAACGCCACCGGCATCGGTTCGGCACTCGATCGCTTTGCCGAAGAGGACTTTCCTCTCGCCAACGCCATCAACGAGATCACCTCCAGCCAGCTCGAACAGTCGGTGTTGCTCGGACGGGCCATCGTGGCCGCCGAAAAGGAGCAGATCGACACGGTTGAAACCGCAACCAACCAGTTCGATCAACTGACCACCTATGTCCAGGAACAGCTTCAGGCGGGCCGGGAGATCATCGCCGGGGTAGTCGCCGGCTCTGACGATCCGGAGCGCCGAGAGCGCTTCGAGCAATGGCTGGAAACCTGGGAGTCGGTCATGGCCGACTATGAAGCTTTCGTGGCCGGCGAGCGCGGCCTGCTGCTGGTGATGCAAAGCGGGGACGTGGCGACGGCCAAGGCCAATCTGCCGATCGTCGAGGTCACCGTCGAGGCCATGAACGAGCAGCTGGATCAGCTCGGAACCGAGATTGCCGCATCTGCCGGCAATGCCGCCGGTTCAGCCAGCGAGCGAGCTGCGGGAGCCGCCTCAGCATTGATCAGCGCGGCGGTGATTGCGCTGATCGTGTCGGTGGCCCTGGGCGTTCTGCTCCTGCAGAGCGTGCGCCGCCAGCTGGGGTCCGATCCGGCCGAGCTCCTTCAGTTTGCCGAGGGCATGGCAGACGGACAGCTCCATTTTGACGAGAGCCGCGCCCGCGGTGGTGTCGCCCGGGCGCTGACGCGGACGGTCGGACGTTTGCGGGAGGTGATTTCCGGGATCAAGGCATCGGCGGACCAGGTCGGTATCGCGGCCGAGCAGGTCTACCACGGCAACACCGACCTGAGCTCACGAACCCAGGAACAGGCATCCAGCCTCGAGGAAGTCGCGGCCAGCATGGAAGAGATGACCGCGACGGTGAACCAGAATGCCGACAACGCCAAGCGGGCCGAGGAACTGGCCAAGAAGGCGCGGGAGGATGCGGTGGCCGGAAATTCGGTGGTCTCCGAGACGGTGACGGCGATGGACATGATCGACGAATCCAGCAGCCGCATTGCCGACATCCTGGACATGATCGAGGACATTTCCTTTCAGACCAACCTGCTGGCGCTGAATGCGGCGGTGGAAGCCGCCCGTGCCGGCGAGCACGGCCGCGGCTTTGCGGTGGTGGCCAACGAGGTCCGCAAGCTCGCGGGGCGCAGCTCGACGGCGGCCAAGGACATCAAGAATCTGATCAAGGAAAGCGCGACGACGGTCAACCACGGTATGGAACTGGTCAACAATGCCGGCGTGGCCTTGCAGAAGATCGTCGAAGGCATCCGCGGCGTCAGCGATGTAGTGTCGGAGATCTCCGCAGCCAGCATCGAGCAGGCCGAGGGCATCAACCAGGTGAACAAGGCCGTGGTGCAGATGGAGGAGATGACCCAGCAGAACGCGGCGCTGGTCGAGCAGGCTGCTGCCGCCAGTCAGTCCATGGGGGACCAGGCGCGGGAGCTGACGAGACTGGTTTCCTTCTTCCGGTTCGATGCGCAGGCTGCCGATCCGCAATCGGCCCAGGCTCTTGCTGAGGAGGGCCACCTGGTAGAGGATGGAGATTCCGAAGGAGATGAATCTCGACGGAAAACGCCGGTCAAACCGGTGGCGGCCGAAGAGGTGGCCATGCCTTTCGATGAAGATGACAGTGACTGGACCCGCTTTTGAGTATTGCTAGCGCCATATCGACCGGCGGATCCGACGACGGCAAGTTGTCGGTGCTGATCCTGGATGACGACGCGGAGATGCGCAAGTATCTCAGCTCCGTGTTTGATTCCCTGGGGTGCAACGTTCAGACCGTCGGGAAGATCAAGTCCCTGCGGTCTCACCTGAAGCACGCACCGGACGTCGTGGCCGTTGACCTGATGATGCCCGAGCGTGACGGCGTGCAGGTCCTCGAGGCCATGGCCAAGGCCAAGCTCGACAGCGCCGTGGTCATCATCAGCGGCTGTCCCGACCGCATTCTCAGCGCCGCGGAGAACTATGCGCGCATGTCGGGACTGCGGGTCCTGGGTGCTCTGCGAAAGCCGATCTGGCGAGACAAGGTCAAGGAGATGCTCGAGCCCCTCAAGCACCAGGGCAAGCATACCAAGCCCCATCTCGAAGAGCAGGAGTTCTTCCGGCTCATGGAGAGTGGCCACCTGGCGACCCACTACGAGCCGATCGTCGATGCCCAGCGGGCCGCTGTTCACGGGCTGGAGGCGGTTGCGCGGGTACAACACCCGAAACTCGGCATCATGAGTCCGACCGGGATGTGGGATACGGCCGAGGCCTACGGTGCTTCACAGCGAATCAAATATGAGCTGCTGAAATCAGCCATCAAGGATGCGGCCCGCTTCACCAAAGAGGGCCTGCGCCTGGTGGTTGGCTGCGAAATCCCCTCCGCCGAGCTGAAACGAAGCGAATTCGCCGACGAGTTCCTGGACATGTGCCGGTCCTCGAACGTGTTGCCCAGTTCGATGTGCATCAACATCACCGAGGCGGACATGCGCCAGGACTTCATCCCGGCGCTGGGCACCCTGACCCGGCTAGCCTTGCGCGGCGTGCAGCTGTCGGTCGACGATTACGGCACCGGCTCCCTGACCGGTGGGATGATCGCGCGCCTGCCCGTCAACGAGATGAAACTGGCCGCAAGCCTGTCCGCGGCCACGCTGCGCGATTCCGATGCCCGGTGTCGAATCCTGGATATCGTGGCCTACAGTTCGCGGCATGACTTCCGTATCGTCGCCAAGAATGTTGAGAACGAAGAGCATCTGGGCTTGCTGATGGACCTGGGCGTGAACTTCTTCCAGGGCAAGGTCATCGAGCCTCCAAAGGGCTACAGCGAAACGCTCTACTGGATCCAGAACAGCGCGAAACATCTCGGCGACCTGGGCATGACCTCCAACC
This sequence comes from Lysobacterales bacterium, assembly GCA_033722075.1. Lineage (GTDB taxonomy): Bacteria > Pseudomonadota > Gammaproteobacteria > Xanthomonadales > SZUA-38 > JAWVZU01. The sequence continues at coordinate 14,452 of JAWVZU010000032.1, forward strand.
TGAGGGGCAAGGCCGTCAGTTGATACGCCGCCATGACCGAGGCGAAGACCCGACCTACCGATTCCGATGTGCAGGCCTTTCTGGAGAGCGTGGCGGATGAGCACCGCCGGAACGACGCCAAACAAGTGTGTGAACTGATGGGCGAAGTAAGCGGCGAGGCTCCACGAATGTGGGGATCCAGTATCGTGGGTTTCGGGCGCTATCACTATCGCTATGAGAGCGGGCGCGAGGGCGACTGGTTCCTGACGGGGTTCTCGCCTCGCAAGCAGGCGCTGACCCTCTATGTCATGGGCGGTTTTCCGCGCCACGAAGAGCTCATGAAGCAGCTGGGCAAATACAAGACCGGCAAATCCTGTCTCTATGTCAAGCGGCTCTCCGACGTGGATATGGCCGTGTTGCGCCAGCTGATCAGGGACTCGGTCGCGTACATGCGCGAGACCTACCCCACGTCGAGTTGATCCGGCGTCACCCGGATCGGATTTTCAGAGCGCCGCCTGGGCGAGATCTCGTGCGGCCTGATCCGTGGAGATGCCCTTCGAATCAGCCTGTGCATAGACTCGTCCCAGGTTGTCCTGCACGGTCTTGATGATGGCCTGCATGACCTGCTGCTTGTCCCAACCGTCCAGTTCAATGCGCAGCAAGGCGATGGCGCCCCCGCAGTTGGCAATGAAGTCGGGCGCGTAGAGAATCCCTCGCCTCCTGAGCCGGTCCGCGTCGGCGGGTTCACCGAGCTGGTTGTTGGCCGCGCCGACCACCGCCTTGCACGCCAGCTGGGGAATCGTCTCCTCATTGATGATCCCGCCGACCGCACAGGGTGCAAAGAGGTCGCAGGGCTCGGAAAAGACCCGCTGCGGTTCAATTGCCGGAACGCCCAGTCCTTCCCAGTTGCGTACCGTCGCGGGATCCAGGTCGGAAAACGCCAGCTCGGCCCCTTCCGCCCTCAACAGGCCCAGCAGGCGCGCCCCGACGTGGCCAACACCCTGGAGCAGCACGCGGCGGCCCTTGAGGCCATCGGGCCACAGGTGGTTGGCAGTGACGCGCATGGATTCGAAGACACCGCGGGCGGTGTAGGGGGCCGGATCGCCGCCGCCGCCGGCTTCCGGCGTCCGCCCGAACACGCGACCGGGCGCTCCTGCAGCGATCCAGTTCATGTCGGTCGACGAGGTCCCGAGGTCCGGTCCCGTGGCAAAGGTGATGGGCAAAGCGGCGATCGTCTGGCCATAACGCTTCAGGAGTGCTTCGCGACGCGTTCCCGATATCGGCTCCCGTAGCGAAATCACGGCCTTGCCGCCGCCTGCCTCGATGCCGACTCCGGCCCATTTCAGGGTCATGCCGCCGGCCAACCGCTGGGCATCGAGAATCGCTTCTTCGTCGCCCGGGTAGACCTTCACGCGGGTACCGCCAATCGCCCGGTCCCCCCGAATGCTGTGAATTGCGACGAAGATGTGGGCACCGGTTTCCGGGTCGGCGAAACCGTGGACGGCGCGCCCGTCCCAGGCGCCGGGATCGAGTTTGAGCGGCTCCATCGTGCTCATTGATCGAACTGCGTGCCGACGGGCTTCAGCCGGGCCAGCCGGCCGATGGAAAAGACCTCCGGCAAGGGCGCGCCTTTGATGATGGCCCGGGCCGCCAGTTCCCCCACCGCCGGCGAGAGCTTGAAGCCGTGACCGGAGCCGCCACCAGCCAGAAACACATTGTCCAGTTCCGGATGGCGATCCAGGATGAGGTGTCCGTCGGGACTGTTCTCGTACTGGCAGACCCGGGATTCCAGGATCGGCGCATCGGCGAGTTCGGGAAAGCGAACCGCCAGGAACTCACGCGCCCGTTCGACTGCTTCGGGGCCCGGTTGGCGGTTGAGTTCGCTCGGGTCGATTTCCTCGCCACGGGTATCGTCGGCGAGCTTGAAGCCGCGTCCGTGGGTGTCGGGGAGTCCGTAGAAGATGCGCGGCCCGAAATCGATCCAGACCGGCAACTGGCCTGGCCGATAGCGATCACTGCCGGCGGGCGCTCCGAAGTAGAACACCTCCTGGCGGGTCGGGCGAATCGCGCTCCCGATCACTTGGGGAAAAAGTCGGCCCAGCCATGGGCCGCAGGCAAAGACGAACTGATCCGCCTCCACGCTGGAGCCGTCAGCGAGAGCGACCTGCTGCAGCTTCCCGCCGCGGCTGGTTCCCGGTCGGGCGAGGGATGTTTGATAGACGCCGCCTGCTCCGACCAGCCGGTCTCGTAGCAGGCGACAACTCCGCCGGGCCGAAAGGGTCCCGGCTCGCCGTTCAAGATAGAGCTTCCGCACCCCTTCGAACTGGATCTGTGGCCAGCGTCGCCGCGCCGCGTCGAGGTCCGGCTCGTCAACGGCGAATCCGAGCGATTCGAGGATGGGCAGCGCGGCCTGGACGTAGGCACTGTCCGCCTCGCGAAGCATCCAGAGGGCCCCGGTTTCCGTGTAAAGCGCATCCTGACGCAGGCTGTCGAGCTGTTCCCAGAGTTCGTAGGAGCGGCGAACCATCTCGCTGTAGATCCGGTCTCCGCCGTAGATGGCTCGGATGACCCGGGTCTCGCCGCCGGAACTTGCCCGCGAGTTGCCTGGTCCCCAGGCATCGATCAGGGTCACCCTGGCTCCGAGGTCGCACAATTGATGGGCCGTCCAGGCGCCGAAAGCGCCGGCGCCGATCACCGCCACACGTGGCGAATTCGACGCGCTTGCCACGGCAGGCATCAGAGGAGAAACGGCTGCCGCCTGGAGCAGGCGGCGCCGAGTGAGATTGAACTGATTGGGCACCCCGGGGCCAGGCCACCGGCGGCGGGCGCTCCCGCCGCCGGTATCACCCGATCAGAAGAAGAAGCGCGCGGTGACGCCGTAGGTGCGCGGCTCGTTGGTCAGGAAACCGATCCGGGCCCGTCCGCCGCGCTCCTGGTCCAGCGCCAGGAAGGCACGCTCGTCGGTGACGTTGTTGATGAACAGGGAGAACTCCCACTCCTGGGTGCGGACACCGCCCCGCAGGTTGATGATGTCGTAGCTCGGCAGTTCGGGATCGAAGGTGAAGAAGTCCACCGACGGGTTACCGATCGGGGTGACCTGAAGCGGAACCGACCCGAAGTTCGGATCCTGGTCGCCAAACTGGGTGAAGCGATCACCCACGTGCTGATAGACGCCGGTCACGAAGCCTTCCCAGCCGTTATCCATGGGCCACCGGTAGTTGCCGGCCGCGGAGAACTGGAACTCGGGAACGGTCGGGAGGCGGTTGCCCTCCTTGAGGCCGCCGATCACCGAGACGTTTCCGGCCGCATCCGTACTGGTCACCGTGGAATCGAGCTCGGCGCTGATCAGGCTGGTGGAGATCGCGAAGTCGAAGTTCTCCGTCGGCTGTCCGGCAAACTCCATCTCGATCCCCTGGCTGAAGGCCTCAGGAACGTTGAAGATCACCCGTGACGAGCACGTTCCAGCGGTCAGGGTCGCCTGCAGATCGTCGATGTCCATGTGGAACAGCGCGATGTTGAAGCTGCCCCGGCCCTCCCAGAAGGTGGTCTTGGCGCCGACCTCATAGTTGGTCAACTCCTCGTCGCCGAAGGAATCCCGGCCGCCGAAGGTCGCCAGGTCTTCCGGCGAACAGAGCGGCTCGTTCAGCGGGTCGTTGATGCCGCCGAGACGGAAGCCTTCCGAAATCTGGCCGTTCAGGGTCACGCTGTCGTTGACGACATAGCTGGCCATGATTCGCGGGGAAACGCCGTCAGACGATGTGGTGCCGGCCTCGCCAATGGTGGTGTCGGCAAAGATGCCGTCGAAGTTCAGAACCCGGTCTTCCTCGAAGTCGAAATAGCGCAGGCCGAAGGTCAGGTCGAACTGGTCGTTGAACGAATAGGTCCCCTCGCCGAAGAAGGCATATTGCTGGAAGTCATAGGGGATGTCCGAGAAGAACAGGATGTCCGTTCCGGCGCGCGGTCCGGCGGTCGGAATGCCGGTCGCCGCCTCGAAGCCGGCAACGTCCAGGCTCTGCCCATACTGGCGTTCGATGTCGCTGTAGAAAAAGCCGGCGACCCACTGGAGATCGCTGTCCGTGTTGGACGCGAGGCGAAGTTCCTGCGTGAACATCTGGACATCGGTCGCGTCATCCAGGGGGGCGTCCAGGGTGTAGATGGACTCGGGCAGGTTCAGGATGTTCGGCTGAGCCGTGATGCTGGCCGTCAGCTGGGTCGCGTCCCGGACCTGGAGCACGTCCCGGTCGGTGAAGGACGTGATGGACGTCAGGACCGTCGTGCCGAAGTCGTATTCGATGTCCAGGTCGGCCAGCATGAAGTCGTCGGTGAAGGTTTCCTCGAGCTGGGTGAACTGCTCGCGGTCCCCCAGCGTTACCGGCGGGCGCGTGGTGGTGAACGGGTTGGCCAGGATGTTGAACTCGTCTTCCCGGTTGAACCCTTCGATATCGATCTCCTGGTAGATCAGGCGCGGCGTAATGGTCAGCCGGTCGTTCGGCTCGAACCGCATTGCGAGGCGTACGCCCCACTGCTCGCCTTCGTTCACGTCCTCGTTGACGCCGGTGGGCTGCACCGCGTCGATGAAGCCGCCCATCTTGCGGTAATAACCCACCGCACGCAGTGCGGCCGTATCGCTGAGCGGCACGTTGACCAGGCCCTTGACGTAGCCGCCGGAGCCCCCGTCGTCGATGATGTTGCCGCTCAGTTCGGCCTGGAATTCACGCTCGCCGATCAGCGGCTGGTTGGTGATGTAGCGAACCGTGCCGGACAGCGAGCCGGATCCGAACAGGGTGCCTTGCGGGCCACGCAGGACCTCGACGCGGTTCAGGTCGTAAAGATCGAGGTCCGGAGTGAACAGCGACAGGGAGATGACCGATTCATCCATGTACACCCCGACCTGCTCCTTGACACCCGGCTGGTCGCGGACGATCTGGCCGGCGGAAACGCCTCGGATGGCCACCTGGCTCTGGCCAGGCCCGAGATTCTGGACCGTGAAGCCGGCGACATTGGTCGCGATGTCTTCGAGGTTCTCCGCGCCGGTGTTCCGGATCGCCTGGGAAGTCTGGGCGACGATGGAGAATGGAACGTCCTGGAGGGTTTCCTCCCGCTTCCGGGCGGTCACGACGACTTCTTCGATTGACTGGAGGCCGTCATCGCTCTGAGCGTACACGGCGGCTGGACCTGCCAGCAGGGCTGCACTGATGGCGGTAGCAAGGGCTGAGTGTCGCATCGATCAACGCTCCAACTTTGGGTGATGTTGGCCGTTAATTATTCGTTAATCGACAGGGGTCGTCAACGCAACGCTTTTTCGGACGCTCGTTGCGTCAGGCGGGTTGCGATTCAGCAGGGGGAGGTTCAGCTGTCCAGCGCGGCGGCGAGCTGGTCGCGTCGTTCCTTCTCCTTCTCGATGTAGGACAGCCACTGCCGCGCGGCTCTTTCGTTCCCATCGTCCCGCGACGCATTACGGAATGCCTCCTGGGCGCCGGTGAGCTTGTCCTGGTTGAAGCGGGCCATGCCGATCAGAAACCAGGCATCGCCGGCCCGATCGGTATTCTTGGCCAGGGCCTGCTCGGCGGCCTGCTCGGACTCGGCATCCATGCCCTGGTTCATATAGGCGTTGGCCAGTTGCAGATAGAGTTCACCATCCGAGCTGCTTTCCGCTGCGGCCTTGAGCGGTGGAATGGCCTTATCTTCTTCCTGGGCCAACATGTAGGCCTGGGCGAGCAGGCGCAGGTTCTTGGTTTCGCGCGCTATGATTCCGCGCTCGAACCCCTCGGCAAGAATGGTCGCGCCGCGATAAGGCATGTCCTGCTGCATGAGCAGCTGCGCCAGGTTCAGGTACTCCTGCTCCTTGTCGAGCATGCCCTGCTTGTACGCCAGTTCCAGGGTAATGAGGCGCTTCTGCGGCTGTTCCAGCTCGCCGTAGATTCCGGACAGCTGGATCCAGTAACTCTTGTTCGGGTACTTGAGGATCAGCTCCTCGAGGATTTCCGCCACCTTCCGGAAGTTGTTCATTTCGTAGTAGATGGCTCGCAGCAGCAGCAGCCACTGCTCCTTCACCTCTTCGCCCGCCTCCCGGGCCAGGGCGATTCCGCGCTCGATCGGTTGCAGGGCGCCCTCGTAGTCTTCGCGGGCATAGCGGGTCTGACCCAGCAGCATGTAGGCATCGGCCTTGGGATTTGGAACGATTTGCATCCAGCGCTGCAGGTATTCCTCGGCCTTGGCGTAGTTCTCCTCCGCGAAGGAGAGCTGGGCGATGCTGTAGAGGATCTGGGTCTGCATGCCCTCCGGGATGTCCGGCTGGGCGATGACCTGCTCGTAGGCGTTGATCGCGGCCGAGTAGTTGCCTTCGCTGTAATGGATGTACCCCAGGAAATTGAATACCTGGGCGCGCTCGTAGCTGGTGAGGTTGCTGTCCTCCCGTAGATCCTGGATGATCCGCTTGGCGGTGGCCATGTCCTCCGCCTCGGCCGCCTGCTGGGCTTCCGAAAGCTGTCGGTAGACATTCTCCCGCATGGTC
>JAWVZU010000033.1:0-20933 GCA_033722075.1 Lysobacterales bacterium
CGTTTGCGCTGGTGATGGGCCCGACGATCCTCATGGGTGGAACGCTCCCGGTGCTCGGCCGGCTCGTCGTCAATGACCGCGACCAGGTCGGGCTGCGGCTCGGTACGCTCTACGCGGTCAATACGGCGGGTGCGGTTTTGGGTGTCCTGGTCACCGGATTCTGGCTGATCGGTGCGGTTGGCCTCCACGTGCCGGTCTACCTGGCACTGGTGGGGAACGTGCTGATCGGTCTGCTGGCCTGGCTCGCGGCCGTCCGGTACCCGGCGGGCGCCTCGGCGCGGGAAGCACGGCCGAAACCGTCGGAAGCGAAACCTGAGCCGGAGCACGAACCGCTGGATCGCTCGACCCTTCGGCTGCTGCTCGTCGCGCTTGGCATCTCCGGCTTCACGTCCTTCGCGTATGAAATCTTTTGGACCCGCTCCCTGGTCTTCATCCTCGGCAATTCCACCTACGCATTGAGCACCATGCTGAGCGCATTCCTTACCGGAATTGCACTTGGAGGCTGGGGTGCGCGCTTTCTCATCGTCAGGGTGCGGGACCGGGTAGCCGCCTTCGGCTGGCTGCAGGTGGCGCTGGGCATCATCTCCGCTCTGGCGTTGCCGCTGCTGTTCGCGGTGGGCGATCCGCAGTCGCTCAGCGACACGCTGCTCGAACTCTGGTCCGAGGCCATTCCGCTCGTCGTCGCCAGCTTCGGTATTGCGTTCCTCGTGATGTTGGCGCCGGCGATCCTCATCGGAGCAACGTTTCCGCTGGTCGGGCATCTCGCCGTCAGCGAGCTTGACCGCACCGGCACCGATGTCGGGCGCGTCTACGCGGTCAACACGGCCGGCAACGTCCTGGGCGCGCTGGCGCCCGGCTGGTTCCTGCTTGCCTGGCTTGGGATCCAGGGCGGCATCGTCACGATGGCGATCCTGAATATGTCCCTCGGGCTGGTGATCCTCGGATGGCGGTTGTGGCGGCGAGGCAACGCCGGTGCCTGGCGCTTCGTCGTGCCTGTGATGGCAATCGCCGGCGTGGTCCTGGTCTCACGCGTTCCGGTCGATTTCCAGTTTCCGGCCGAGGGTGAGCAGCCGCACTTCGAGACTCTCTTCTACCGCGAAGGGCCGCTCGGTACCACCAAGGTCCAGGTCGATCCTCGCACCGGCGAGAAACACATGAGTGTCGACGGAATCGTGATTGGCGGCACCGGCAACAGCATGTTCAAGCAGTTGCTCCTTGCGCACCTGCCGCGGTTGCTGATGGATGACGTTCCGAGCGAGCTGTCGGTGGGTCTCGGCTCCGGCATCCTTGCGGGAGAGAGTGCGCGACACCCGGACCTGGAGGCCATTACGGTGCTCGAGATCGAGCCGACGGTCGTCGCCGGCGCCGAACTGTTTGCCGAGGAGAATCACCGCGTGCTGGAGGATCCGCGGCTGGAACTGGTGACCGACGACATTTCCAGTTTTCTACGCACGACGGACCGGCGCTGGCACGCGATCACGGCCGACGAGAAGACGGCCGACGAATACGCCTCCAACGGCTTTTCCTACTCGGTTGACTATTACCGGCTGCTTTCGGAGCACCTGGTGGAGGGTGGGGTGGTCGTGCAGTGGGTGCCTTCGACACTGCCGCCGCGCCAGTTCCGGATGATCCTGAAGAGCTTCAGCGAGAGCTTCGACCATATGCAGCTGTGGTATTTCCTGCCGGCTTATCGCCGGGGCCCCTTCAACGCAGTTCTCGTCGGCAGCCACGAGCCGGCGGCTCTCGACTACACGACGGTTCAGGAACGCTTCGAGCGCCGCAGCGAGGCGTTGGAGAGCCTCCGGCCCTACGGCCTGACCTCGGCCGTGGCGCTGCTGCCGCACTTCGTTGCCGGCGATGCGGAGCTGCGGACTGCGGTCGCCGATGCCCCGGTCAACTCTCTCGATCATCCGCGCTACGAGTTCTACCATCCCTGGGACTATGCGGCCGATCGTGGCGGAAAGATGCTGGCCAACCACGATTTTCTTCTGGAGCTCAAGCGACAGGCGCACCGGGACTACTTCGAGCAGGTCGCCGAAACGGCCCCGGACCGGGCCTGGCTTCAAGACACGTTCGCCGCGGAGTTTCGCTACCTGGAAGCCTTCCACATGTTCTTGTCGGGGCTGTCGAGCCAGGACCACTTCCGCTTCTTCGACCGGGTGCTTGAGCGGGCTCCATGGAACGACAGCCTGCGCGCGCGCATCTATTCGCAGTACCGGTTCCTGGCAGCAAGCGAGCCGGATCCCGAGTTGCGGCGGCGCTACCGGGCTCGTGTCGAAGATCTCTACGAATGACGGTTGAAGCCGAATCCCCGCGGTGAGCTGAACTTCCGGCTGCCCGAATTTCTCCACGGCAAAGCTTGTTCCGCATGCATTATTTCAATATTATTTGAAAAGTGGAAATGATAAACGCAGTCAGCGCGCTGGGTGCCTTGGCGCACGAGACGCGGCTCACCCTTTTCGGTGCTCTGGTGGCGACCGGGCCAGGCGGGCTCTGTGCCGGTGACCTGGCCGAGCGTGCCGATATCAGCGCGTCAGGGTTGAGCTTTCATGTCGCCAATCTCGAGCGGGCCGGGCTGGTCAGCAGTCGGCGCGAGGGGCGCAAGATCATCTATGCACCGCGCCTGGAGACTCTGACCGAGCTGCTTGAATTCCTGACCTTGAATTGTTGCGAGGGCCACCCGGAGCTTTGCCGCTCCCTGGCCGACTTTGGCCGCAGCGAGGCGGTCAGCTGAACGACGGAAAAGGGAGTTTCGCGATGTCCCAGTCTTCGCCGAGCGTGGCAGGCCGCATGAGCCTGCTCGATCGATACCTCACGATCTGGATCTTTCTCGCCATGGCGCTTGGCGTGATGCTCGGTCGCTGGGTGCCCTCCACGGCGGACTTCATCGGCCGCTTCGAGGTGGGTTCGACGAACCTGCTGATCGCCGCCGGACTGATCCTGATGATGTATCCGCCTCTCGCCCGGGTCCGCTACGAGACCATGCACGAGGTGTTTGCCGATCGCCGCGTGCTGATCCTGTCGTTGATCCAGAACTGGCTCATCGGTCCGGTACTGATGTTCGTCCTGGCGATCGTGTTCCTGCATGATCACCCCGCCTACATGACCGGCCTGATCCTCGTCGGGCTCGCCCGGTGCATCGCCATGGTGCTCGTCTGGAACCAGCTGGCCCGGGGGAGCAACGAATACGCCGCGGGACTGGTGGCCCTCAACAGCCTGTTCCAGATCGTCACCTATGGGTTCTATGCCTGGCTGTTCATCGGCGTGCTGCCGGAGTGGTTTGGCCTGGAAGGACAGGTCGTGGAGATCAGCGCCGCCGAAGTGATCCGCAGCGTACTCATCTACCTCGGCATCCCGTTTTTTGCCGGCTACGCAGGGCGCCGCTGGCTCATCGCCCGCAAGGGTCGTGACTGGTATGAGCAACGCTACCTGCCGCGCGTCGGGCCCATCACCCTCGTGGCCCTGCTGTTCACCATCGTGGTCATGTTCAGTCTCAAGGGCGAGGCGATCGTGACGATCCCCCTGGATGTCCTGCGCATCGCCGTTCCGCTGGTCATCTATTTCGTGCTGATGTTCTTCATCAGTTTCTGGCTGGCCTGGCGTTTCGGTGCGGACTACGAGCGCAGCACGTCGCTCGCCTTCACCGCCTCGGGAAACAACTTCGAGCTCGCCATCGCGGTGGCTATCGCCGTGTTCGGACTGGGCTCGGGCGAGGCTTTTGCAGCGGTGGTCGGACCGCTGGTGGAGGTCCCGGTCCTGATCGCATTGGTCAATGCAGCCTTCTGGCTGCGGCGGCGCTGGTACCGCGCGGAAACGAGCCCCGCCGGTGTCGGTGGCTGAAGGTTGCTACCGGTCCGCGTAGAGCCAGCCGACCGCTTCGGCAAAGTGGGCGCGCCCCGGCACGAGCAGGAACAGGAGCCGTTGCCAGAATCGGAGGATCAAAGCTTGCCTCCCAGCGAGCGGATCAGGTGTGCGCGGAGGCGATTGACGTTTTCTCGCGTCATCTTCCCCAGCACGCCGCGGGCTCCCTCAGGTAGGTGCGCGACGGGATCCCCGTTGGTCTGAAAGATGTAGTGATCGAAAACGCCGCGCCAGATCTCCCGTTCCGCAGCAGGCATGTCGCGAATCGAGAGCAACCCGTGGAAGAGCGTGAACAGAGGGGTGAACATGTACGCTTCGGCCTCTCGCCACCAGTGGTTCATCATGACCCCCAGCGGCGACAGGCACTCGACGTGATGCCACCACATGCTGGGGACGAACAGCGCGTCGCCGGGCTCGAGGACCGCGACCTGGGAATGTTCCAACGCCTCGGCGAAGCGGGGGAACTCCCGGAAGTCCGGTTCATGGAGATCGACCAGGCTGATGGGCTGCCCCGCGGGGGTGAACTCCAGCGGCCCCGAATACATGTTGGGCAGCTGTTCCGGGGGGAAGAGAGTGAATCGTCGTGTCCCTGCTGCCACGCAGGCAATGTTGTGGGGCAGGTCCCAGTGGGGTGCGGTGCGAGAACGGTTCCCGATCCACAGGGAAACAAGGCGTTCCTGGTCGGAATCGAAGGCGTCCAGGTCATTGTCGGTGAGCAGGCCGGCGAGGTGCTCGCGTACGGGGACCGCCCCCGCATAAATGCTCTCCGGCCGGTCCTGGTCCACGGTTGCGAGAAGGCGGTCCAGGAGCTGGCTCAGCGGCAGTTGTCTCTGCTCGTAATTGAAGCCCCGGAGATCGTCGCTGTAGAAGAAGCGGCCGTCGATTTCGGGCGGACCGAAGAACGCGGTGACCGGCTTTTCGTAGCTATGGCGGCGGATCAGGTCGCAAACGGCCTGTGGAGAATTTCGACCTGCCGCCACAAGTGGCCAGCCGGATACGAGTCCCCGGATGACCCGAGGCTGGTGAGTTGCGACCAGCTGCGAGAGCAGGTCCTGTGTGTCCGGAAGGACTGTTTCGGCAACGGCAGGGAGCTTTGAGAAATCGACCGGGGGCACGTTGGGTCCTTGGCTGCGGCGATCGATATTTTGCCACAGAAGAGCGCGCTGGCCCTGTGATGCGTGGGTGGGCGATGACTTGAAAACCGACCGGTCGGTCTGTATGATGAACATCATGAAAGCTGCGGCTCAACAGGACCGATCGCTGGACGCTCGGCGGCGCCTTCTCGAGGTAGCCGCTCAGGAGATGTACCACGTCGGCTACCAGTCGGCTTCCCTGAAAACGATCACGCAGGCTGCGGGTGTCTCGAAGGGGTGTCTTTATCACCATTTCGAGAACAAGCAGGCGCTGGGCTACGCGGTCCTCGACGAGCTCTTCGCCGATCTGGTGGCGGAGCTCTGGTCGGGCGTCGTCGACGCAGAAGCGCCGGTCGAGGCGATCATCGGGACGTTGGAACAGACGGTCCGGGAACTGACCGGCGAATCGCTGCGGTTCGGCTGCCCGATCAGCAACCTCGCCCAGGAGATGTCGCCGCTGGACGAGGGTTTCCGGGCGCGGGTCGAAAAGGTCCATGGCGACTGGCACCGCTGGCTGGTCGACGCGTTCGAGAACGCTCGCCGGAAAGGGCAGGTGGATGCAAAGTGTGACTCGTCGGCTTTGGCATCGCTGGTCATGGCGACAGCCCAGGGGGCCAAGGGTCTCGCCAAGAGTGCCCAGGACCCGGAAATCTACGCCGAGGCCATCAGTGGCCTGGTCGCATACCTGCGATCGATACGCAGGTGAAAACAGTTATTTTTTGCGCAAAAACCAACCAACCGGTCGGTTTGAGTGCTTCATAAGACAGGAGGAACCATGCAAACGAGAATTCACGATCTTGCTTCGGCCCCCCAGGCCGCGACGAAGATTCTGCAGGGTGCACAGGACGATTTCGGGATGATCCCCAATCTCCTGGGTGTCCTGGCCGAGTCGCCGCCGACCCTGGAGGCCTACACGACCCTCGGTGGACTGTTCGGTGAGAGTGCCCTGACCGACATCGAGCGCAACGTGGTCTGGCTGACAATCAGTTTCGAGAACGACTGTCATTACTGTGTCCCGGCCCACACCGCGATCGCAATGCGCGACGACGTTCCCGAGGAAACAATCGAGAAGCTGCGAGCCGGCGAGTCGCTGAATGACAGCAAGCTCGAGGCCTTGCGGAACTTCACGGCCTTGATGGTTCGCAATCGGGGCAGGGCCAGCGAAGCGGAACTGGAGACATTCCTCGAGGCCGGCTTCGAACAACGCCACGTGTTCGAAGTCATCCTGGGAATAGCCCACAAGACCATCAGCAACTACGTGAACCACGTCGCCGAAACGCCGGTGGACGAGCCGTTCAAGAAATTCGATTGGAACAAGGCGGAAGCCGCCTGAAGGAGACCGACATGAGCAAAGTCAGAGAAATCAACACGTCCCAGTTTGAAAGCGAAGTCCTTGGCACCGATTCCCCGGTGCTGGTGGATTTCTGGGCCCCCTGGTGTGGTCCATGCCGCGCTGTTGCGCCGGTCCTCGACAAGCTGGCCGACGCGCGCAGCGATGCAATAGTGGTCAAGGTCAATGTCGACGACAATCCGCAGCTTGCCGCGCGTTACGGGGTGCGGTCGATTCCGACCGTCCTGCTGTTCAACGCCGGGGAACTGAAGGACACGCTGATCGGTGCGCAACCCGGTGCCGCCTACGAGAAGGCGCTGGATCGCCTGACGTCCGCCGCCTGACATGCAGCGGTTCGAAGAGATCTACCAGCGCGCGCTGGAGCGCAAGGGGCCGGCCCTCGAGGCCGGCCTTTCTGCGCCCGGGCCCGCTGATGAGCTGCGCGAGATCCCGGACCATCGTTTCCTGGCCCGGATGACGCGGTCGATCTTCCAGGCGGGTTTCGTCTGGAAGGTGATCGAGGCCAAATGGGACGGATTCGAAGCTGCCTTCCAGGGTTTCAATCCGCACGTCTGGGCGCATGCGCCGGATGAGAAGCTGGAGGCACTGGCAAGCGACGAGCGGATCGTGCGCAACTACCAGAAGATCAAGACGGTGCGTCCCAATGCGTCGATGATCCTCGAGGCCGGTCGGGACAGGGGCGGATTCGGTGGGTTCCTGGCCGACTGGCCTGCGAACGACCAGATCGGGCTCATGGACTACCTGGGAAAACATGGGTCTAGGCTGGGCGGGATGACCGCACAGTACTTCCTGCGCTTCGCAGGCTGGGACGCCTACATCCTCTCCCGCGACGTGGTTGCTGCGCTGATCGCGGCCGGTGTGGTGGATCGCGCCCCGACATCCAAGGCCGCGAAGCAGGCGGTGCAGGGCGCATTCAACGACTGGCAGGAGGAATCGGGGCGCCCCTATCCGCAAATCAGTCGAGTGCTGGCGCAGAGCATCGATGCCTAGTGTACTAGTCAGCGCTCCCGCCAAAGCGTTCGCGCAATTCGCCCGACTGATGGAGCTCGGCCAGTTCGGAATAGCCGCCGATGCCCTGATCGTCGATGAAGATCTGCGGCACCGAGCGGCGTCCGTCGGCACGCTTGATCATGGTCTGAATGCCCTGCAGATCGGTCGTGATGTCGTGTTCCGTGTACTCGATGCCTTCCCTGTCGAGCAGAGCCTTGGCCCGATCACAGAATGCACACCATTTCTTGCTGTAGATTTCCACCCGCGCCACAAACTACTCCGCGAATTGTCGCTCTGGCGGTAGATGTGTGTACCAGGGTGTGCGATTTCAATTCGGCAACAGTTGGGTTTCAGTCGATGAACTATATAAAATCACAGTATGACGCCGCCGGACTTCGACCGCCTCGATCGAGCCTATGCCTTTATCGGCATGCAGCTCTATCGGGCTACGCCCGTTCAGCTGCGGGAGATAGAATCGGAGCTGTACCGGTTGCTGCGCCTCATCGAGGCCTACCGGCAGGTCCAGGACCGGAGCCCGGAGCAGCCGGAAACGGGTGCGGCGCACCTCGGCGGTACCCCCGGCAAGGAGTGAAACGATGCAACAGGTGATACGCGCGGTCCCGGCCAGCGAGGGTGCCGGCGTCCGGATCAATCGGGCCATCGGGATTCCACAACTGAGGAATCTCGATCCCTTTCTCATGCTGGACTATTTCGACAGTGACCGGCCGGATGACTACCTCGCCGGGTTCCCGGACCATCCGCACCGTGGGTTCATCACGTTTACCTATATGCTGGAAGGCCGCATGGAGCACCAGGACAGCATGGGCCACCGGGGCGTGATCGGTCCCGGCGATGCGCAATGGATGAAGGCGGCGAGCGGGGTGATCCACTCGGAGATGCCGCGCCAGATCGAGGGTCGAATGGCCGGCTTCCAGCTGTGGATCAACCTGCCGGCACGACAGAAGATGACGCCTCCCGAGTACCAGGAGATCGGCCACGAGCGGTTTCCGGTGGTGCAGGATCCGGGTGCCCGGATCAAGGTGGTGACCGGAGAATTTCGCGGGACGGAAGCGCCGATCCAGGATCCCAATACGCGGGTCAATTATCTCGACATTGCAGTCGACGCGGGTGAGTCGCTACATGTCCAGGTTCCTGATGGTCATCAAGGGTTTGCATTCGGTTACCAGGGCCGCGGAAGCGTCGCTGACCAACCACTTGGCGCCCGAGAGCTGCTGGTGCTTGAACCGGGCAACTGGACCATCGCAACCAACGGCGAGGCGTATCACCTGATCGTCGTCAGCGGCCGGCCGATCGGTGAGCCGATCGTGCAGATGGGACCCTTCGTGATGAACACGGAGGCGGAGATCAGCCAGGCGCTGCGCGACTACCGGTCCGGGCAACTGGTGCGACCGGTCAGGGGTTAGCGTCAGCGTCAGGGGCCCCGTCGCCGTCGCCGCTGCGCACCGACGCGGCGCCACCCGTTGCGTCGCGGATGCGCTGAATCAGTTCGGGGCCGCTTCGTTCTTCCACGCTCAGTGTCAGGGACAGCCCGTCGGCCGTGTACGATTCGGTCAGCTTGTCGGCAGCGAACTCCTCGGCCAGCGCGTGAATGGCCCCCGTGTGCTCGAAGCCCAGGTCCACGACCAGCTGCACTCGCGGCTGGACCTCGATCCGGTCGGCTGCCCTGAGGCATTGCGCGGCGCATCCTCCATAGGCGCGCATCAGGCCGCCGGTCCCGAGCTTGATCCCCCCGAAATAGCGGATGACGAGCACCACGACGTGGTCCAGGGACTGACCTTCGATTGCGCTGTAGATGGGTCTGCCGGCGGTCCCGGCCGGCTCGCCGTCATCAGAGAAGCGGTAATCGGGACCGATGCGATAGGCCCAGCAGTTGTGGGTGGCCGCCGGCTCGCTTCGGTCCGCGATCCAGGCCTCCGCCGCAGCGATTGAATCGGCCCGCGCGGCGTGGGCAAGGAATCGACTTTTCTTGATCTCTTCTTCCCAGTGGGCCGGGCGGCTTAGCGTGATCATGGCCACGCTGCGTCAAGGCTGAGCGGACGCCAGGCCATGACGAACCGCCCAGTCACGCAGATCCCGGTCCAGGCTCAGCTCGATTCCCCGGGCCTCGGCGTGGGCCAGGACGGTGGCAAAGCGCTGGGGATCGTCTGCCGACCGCGCAGCGCGCAGCTGTTCGATCAGTTGTTCTGTCGGGTCCCCCAGTGCGCCACTGGAAACCGGATCGAGATCGGCCCCCACGGCGGGTGCGGGAGGCAGGCCCGGCTCGGCCGAGGAACCCGGAGCCATGATCACGACGGTTGGCGGGGCAACGAAGTTTGCGATCTGGCTGAAAAGGCCGACGCAGATGGCCAGTGCCGCGGCTGCGCTGACCGGCCAGATCCAGAACGGCGAGGTTCTGTGTTCATCGTGCAGCGCCCGTTCGGCGTAATCCAGGATCGCCCGGTCGACGGTCTCGCCCGGCAAGGCCTCGCGGTTGCTGGCTGGGTCAGGCGACTGGTCCATAGATACCTCCAAGCGCTGCTCGCAGCTTGTTCAGGGCATAGCGGAGCCGGCTCTTGACCGTTTCTCGGCCGACCCCGGTGATGGTCGCGATCTCCTCCAGGCTCAGGTCCTGCGCGTTGCGCAGCAGAAATGCGGTCCGTTGCTCCAGGGGCAGGGCGGCGATGGCCCGGTGCATGGCGATCAGGGACTGCTCGCGCTCCGGGGCGGCAGCCGGTCCCGAGCTCTCCGTCGTGGCGCCGTACCGGCCATCTTCGGGATCGATGCGCTCGGTCGGACGTTTTGCCCGATAGTGGTCGATCAGACGATTCTGGGCGATCCGGTAGAGATAGGTCGTGAAACGCGCTTTCACCCGATAGCGCTGTCGCGCATCCACCAGGCGCATCCACGTATCCTGGAACAGTTCCTCGGCCGTTGCATGTTCGCCCACCGAACCGAGCAGGAAGCGGAAGAGCGGCCCGCGGTGCCGCTCGTAAAGCAATTGAAACGCGCGATGGTCTCCGTCCCGGAACGCAAGCATCAGCGCTTCGTCGGTACTCGAGGCATCCTCTGGTGGTCGATCCATGAATGCGGTCATTGCGCGCCGGGTTCCGGAAAGCCAGGTCAGTCTAGCAAACGGGCGGGGCTTCGAGTCGGGGTTATGCTACGGCTGCGATTTTGGAACAGGATGGGTAGGCGACCGCCCCGTTGCGCTGTCTCGCTGCTTATGGCACCTTGACGCCCCGTTTTGCACCCCTACCGAGGTCGCTGCAGATGCAGGAGAACGTCAAGTTCAGCGTGGACGATGGTATTGCGCTGATTGCCCTGAATCGTCCCGATCGGCTCAATGCCTTCAATCACGATCTGTGCAGTGCCTTGAACGATGCCGTGGCCCAGGCCAGTGCCGATGAGGGCATCCGGGTGGTCGTATTGACCGGCGAGGGGCGGGCCTTCAGCTCGGGCGCAGACCTCAAGGAAGGCATCGGTGGTGACGAGTCGCTGGTGGAACGCTTGAATCGCGACTTCCTCCCGGCCATCTCCGGTATTCGGAAGATGGACAAGCCGGTGATTGCTGCCGTCAACGGACCCGTCGCCGGAATCGGCGCGGCCTATCTGCTGGCCTGCGACCTGGCCGTGATGGATCCGGGCGCCTATGTGCTGCAGCCGTTCATCAACATCAGCCTGGTCCCCGATGGCGGGATCACCTGGGAGCTGGTTCGCCAGCTGGGTCACAAGCGCGCCTATGAATTCATCACCGGGGGCGAGCCCATGGCGCCGCAGCAATGCCGGGACCTCGGGCTGATCAACCGGATCAGCCAACCCGGAGCGGCTCTCGAAGAGGCCATGGACTGGGCCCGGCAGCTGCTCGAGAAAGCTCCGCTGGCGTTGCGCTACAGCAAGGAGGCGTTGCGGGTAAATGCGGAACTGGCCTTTCGGGCCGGGTTCCAGAAGGAGGCCGAACTCCAGGAGATCTGTGCCCACAGCGACGATGCGCGCGAGGGAATCACGGCCTTCGTCGAGAAGCGGGAGCCGAAGTTCGAGGGGCGCTGAGACGAGAAGGGCAAGCAGTAAAATGCAAAGGCAACAGGAGAGAAACATGAGTGACAAGAAGCCCAGCGGGCTGCGTGGCCAGAAGGCCGGCGAGACCGCGATCTGTACGGTCGGAGCCGAGGGGAACAGTCTTCGCTACCGCGGCTACGAAGTGGGGGATCTGGCGCGCCAGACCTGCTTCTACGAGGTCGCCTACATGATTCTCAAGGGTGAGTTGCCGACGCAGGGGCAGCTCGAAAAGTATCGCCAGAAGATCAACTCGATGCGTGGTCTGCCGGAGCCTTTGCGCGAGGTCCTGGAGCGAATCCCGGCCAGCGCACATCCGATGGACGTCATGCGCAGCGGGTGCTCCGTGCTCGGAAACCTGGAGCCTGAAGAGGACTTCGGCCAGCAGGCGGAAAAAGCGGATCGACTGCTGGCCTGCCTGCCGTCGATCATCTGCTACTGGTACCGCTTCAGCCACGACGGCGTGCGCATCGACACGGAGACCGATGACGACGGTATCGGCGCGCACTTCCTGCACATGCTTCACGATGAGGCGCCCAGCGAGCTGCACGCGCGGGTCATGGACGTGTCGTTGATTCTCTATGCCGAACACGAGTTCAACGCATCGACCTTTTCGGCCCGGGTCTGCGCGTCGACGCTGTCGGACCTGTTTTCCTGCATCACCGGCGCCATCGGTACCCTGCGCGGGCCCTTGCACGGTGGGGCCAACGAGGCCGCCATGGACATGCTGGAGCGCTACAGCTCGGTGGACGAGGCAGTGGAAGACGTCCTGGGCATGCTTTCCCGCAAGGAGAAGATCATGGGCTTCGGTCATGCGGTCTACAAGAAGCGGGACCCGCGCAACGCGATCATCAAGGAGTGGTCCCGGCAGCTCTCGGAGGGCTCGGACAACGCCGTTCTGTTCGACATCTCGGACGCCGTGGAACGAACCATGAAGGAAGAGAAAGGCATGTTCGCCAACGCGGATTTCTTCCACGCGTCGGCCTATCACTTCATGGGCATTCCGACCAAACTGTTCACCCCGATCTTCGTCATGTCCCGGGTGACCGGATGGTGCGCGCATGTATTCGAGCAGCGGGCCAAGAACCGGATCATCCGGCCGAGCGCCGAGTACACCGGGCCGGGAGATCGGGACGTCTCGCCCATCGAACAACGCTGAGCGGAATCCTGCGACGCGCGGGCGCTGGCTGCGTGTCGGGGCCTTCTGGCTTCTTCTCGTGCTGGCGGTTTCCGCCGGGGGCGGAAGGGTGATGTTCGAGTGGTTCTTCAACCGCATGACCTTCTATCCCCAGCCGGGTATCCAGCTCGATCCCGCCCGGATCGGCCGGCCGGTGGAGGAGAAGCGGATCACGACGGCCGACGGCGTGGAACTGCATGCCTTTTTCCTGCCCGGTCAAGGGGATCATGCGCTGTTGTTCCTCCATGGCAACGCCGGCAACGCCTCACACCGGCTCCCGGCCGCCGCGCGCTTTGCCGAGATCGGGCTCAATGTCCTGTTGCTTGACTATCGCGGCTACGGGATGAGCGAAGGCCGGCCCAGTGAGGCGGGCATCTACCGGGACGCTCGCGCGGCCATGGACTGGCTGGCCGAAGCGGGCTACCCGCCGGAGCGGACCCTGGTGTTCGGCCGATCACTGGGCGGTGCCGTCGCGCTGGACCTGCTCGACGGAAACCGGGCCGGCGGGCTGATTCTCTGCGCGACCTTCTCCTCGGCGTTGGACATGGCCCGAACGGTGGGTTTTGGCTGGGCCGTGCCTTTCCTGCGGGAGCGACTTGATTCCGAACGACACATGCAGGCCCTGACGACCCCGTTTCTACAGCTCCACGGGGATGCTGACGAGATCGTCCCCCTTGAACTCGGATCGAAGCTCCACGCCGCCGCACCGGCCGATCTGGGCCGTTTCGTGACCATCGCGGGCGCTGGCCACAACGACATCATCGAGTACGGAGGCGAGGCCTTCTGGAAGCCGATCGAGGCGTTCGTGCGGGAAGTTACAGCACCTGATCAATGATCAGGCGGATCGGCTCCTGCTGGTCGTTTGCGACGGGGTCCGACAAGGCCTGAAAGTCGCCCGGACGCGGCGCGGCGTCGCCGGACTTGGAAATGCGGGCGCCGACGACGACCTCGGGAAAGGTGGCCAGACTCATCGCCGGGCTCATCGCCATGGATTCATCAAGCCGCACCGTGACCGGCAGGGATCCGGCCGGGAGCCGCTGGATGGCCAGGGGCATGCGTGGCCCTTCGGCGGCACGGGCAAAGACGAACAGGACGTCGCTGGGCGAAACCTGCGCCGCGAGGTTGTCGGACAGCTCGATTTCCACGGTGAGCCCGGTGCTGTCGCTTGCTGCCGGGGTGTCTTCCCGAGGCTCGGGTGTCTCCGCAGCGGGTGAGGCTTCCGGCGCTGCCTGTGCCACGGGTTCGGCCGCTTGGGCCTCCTGGGTGGTTTCCTGCGTATCCTGGGCCTCCGGAGTCATGGGCGCTTGCCCCAACTCGGCCCGCGCCGCATTGATGTCGTCGGCGAGGCGAACGGCTGCTTCACTGCCCGGTTCGAGGCCTTGCTGCAGTCGCTCCCAATATTCGAGAGCCCCCTCGAAATCCCCGACCTGGAAGGCCCCCGCGCCCAGGAAATAGAGGGAGCGCTGGGCATCCGGATTGACGCTCAGGGCTCGTTCAAAGAGGGTCCGTGCCGCATCCGGCAACGGGGTTCCGGGCCCCGCGTTGAAAGCGATCGCGTTGCCGTACATTTCCAGGATCGCCGGGTTGTTCGGAGCCAGTTCGTAGGCTCGGTTGAAGGCCTGCTCGGCCTCGGCAAATTGCGACATCGACATATAGGACTGCCCCAGCAGGAACCAGCCGTCGACGTCGTTCGGATTCTCTTCCAGGCGCGCGGCCAGCCCGGAAATCGCCTGGCGCAGATCCGGCGCGTTCTCGTTGGCATCTCCGTTTGCAGGATTGGCCAGGGATGCGCTGCCGGTGGGCCGGGCCTTGGGCATTTCCACGCCGCGAGGCTCGCCCACGTTGAGATAGATGATGATCGCCGTCGCGGGCAGGAGCAGGATGAGCGTTGCAGCGCTGGCTGTCGCGCGGCCACTGGGCATCGGCTGGTCCATCAGCGCGGCCATCTCCGCCTTGAGCGCGGCGCGCTTTTCTGCATGTGCCTGGGGGTCGATGTGACCGTCGGCCAGGGCTCGATCAAGCGATACGACCCGGTCGCGGATCCGTCGCATTTCCCCACTGAAGGCGGCATTGGGCGCGCCCAGGAGCGGACGAAGGACGAAGGCGAGCGCCACCAGGGCGAGCAGGCCGGCGAGTATCCAGAAAGCGACCATGTCAGGGTTGTTCCTCTTCGATGCGGCGATCCAGTTCCTTTTGGTCCGGATCAGCCACGAGTTCCTCGGCGGTGGACCGCCGACGTATCGTGTAAAGCAGGGCAGCAACGGCAATCAGCAGGAGCACGAAAGGCCCGAACCAAAGTGCCCAGGTCGCCGGTTTGACCGGGGGCCGATAGAGCACGAAGTCGCCGTAGCGCGCGGCGAGATAGGTCTTGATTTCCTCGTCGCTGAGCCCCTCGCGCATCAGTCGCAGGACTTCGTCGCGCAGGTCCTTGGCCAGCCCTGCGTCCGAATCGGCCAGGCTCTGGTTCTGACAGACCAGGCAGCGCAGTTCCGTGGCGAGTTCGCGGAATCGCTGCTCCTGTTCCGGGGAATCAAACTCGATTAGTTCGACCGCGGCCGTGGGCAGGGCGACCAGGCCCAGCATGATGATCAAAATCAGACGCTTCATCCGCCACCAACCTCATTCAGAATCGGGATGATCTGTTCATTGAGAATCTTCTCGGTCAGCGGTCCGACATGCTTGAAGCGGACATGACCTTGCGCGTCGATCAGAAACGTCTCCGGCGCGCCGTAGACACCGAAGTCGATGCCCACCTCGTTTTCGGGGTCGTGGGCGATTGCGGCGTAGGGATTGCCGAAATGATCGAGCCAGCGCAGGGCCTCGGAACGCTCATCCTTCCAGTTCAGGCCGTACACCGGAACGACTCCGGACTGTGCGATGTCGGTGATCACCTGATGTTCGATCTGGCAGGCGCCGCACCAGCTGGCCCAGACGTTCAGCAGGTAGGGTTTTCCCAGCCAGTCCGCCTTGCCGACGGTCCGGGTCGGTTCCAAAAGCTCGGGCACGGCAAAATCGGGCGCCGGTCGATCGATCAGAGCCGATGGCAGGACGCTCGGGTCCTTGCCGATTCCGCTGTAGAGCAGGCCGGAAAGCGCCAGGAATCCGACCAGCGGCAGGATGAGGATGAGACGGTTCATGCAGGTGCCTCCGCCGGCGAGGACGGAATCTCGGCCGCCTGCCGGGCTTCACGCAGATAGCGCCGATCGGTGGCCGCAAGGAAGCCGCCGAACATCATCATGAGGGCCCCGAGCCAGATCCAGCGCACGTAGGGTTTGATGTAGATTCGCACTGCCCAGGCGCCGCTGGTGCCCAGCGGTTCTCCCAGCGAGACGTAGATGTCCCGCGTCAATCCCGGATCGATGGCGGCCTCGGTCATGATCTGGCCCCCGCCGGCGTAGAGTCTTTTTTCCGGGTGGAGCGTCGTCACCGGTTTGCCGTTGCGAGTGACTTCCACGGTGCCGCGATCGGCCCGGAAATTTGGCCCGGTGCGCGGCTGCACGCCTACGAATTGCACCTGGTAGCCACTGATCTCCACCGTGTCGCCCGGTTCCAGGCGAACGTCTTTCTCGATGCCCACGGTTTCGACGAAAGTGACCCCGACCAGGAATACGGCAACGCCGAGGTGGGCGATGATCATTCCGGCCATGCCCCGGGTGACTCGGCGGGTGGCCTTGAGACGATCGGCCAGGTAGCGAATGGTCAGAGTGGCCACCCAGATCGCACCGGCGATGCCGGCGATGGCGCGGATCGAGAAATGGTCGACCAGAAACCAGATGCCCAGCGAGCCGAGTACGCTGACCAGCGCATAGGGCCAGAGCCGCGGGAGAATGTTGCCGACGCGATCTTCGCGCCAGCGCACGAAGGGTCCGACGGCCATGAAGATCACCACCGGCACCATCAGCGGAATGAACATGAGGGCGAAGTACGGGGGGCCGATGCTCAGTTTGCCAAGCCCGAACGCATCGCTGATCAGTGGATAGATGGTACCGAACAGCACGGTCACGGCGGAAACGGTCATGAACAGGTTGTTGACCAGCAGCAGTGACTCGCGCGACCAGGGGGAGAATCTCGATCCCATGGGCATTTTCGGTGCCCGGATTGCATAGAGGATCAGCGCCCCGCCGGCAACGATGCCGAGAAATGCGAGGATGAACAGGCCCCGGGCGGGATCGCTGGCAAACGCATGTACCGAGGTCAGGACCCCCGAGCGCACCAGGAAGGTCCCGAGCAGGCTGAGACTGAAAGCGGCAATGGCCAGCAGAATGGTCCATCCCTTGAACCCGCCTCGCTTCTCCGTCACCGCTTGTGAATGGATCAGTGCGGTGCCGGCCAGCCAGGGCAGGAAGGACGCGTTTTCGACCGGGTCCCAGAACCACCAGCCGCCCCAGCCCAGTTCGTAATAGGCCCACCAGCTGCCCAAAGCGATCCCGAGCGTCAGGAACGCCCAGGCGACGTTGGTCCAGGGCCGGGACCAGCGGATCCAGCGGGAGTCGACTCGACCCTCCATCAGCGCCGCAATGGCGAAGGCGAAGGCCACGGAGAAGCCGACGTAGCCCATGTAGAGCATGGGCGGATGAATGATGAGCCCCGGGTCCTGGAGCAGCGGGTTCAGATCGCGCCCTTCCGGCAGTGCCGGGATGTGACGAAGGAACGGATTCGAAGTGAACAGCGTGAAGGCGATGAATCCGACGGCGATGATTCCCATGACGCCCAGCACCCGTGCCGCGAAGGCCTCGGGCAGCGAGCGGCTGAAGAAGGCGACGGCGATGGTCCACGTCGACAGGGTCAGCACCCACAGCAGAAGCGATCCTTCATGGGCACCCCATACCGCGGAGAAACGATAGTGAACCGGCAGCAGCGAGTTGGAGTTCTGGGCCACGTAGGCGACCGAGAAATCCTGCACCACGAAAGCGTAGGTCAGCAGCGCAAAGGACGCGGCGATGAAGGTGAACTGGCCCGCTGCGGCGTGGCGCCCCACGGCCATCCAGGCGGCGTTGCCACGCTGGGCGCCGACGATCGGAAAGATCGACTGGACGATGGCCAGCAGCAGCCCGAGGATGAGGCACAGTTGGCCAAGCTCAGGCGCCATCTTTCTGCTTCCCTTTCTCCAGGGCATCCGCGACTTCGGGCGGCATGTAGTTCTCGTCGTGCTTTGCGAGCACCTGGGAGGCGACCAGGACGCCGTTGCCGTCCAGCGATCCCAGGGCGACGATGCCCTGACCTTCGCGGAACAGGTCGGGCAGGATGCCCTCGTACTGCACCGACACGATGCTCGCGTAGTCGGTCAGGTCAAACTGCACCCACAGCGAATCGGGGTCCCGCTTGACCGAACCCTCGACCACCAGCCCACCGACCCGGATCGGTGTGTCCGTCTGGACCTCACCGGCACTGACTTCGCTGGGCGAAACGAAATAGAGCATGTTGTTGCGGAACGCGGTCACTGCCAGTGCGGTTGCAAGGCCCACGCCCGCAACCACTGCGAGCACCGCGATGAGTCTGCGCTTACGTGTTGGTGTCATTGGCTCTCTTCTCCCGGGCTGCCCGATCCTGCAGCCTTTGAATCACGGACCGGCGGCGCACCACCGGAACCAGTGCCGTCCAGACGAGGACGGCCGCAAAAAAACCGTAGGAGGTCCAGACGTAGAACCCGTAGCCTCCCATGTGAAAGAACTCGCTCATTTCGCCTCCACGATGCGTCGAACCCAGTTCTTGCGACTCTCCTGCTCCAGCAGCATGGTGCGGGCCCGCTGCAGCACGTTCATCGCGTAGAAGAACTTGGTCGCAACAGCCATCACCAGCAGCGGCGTGAGCATACTGGGATGGATCGCAGATTCGCCCATGAGTTTCACGGTCTGACCCTGATGCAGCGTATTCCACCACTCTACGGAGAAGTGGATGATCGGGATGTTGACCAGCCCGACCACGGCCAGCAGGGACGCCGCCCGGGCGGCACGGCGTCGATCCTCTACCGCCTGGTAGAGACCGATGATGCCCAGATAGATGAACAGCAGGATGAGCTCTGAGGTCAGGCGGGCGTCCCATACCCAGTAGGCGCCCCACATGGGCTTGCCCCAGAGCGAACCGGTAACCAGGGTGACGGCGGTAAAGGCCGCACCGATCGGTGCGCTGGCCATGGCCACGATTTCGGCGACCTTGATCCGCCAGACCAGGCCGATGATCCCGGTGGCGGTCATGGCGATGTAGATGAACAGTGACATCCAGGCCGAGGGAACGTGGATGAAGATGATCCGATAGCTGTCGCCCTGCTGGTAATCGGCCGGCGCCGTGAAGAGGCCACCGTAGAGGCCCCAGGCCAGGAGCAGCAGGAATCCGGCTGCAAACCAGGGGACCAGCTTGCCGGAGAGCTGATAGAAGTATTCGGGCGAACCCGTTCGATGAATCCAGCGAATGAATGCGTTCATGACAGACTGATCTTCAGCGCAGCGGACACCGCGAAGGGCGCCAGGGTCAATGCCAATACCAGCATGGCGGTCAGAAAGAAAACGTGACTGGTATCCGGGAGGCCGCTGACCGTGGATACAACGCCAGCGGTGGCGAAGATTAACACAGGGACGAACAGGGGCAACACGAGCAGGGCCAGAAACATGCCGCCCCGGCGGAGGCCGACCGTGAGGGCCACGCCGATCGCACCGATGAGGCTGAGCGTCGGGGTACCCAAAAGCAGCGTGATGAACAGCATGGCCGTGCCGTCTGCCGGCAGCTGATAGGAAAACGCCAAAACCGGCGACAGCAGCACGATGGGCAGGCCGCTGATCAGCCAGTGGGCCAGGACCTTGGACATCATGAGCCACGGCAACGGGTGCTCGGAGACGACCAGTTGCTCCAGGCTGCCGTCCGCGAAATCCTCCGCGAACAGGTGGTTGAGCGCCAGCAGTGAGGAGAGCAGGGCGGCGATCCAGATCACCGCCGGGGCGATCTCGCGGAGGCGTGGAATGTCCGGACCCAGTCCCAGCGGGAACAGGGTGCAGACGAGCACCAGGAACATCAGCGGCATGACGATTTCACTGCGCTGTCGGATGCCGAGACGCATGTCGCGCCGCAGCAGCGCCCAGCCTGCTCCCCAGGTCGTGGTCACAGGATGATCTCCTTCAGGTCCGGTACCTGGGGAACGAAGGTGCCGTGGCTGGTGACGATGGCAGCCCCGCCGTTGCGCGTATGTTCGGTCATCAGATCATCCACCAGATTGATCCCGGCCTGGTCGAGGTTGCTGTAGGGCTCGTCCAGCAGCCAGAATCGATGCCGGTTCAACACCAGGCGGGCCAGCGACAGTCGCTTCTTCTGCCCGGCCGAAAGGCGCCTGGCAACCGAGTGAGCATAGCCTTCCAGCCCCACCCGCTGGAGCGACTCCCGGGGTGTCGCGAGGTCTGATCCGAAGAAGGCGGCGAAGAAGTTCTGGTTCTCCAGGCTGGTGAGGTCGAGCTTGAGCCCCAGCTGGTGACCGATGTACATGTGTTCCCTGCGGAAGGCGGGGTCGACCGGTTCGACCGGCTGCCCATCCATCCGAATCGTGAGTCGCCCCTCGGTTACCGGGAGCAGTCCGCAGAGCAACTTCAGCAGCGTGGTTTTGCCGCTGCCGTTGGAGCCACGGATCATGAGCACCTGCCCGGCGTCCACGGCCAGGTCCAGGGGGCGCAGGATCGGCTCTTCGTCGCGCGAGAAATTGAGTCCTTCGATTTCCAGCATTCGGGTACCCGAGGGCTGATCACAAAGCGCCGTATAGTAGCCGTTCCCGCGTGCCGGTTGAACGGCAGAGTAAGCCTCAGTCATTCGCAGAATTTCACAAGTTGAACCGGTATGATCCATCCATTGGATCGAAATGCCATGTGGGAGCCATTGTCCGACATGGCGCGCTGACCCGCTTGAGCGAGGTCAAAACCCGAGAGATACAGCGACAGGGAAGTACGGTTTCCGAGGAGGCATATGCGTCAGTTCGATTACGATCTTTTTGTGATTGGTGCGGGTTCAGGCGGCGTTCGCGGCAGTCGCATCTCGGCAGGCTACGGCGCCCGGACGGCGATCTGCGAATCCTTCCGCGTCGGGGGAACCTGTGTCATCCGGGGTTGCGTGCCGAAGAAGCTCCTCTCTTACGCTGCCCATTTTTCGGAGGATTTCGAGGATGCGGCCGGCTACGGCTGGCAAGTGGACGGCTGGCGCTTCTCCTGGGAAGAGCTCATTACCCGGAAGGATAGGGAAATCGACCGCCTGAACGAGGTCTATTGCAAGATCCTCGGCCATGCCGGCGTCGAGCTGATGATGGGCCGGGGGGTCCTGGAAGATGCCCATACGATCAACCTCGACGGCAAGCAGATTACTGCCGACAAGATCCTCCTCGCCACCGGTGGCTGGC
>JAWVZU010000034.1:0-20804 GCA_033722075.1 Lysobacterales bacterium
CAGCCGATTGGCGAGGCTTTTGCCAATGGTCCCTTGGTCGGTCGTGATGTGGTCGTGGATGCCAGCCAGATTCTCGGCGGTATGGAGCGGGCCGGGCAGGGCTGGAAGATGCTGATGGAGAGCCTCGCCGCCGGCCGCTCCATCTCGCTGCCGGCGCTGTCCATCGGAGCGGTTCAGCTCGCGGCCCGCGTGGTCGGCGCCTACGGTACGGTCCGGGAGCAGTTCGATACCCCGATCGGCCGCTTCGAGGGGGTCGAGGAACTGATGGCGCCGATCGCCGGCCATGCCTATTTCATGACCGCTGCCCGGGACCTCACCTGCGGCGCCCTGGACCAGGGCGAGCACCCGGCGGTGATCTCGGCGATCATGAAGGCCTACCTGACGCAGGGCATGCGGGAGTGCATCAATCACGCCATGGATATCCGGGCCGGCGCTGCAATCCAGCGCGGTCCCCGCAACATCCTGGCCCGCGCCTACCAGGCCGTGCCGATCGGCATCACCGTGGAGGGCTCCAATGTCCTCACCCGGTCGATGATCATCTACGGCCAGGGCGCGATTCGCTGCCATCCTTTCATCCAGGACGAGATCGATGCGGTCGCCGCGGGTGACCTCGAAAAATTCGACCGGTCCCTGTTCGGCCACCTGAACCTGATCGGTCGCAACGCCGCCCGGGCGTGGATCCTGGGGTTGACCGGAGGACGCCTGGCGAGCGGTCACGTCAATGCCTTCGCTGCCCCCTATTTCCGCAGCCTCAGCCGCTTCAGCGCCGCCTTTGCGTGCGCCTCGGAGGTCGCCATGCTGACCCTGGGCGGCAAGCTCAAGCGACGCGAGAAGATCAGCGGTCGCCTGGCCGACTGCCTGGCATGGATGTATCTTGCCTCGGCCACCCTCAAGCGCTACGCCGACGAATGGCAGAAGGACGACGACCGGGCACTGGTGGCCTGGTCCTGCGAATACGCCCTGTACCGCGTCCAGCAGGCCCTGGACGGCATCTGCCAGAACCTCGATAACCGTGTTGCGGGGCGTCTCCTGCGCTGGATTGTTCTCCCCCTCGGCCTGCGCCAGCGTCTTCCCGACGATCAACTCGGATCGCAGGCGGCGCGGACCCTGCTGGGGGACCACGACGATCGCGCCAGGCTGACGGCGGACATCTTCGTACCGGGACCGGACGAGGCGGGTCTCGGCAGGCTGGAGGAGGCGCTGGACCGCGCGGTAGCGGCGATCCACGTCGAGACCAAGCTACGCGACGCGGTCCGGGCGGGCACGCTGGACCGGGCACCTGGACTGGCATTGGCCGAAAACGGTCTGGCAAGCGGGATCATCAACGCGGAGGAATTCGAGATTCTCGCCGATGCGGACGATGCGCGCAGCGAGGCCATCCAGGTCGATTCGTTCACTCCGAATCAGTACCGCCAGCTCAAGGGATGACCCAGCGGACGGCGCCGACCCGAAAAGAGGTCCGCTGGACGTTGCTGTTTGTCAGCGTCGGCGTCGTCCTCGTGGCGCTGACCCTGCGACCAAGACCCACCCCGGTGGTCGTTCCGCCTCCGCTGCCCCATCTCGACCGGATCCTCGAACGCGGCACCCTGCGCATCGCCACGGTCAACAGCCCGGTCACCTACTTCAATGTGCAGGATCGCGAGATCGGGTTCGAGTACGACCTGGCGCGACGGTTTGCCGCAGACCTCGGGGTTGAGCTCGAAGTTCGCACCGCACCGTTCCATCGCCTGCTGGACCTGGTCACCAGCGGCGAAGTCGACCTCGCCGCGGCCAGCATCACGGTGACTCCGGAACGGCGCCAGCGGGTGCGCTTCGGCCCGGCTTACCAGGAAGTGACCCAGGAGGTCGTCTACCGAGCGGGCAGCAACCGACCCACCAGCCCCGAAGACCTCGTCGGGCGCAACCTGTGGGTCGTGGCCGGCTCGAGCTATGCCGAGACCCTGCGCAGGCTGAAAGCCATTCTCCCGGACCTGAGTTGGCGGGAGATCGCGACCGGTGACATCGAGATGATCTTTGCCGCGATCACCTCGGGCGACGCGGACGTGACCATCGCGGACTCCAATATCTTTGCCATGCACCGTCGCTTCTTTCCCCGCCTGGCCGAGGGATTTGCCCTGACCGAGCCGCAACCGATTGCCTGGGCATTCCCGCAAGGCGAAGACCGCAGCCTGATCGAGCGCGCGGAGCAGTTTTTCGCCAGGATCAAGGCGAACGGAAGGCTGGCCCGGATCATCGACCGCTACACGGCGCATATTCCCGATTACGATCGGCTGAACACCCGCTACCTGCTGCGCCATATCCGGACCCGCCTGCCGGGCCTGCGCCCCTATTTCCGGCAGGCCGCCGAAGCCACCGGGTTCGACTGGCGGCTGCTGGCCGCCGTGGCCTACCAGGAATCGCATTGGGATCCGCAGGCCGTATCGCCAACGGGCGTGCGCGGCATCATGATGCTCACCCGCGCCACAGCGGAGGAAATGGGCGTCAGCGACCGGCGTGATCCCAAGGAGTCCATCCTGGCCGGGGCGGAATACCTGAAACGCATGCACGACAAGATCCCGGCCCGGATCGAGGAACCGGACCGGACCTGGATGGCGCTGGCGGCCTACAACGTGGGCTGGGGACACCTCGAAGACGCCCGAATCCTCACCCAGCGCATGGGTGGCAACCCCGATCGCTGGGCCGATGTCGCCAAACATCTGCCGCTGCTGAGCGACCGGCGCTATTACCGTGACCTGCGCTTCGGGTACGCTCGGGGACGCGAGCCGGTGCGCTATGTCGGCAACATTCGCAGCTATTACGACATCCTCACCTGGAAAACCGGGCGCGATCAATCGGCCGTCGCGGCGCCGTAAAACAGGATTAAGTATCTCCGCTAAAGGCTTGAATCACTATGG
Source organism: Lysobacterales bacterium (assembly GCA_033722075.1). Classification (GTDB taxonomy): domain Bacteria; phylum Pseudomonadota; class Gammaproteobacteria; order Xanthomonadales; family SZUA-38; genus JAWVZU01. Next base: position 2,895 of record JAWVZU010000034.1, read on the forward strand.
ATATTGAGATATACATGCGGATAGTGCGCGGGGGATCAAGAGGTCAATCCGGAGTCCGTACGAGGATGCGTGATCGCTGCAATCGAAGGAATTCCACCCACGGCAGGCAACCCTCGCCAAGGGTGGGTATGATGCGTCCCGGGGCGTGCTAAAATGACCGCTCAAGGGAGTAGCGCGTTGAGCCTCGCAGAGGGGAGCCGACCGGGAATGATTGAATTCGGTCACGGAACGCACGTCGGATTACGGCGTGACCACAACGAAGATACCTACAGTGTCGAAGCCGGCATCGGCCTTTGGCTGGTGGCCGACGGCATGGGTGGTCACGACCAGGGGGAAGTGGCCAGCGCCATTGCGCGGGACACGGTGGTGGAACATTTTCGCGGCGGAGAACCGCTGACGGAATCCATCCGCGCCGCCGCCCAGCGCATCATCGATATCTCGAACGCCCGCAAGAGCAGCTTGCCGATGGGCACCACGCTGGTAGCTGCCGCGGTCGATCTCGAGGCGAATGACTACGAAGTCGCCTGGGTGGGCGACAGCCGGGTCTACCACTGGAACGGCAAGCTCTACCAATTGACCAGCGATCATTCCTACGTCCAGGAACTGGTGGACCAGGGCGCCATTACGCCCGAGCAGGCGCGCACCCACCCACATCGTAACGTCGTGACCCAGGCTCTGGGCGTGACCGAACCGGCCTCCCTCAAGGTCGACACCGTCGAAGGTCACCTCGAACCCGGAGAGATGCTGCTGCTGTGCAGCGATGGCCTGACCGAGGAAGTGGACGACGATTACATCACCGACGTGCTCGCGGCAGAAGACACCGACGCCCAGGAAAAGGTTGATCGCCTGATCCTCGGCGCGCTGGACGGCGGCGGCTCGGACAACATCACCGTACTGCTCCTCGCCCGCGCCGACTAGCCCGGCAACCTCAACGAACTCCCGGATTCAGTCCCAGCGGTCGTCGCGGGTAAAGACCACCCCATTCTCGATTTTCACCGGAAAGGTCGCGGTCGGCTCGTAGGCCGGAGGCGTCAGCGCTTCGCCGGTGCGCACGTCGAAGCGCGCGCCATGTCTGGGGCAGATCACCTCGCAGCCTTCGATTTCGCCTCCGGTCAACATCCCGCCGTCATGCGTACAGACGTCCTCGATCGCGTGGAATTCTCCACCGACATTGAATACCGCAATCGGTACGTCGTCCGCGAGGACGATCTTGTAAGAGCCCGGGCCGATCTCCTCCGCCGGCCCTACTTCGATCCATTCATCCATGGGTTGAGTCCCGTCCTTCGGTCGTTGCAATCGGCTCGCCTTCGAGGGCGGCGGCGAGTGTCTCCCAGGCAAGCAAGGCTGCACGGATCCGTGAAGGGTACCGACGCACACCTTCCAGTGCAGACAACTCTCCTAGCCCCTCCGCCAGTTCGGGTGTCACCTCGGGTGCGCGGAGTAGGCAACCAAGCGCTTCCTTGAGGGCCAGGGCCTCGGTGATCGTGCGGTCCCGCACGGCCTCGGTCATCATCGACGCCGACGCCATGGTGATTGCGCCGGCGGTGCCGATGAACGCCGCCTCTAAGATCCGCTCCGACCGGGCGTCGATGCGCAGGAATACGCGCAGATCATCTCCGCACAGTGCGTTGAGACCACGGGCTTCGTGGGTCGCCCCTTCCAGTTCCTTGAAGTTGCACGGCTCCCGGTTGTGATCCAGAACCGCCGATCGATACAGGTCGCTGATGCTCATGCAGTCAACAGTTGACGGGCCTTCTCCAATGCTGCCACGAAACGGTCGATTTCCTCGAACGTATTGTAGAACGCCATGGAAAGGCGCGCGGTCCCGGGAATTTCGAAGAACTGCATGACCGGCATGGCGCAATGGTGGCCGGTACGGATTGCAATCCCGGCGTGATCGAGGATGGTGCCGATATCGTGCGGATGCGCACCAGCGACCTGCAGGGAAATTACCGAGGCCTTGTGCGCGGCGGTGCCGATGATCTCGACCCCATCCATGGCTTCCAGGCGTTCGGTCGCATAAGCCAGCAGCGCCGCCTCGTGGTCCGCAATTTCGCGAATGCCCACCGCTTCCATGTAGCGCGCCGCGGCGCCCAGCCCGATGGCGCCGGCGATGTTGGGCGTGCCGGCCTCGAACTTGCCGGGCAGATCGTTGTAGATCGTCTCCTCGAAGGTGACGTGCTTGATCATTTCCCCACCGCCGTGCCACGGCGGCATGGCGTCCAGCAGGGACTCGCGACCGTAGAGCACGCCGATTCCGGTCGGACCGAACATCTTGTGCCCGGCGACGCAGTAGAAATCGCAGTCCAGGTCGGCCACGTCCACCTTCATGTGCGGTGTGGCCTGGGCGCCGTCCACCAGCACCGGGATGTCCTGGGCATGGGCCGCGGCGATCATCTCCCGCACCGGATTGATCGTACCCAGCGCGTTGGAAACGTGGATCATGCCCACCATCTTCACCTGTGGCCCGAGCAGCTTCTCGTACGCCTCGATGATCACCTCGCCGCGCCGGTTGATCGGCGCCACCTTGAGCCTGGCGCCGGTCTGTTCGCAAACCAGCTGCCAGGGGACGATGTTCGAATGGTGTTCAAGGTGGGTAATGACAATCTCGTCGCCCGGCTTCAGTCTCGGCCTGGCGTAAGCCTGTGCAACCAGGTTCACGCCCTCGGTCGCACCCCGGGTGAAAATGACCTCCCGGCGGCTGACTGCCCCGATGAAGGCCCGCATCGTGTCCCGGGCCTGCTCGAACGCCTCCGTGGCCTCCTCGCTCAGCGTGTGCACGCCGCGGTGGATGTTCGCATTGTGCCGTCGGTAGAACTCGTCCGTAGCCCTGATCACCGCCTCGGGGCGCTGGGCCGTTGCCGCATTATCCAGATATATGAGGGGCTTGCCGTGAACTTCTCGATCCAAAATGGGAAAGTCCGCACGCCATCGATCCACCTCGAAAGAAGGTTTGCGTTCCGTAGCCGTTGCGTCACTCATCGTGGGTCACTTCCGCATTGCCTGGCCGGCCGGCAGGTGATCGACGAGCTGCCCGGTCAGGTAGCTCTCCAGATCGAAATTGTCGACGCGGTCGACAACTTCCCGGCAGAAGCCGAAGGTGAGGAGCGCACGCGCTTCGGGCTCCGGGAGACCACGCGTCCGCAGGTAGAACAGCTGGAGCTCGTCCAGCTGGCCCACCGTGGCCCCATGGGCACATTTCACGTCGTCGGCGTAGATCACCAGTTCAGGCTTGGTATCCACCTCGGCATGGGGCGACAGCAGGAGATTCTTGTTGGTCTGCGCCGCGTCGGTGCCATCCGCCCCTTCGTGCACCACGACCTTGCCGTTGAATACGGCCCGAGCGCGGCCGTCCAGCACCCCCTTGAAGAGCTCTTCGCTTGCGGTCTGCGGCGCAACGTGGTCGACGCGGGTGTGGTTGTCCACGTGCCGTTTTCCATCCAGCGCATAGACACCACAGAGTGTCGCCTTCGCCTCCGGCTCGGCCAGGCGACAATTGAGATCGTGTCTGACCAGCCGACCGCCGAGGTCGAAGCCGATGTAGTCGAGGTGGCTGCCGGCGGCCTGTTCGCAGTCCTGGCGGGTCACCAGGTAATCCGGATCACCCATCTGCTGCAGGCGCAGTTGCCCGAGGTGACTGTTCTCCGCCAGGCGAATCGTGGCCAGGCGGTTCGAAAAGTTTCCGCTCCCGCCAAGGGAGCGGTGGTGCTCGATGATCGTCACCCTCGCGCCGGCGGCCAGGTGGACGATATCGCGCTGGTTGTGCAGCACCGGCCCGTCCTGGCCCAGCGACAGGTGCAGCACGTGAATCGGTTGCTCGGCACGGGCACCAGCTTCGGCACGCAGGACCAGCCCGTCGACTGCATCGGCAGCACAAAGGGCTGCCAGGGCTTCATCCGGCCGCGCAAAGTCCTGAACGATGTCCTGCCGCAGGGATTCCAGGTCGGCCTCGTCCAGCTCCGCCAGCGAATCCACCCGAACACCATCCGGGAGATCGTCCAGAAGTGACAAGGCGCTGCTGAAGCGCCCGTTGACGAAGACCACCCGCCAACGCGCACCGGGAACAGCCAGGTCCGGCAGGTCTTCCGGCTGCAGGACGGACACCGGATCCGGGCTGCGGAACTCATGCTGTTCCAGCATCCGCAGTGCCGTATATTTCCAGTTCTCCAGGCGCGGCTGGGGCAGACCGTGTTCCTTGAAGTGTGCCCCCTGCGCTTCGCGATAATCGCTCAGCCAGGCGGGTTCTCGCAGGTCCGAAGGTCTCGTTTGCATGCGAGCCAGAGCCGTCATGCCGCTGCCTCATCCTCCAGCCAGGCGTAACCCTCCGCCTCGAGCTTCTCTGCCAACGCGCGATCGCCGGACTTGACGATGCGGCCGTCGGAAAGCACGTGCACCGAATCGGGAACGATGTGGTCCAGCAGCCTCTGGTAGTGGGTGACCACGACGAAAGCCCGCTTGGCGTCGCGCAGCTGGTTCACTCCGTCGGCAACGATCTTCAGCGCGTCGATGTCGAGACCCGAATCCGTTTCGTCGAGGATGGCCAGGCGCGGTTCGAGGACCGCCATCTGGAAGATTTCGTTGCGCTTCTTCTCGCCACCGGAGAAGCCTTCGTTGACCGCCCGATGGAGCAGATCATCGCGGATATGGAGCACCTCGAGCTTCTTCCGCACAGTCTTGAGAAAAGCCATCGAGTCGAGCTCTTCTTCGCCCCGCGCCTTGCGCTGGGCATTGAGAGCGGAGCGCAGGAAATAGGTATTGTTCACACCGGGGATCTCGACCGGATATTGAAACGCGAGGAAAACGCCCTTGCAGGCCCGCTCTTCGGGGTCCAGCTCCAGCAGATTCTCCCCGTCGTAGTGCACCGAGCCCTCGACGACCTCGTAGCCTTCCCGGCCGGCAATGACGTTGGCCAGGGTGCTCTTGCCGGAGCCGTTCGGGCCCATGATGGCGGCCACTTCACCGGCCGCAACTTCCAGGTCCAGCCCCTTCAGGATCTTCTTGCCGCCAACCTCGACGTGCAGATTCTCTATCTTCAACATTCGTTCGCTTCTCGATTTGCGTTCGGTCTTTTGTCGACTGTCGTCCGTGATCTCAATCACCCCACCGCGCCCTCGAGGCTGACCTCGAGCAGCTTCTTGGCTTCCACCGCAAACTCCATCGGCAGCTCCCGGAAGACCTCCTTGCAGAAGCCGTCGATGATCATCGACACGGCATCTTCCTCGCCGATCCCGCGCTGCAGGCAATAGAACAGCTGGTCTTCGCTGATCTTGGACGTGCTCGCCTCGTGTTCGACCTTCGCGCCCGGATTCTTGACCTCGATGTACGGAAAGGTGTGAGCGCCGCACTCTTTGCCGATGAGCAGCGAATCACACTGCGTGAAATTGCGCGCGTCGTCGGCGTTCTTGTGCACCTGCACCAGGCCCCGGTAGGTGTTCTGTCCGTGACCGGCGGAAATGCCCTTGGAAATGATGTGACTGCGGGTATTGCGGCCCAGGTGAACCATCTTGGTGCCGGTGTCCGCCTGCTGGTAGTTGTGGGTCAGCGCAACGGAGTAGAACTCTCCGGAGGACCCGTCGCCGCGCAGCACGCAGCTGGGATATTTCCAGGTGATCGCTGAACCCGTTTCGACCTGGGTCCAGGAAATCTTGGAATTGCGTCCCCGGCAATCCCCGCGCTTGGTCACGAAATTGTAGATGCCGCCGCGCCCCTGCTCGTCGCCGGGATACCAGTTCTGCACGGTCGAATACTTGATCTGCGCATCGTCCAGCGCGACCAGCTCGACCACCGCGGCGTGCAACTGGTTCTCGTCCCGCATGGGTGCCGTGCAGCCTTCCAGGTAGCTGACATAGCTGCCCTCCTCCGCGATGATCAGGGTCCGTTCGAACTGACCCGTGTTCAGCGCGTTGATCCGGAAATAGGTAGACAATTCCATGGGGCAACGCGTGCCCCGCGGGATATATACGAACGATCCGTCCGAGAACACCGCCGAATTCAGCGCCGCAAAATAGTTGTCCATGTTCGGCACCACCGATCCCAGGTACTCGCGCACCAGCTCCGGGTGGTCCTGCACGGCTTCCGAGAACGAGCAGAAGATGACGCCTGCTTTGGCGAGCTCCTCCTTGAAGGTGGTCGTAACCGATACGGAATCGAAGACCGCATCGACCGCCACGCCCGCCAGCTTGGCTCGCTCGTGGAGCGGCACGCCAAGCTTGTCGTAGGTCTCGATCAGCTTCGGGTCCACCTCGTCCCAACTCTCGTAGCGCGGCTTCTTGCGCGGCGCCGAGTAGTAGCTGATGGCCTGGTAGTCGATCGGCTCGAGATTCAGCTTGGCCCAGTCCGGCGCGGTCATCTTGCACCAGTTGGCGTAGGCGTCGAGTCGCCACTCGAGCAGCCAGTCGGGCTCGTTCTTCTTGGCCGAAATCAGACGGATTACGTCCTCATTGAGGCCGGGCGGAACCGTATCCGATTCAATTTCCGTGGCCCAGCCGTGAGGGTATTTCCGTTCGACCAGGCTTTCGACTTGCGGGTTGCTTGAGGGCATGGCTCTCCTACAGTTTTCCCCGGGTCACGACCCGGATGTTGCGGACGCCGACCGGGGGGACCATCGGTCGCGTCATATCCTCCAAGGTGACGTCAGCCAGCGCGTTTTCAACGGCCAGGCTGATCCTCTGCCAGTTCTTCTGGACCTGACAGTACGCTTCCTGGGCACACAGCCCGGGAGTCACCGAGCATTCGGTCATTCCGATCGGCCCCTCCATGGCGCCGATCACGTCGGCCACCGAGAGATCCCGTGGCGCGACCGCCGGCCGATAGCCGCCATTGACGCCACGATAGGACCGAATTAGTCCTGATTTGGTCAAAATCTTGAGGATCTTGGCCACGGTCGTCTGCTCCAGATGGGCGCGTCCGGCCAGTTCCGAGGCCGACAGCACCTGTTCCGGATCTTCGGCCATCACCGACAGCAGCATGATGGCGTAATCGGTCAGTTTGCTGAGTCTGAGCATACAATCATGATAACACGCCCGGGTTCGGCGCCATGCCGACCCGGACGCGGGATTTCTTGATCCTAATCGCCTTCGCCGAGGGTCAGGATGTACGCGGTCACATCCTCGATCGCCTGATCGTCGGGCAGCGTCATGGCCATCGGCCGCATCTGCGCCCCGTAGATGTCCTCGGGGTTGCTGCCACGGATGCCTTCCTTGAAGTTCTTGAGCTGGCGGATGATGTACCAGTCCTGCAGCCCGGTCAGCGCCGGGGCATTCAGCTGTTCATTCCCCTCGGCTTTGGCACCATGACAAGCCTGGCAGGTCGTGTACAGAACCTTGCCCTTGGCGGGATCGCCCTCGGCGTGGGCTGCAGCGCCAGCCATGAGCAAAACCGTTCCGATTACCCCAATGATGATCTTCGGCATCGACCGTTCTCCTGTCTTCGGACCGCTACTTATAACCCGAATCGCCCTTCCTCTCCAATGCTTCTTGGGCGGCAATTTACGCTGGATTCACAATAATTTGCGCTGCTCGTCACGGTTCATTTATGCTTCCGTCAGGTCCCGTTGACAGGGACCTGCCAAAACGAGGGGATGGGCGGGGTTTCTCGCCGCTTTTTACCTTCCGGTCGGGCAGGCAATCGGCCGCGAACCGGTCGACGTCACATCACTTGTCCATGCGGGACAGGGGCCTATCAATACCGGCGGGACACGCGTCCTGCCAGGGGGGATTTTACTGTTGATGGGGCTCGGCAGCTTGGACCATGACGATATCGATTCGCTCTGCGCTCGAACCCGCTAAACGCGCACTCCAGTTCATCGGTGCTCTGCTGTTGGGCGCCATACTCGGTTTCTACGGTCACGGCTGGCTGTTCCCGGACACGACGCCGGTTCAACCGATCGAGTTCAGCCACAAGGTCCATGCCGGCGACAACCAGATTCCGTGCCAGTACTGCCACATTTATGCCCGTCGCTCGACCTCGGCCGGCGTGCCCAGCGTCAACAAGTGCATCAACTGTCACAAGTCGATGGAAACCACTTCGGCGGAACTGGACAAGCTGTTCGCCTATTGGCGGGAGCGGGAGCCGATCCCCTGGATCAAGGTGCATGACCTCCCGGATTTCGTCTACTTCCCGCACAAGCGCCACGTCGCGGCCGAAGTCGACTGTGCCGAATGTCACGGAGACGTTGCCGGGATGGCCCGGGTGAGCCGGGTCGCCCCGCTGCAGATGGGCTGGTGCCGCGACTGTCACAAGAAAAACCACGTCAACAACGGGCAGCAGTGCTCGACCTGTCACAAATAGGCTGAAGAGGGCATGTCAGAAGATTCCATCAACCGGGTTAAGAGGCGCGATTTCCTGAAGCTGGTGGGCGCCGGCAGCGTGGGAGTGGGTGCCGGCGCGGTCGTGTCCCAGGTGAGCCGCAACCCGACCGAATTGCTGATTCCCTACCCGGTGCCGCCGGAAGAGTACATGCCGGGCGTCGACACCTGGTACAACACCCTGTGCCAGGGTTGCTCGGCTCGCTGCGGTGTGAGCGTTCGCGTCCGGGAAGGGCGAGTGAAGAAGATCGAAGGCAACCCGAGCCACCCGGTCAGCCGCGGCGGACTGTGTGCCCGGGGCCAGGCGGGGGTGCATACGCTCTACCATCCGGACCGGCTGACGGGCCCGATGAAGCGTCTGGACGGAAAGCTGACCCAGGTCTCCTGGGACCTGGTCCTGTCCCACCTCGCCCACGAGTTTCGCCAGGTCCTTGCCACCGAGCGCGGCCCCGGCGTGGCCATCGTCACCGGCAGCGCCCGGGGCCACCTCCACCAGCTCATGCAGGAATTTCTCCGAACCCTCGGATCGTCGCGGCTCATCACCTACCGGATCGACGCGCAGCACAATCTGCACGCCGCCAACCTGCGCAGTTTCGGGGCCCGGGCGACGCCCTATTACGACATTGCAAACACACCGTATCTCCTTTCCTTCGGTGCCGATTTTCTGACCGGCTGGCTGTCGCCGGTCCACTACTCGCAGGCCTTTGGCGACATGCGCCAGGGGGACGGGCCGCGCGGTTACTTCGTGCAGGTCGAACCGCGCATGTCGCTGGCTGCGGCCAACGCGGATCGCTGGCTGGCCACGCGACCCGGCAGTGAAGCCTGGCTGGCCCTGGCAATCTGCCACCAGCTCCTCGAGGACGGCGTTTACGACGGCCCCGATCGCAACCAGTGGGTCGAGCGCGTCGCCGACTATTCGCCGGCGCGGGCCGTGGAACCGACCGGCCTGGGCGCGGACCAGATCGTCCAGCTGGCGCATGATTTCGCGGCGGGGCCGGGGCTGGCGATCATCGGCGGGGGCGCACTCCATGGAACGAACGGCTTGCTGGCGGCGACCGCAGTCAACCTGATGAACTACCTGGTCGGCAGTTTCGACCGTCCCGGCGGGGTGCTGGCCAACTCGCCCCCCCTGTTCGGGCCCGAGGCGGCCTATTCCGAGTCACCCTACGCAGGGCTCCGGGAAATCGTGGAGGCGGCTCGCCAGGGGCGCCTCGAAGCAGTCATCCTGCACGACGTGAACCCCCTCTACTCGGCACCGCCGGAGCTGGGACTCAGGGAAGCTTTGGAGTCGGTCCCGCTGGTGATCTCCATGTCCGAACTGCTCGACGAGTCCAGCGAGGTCGCCCGATTCGTCCTGCCGCTGGACAGCTACCTCGAAGCCTGGGGCGATGACTCACCCGAATCCGGCGTCGGCTTTCCGACCGCATCCCTGGCCCAGCCGGTGGCCCGCAGGATCCACAATACGAAATCGGCCGGGGACTTCCTGATCGAACTGGCACACAGGCTCGGAGACGATATCGAAGAAGCGCTGCCGTGGCGCGACTTCCAGGATTTTCTGAAGGCACGCTGGGACGAGATCTACCGCACCCGCGCCGGGAGCCTGGAGGGATTCGACGCTTTCTGGACCGCCACGCTGCAGGCCGGAGTATGGGGCGAACGGTCGGCAGCGTTGGGCGCACCGAACACGGTCATGATCCCGGCCGCCCTGGACGACCTCGGTCATCCGGACCCGCAATTCAGCGGCCGGAGAGCCGAGTATCCCTACACGCTGCATCCCTATCTCAGCCCGGTGTTCCACGACGGTCGCTGGGCCCACCTGCCGTGGCTGCAGGAACTGCCGGATCCGATCAGCGGCGTGGTCTACACGAACTGGATTGAAATTCATCCCCAGACCGCAGAACTGCTGGGTGTCCGCACCCGGGACGTGGTGGAGATTTCCTCCCCGGCCGGATCGATCAAGTTGCCGGTGCTGGTCTACCCCGCAATCCACCCTGACGTGGTGGCCATTCCCATGGGACAGGGACATCACCGCTACGGTCGCTACGCTTCGGGACGCGGCGCCAATCCGATCGAGATCATTGCCTCGCGGATCGACGAAGACAGCGGCGACCTGGCCTGGGCCGCCACGCGCGTCCAGCTCAAGCCGACCGGCGAACGGATCGACTTCGTGACCACCAGCGGGAATCCGCGCCCGCTGGGACGACAGATATTAGGGCCCGCGGACGGAGGACACGGTTGATGGAAAATCCGCACAAAAGCCTCAAGGCCAAATGGGAAGAAAACCGTCGCCCCGGCTATTACCAGGAGTATGAAAACCACTGGGGCATGGTGATCGACCTGGACCGGTGCACCGGTTGCGGTGCCTGCGTCACGGCCTGCCAGGCCGAGAACAATCTGCCGATCGTCGGAGAGGAGAACTTCCGCGAGGGCCGTGAAATGAAGTGGCTCCGCATCGAGCGCTACTGGGAAGGCGAGTATCCGGACGTGAAACTGCGTTTCATTCCGATGTTGTGCCAGCACTGCGACCAGGCACCCTGCGAGACCGTCTGTCCGGTCTACGCCACCTACCACAACCAGGATGGTCTCAACATCCAGACCTACAACCGGTGCATCGGCACCCGGTCCTGTGCGGTGTATTGCCCCTACGAGGTCCGCTACTTCAACTGGGAAACCCACGTCTGGGACGAGCCCCTCGAGCAGCAGCTCAACCCGGACGTGACGGTCCGGGAAAAAGGGGTCATGGAAAAATGCACCTTCTGCGTCCAGCGCATCCGCAAGGTCAAGGACCGCGCCCGGGACGAGGACAACCGCCCGCTCCTGGATGGTGAGGTACAGCCGGCCTGCGTGCAGAGCTGCCCGACGGAGGCACTCACCTTCGGGGACTTCAACGACCCGGAAAGCGCCGTTTCGAAGAAGAAGCACAACGACCGGGCCTACAAGGTGCTGGAAGACCTGAACACCTCGCCCTCGATCGTCTACCTGTCCCGCGTCGAGCCGGAGGACGAGAGCCATGGCTGAAGCCGGCAAATCCCTGGCCTACCACGCGCGCCACGAGAAAAGCTGGGTTACCGCGACGGCCGAACAGGACAATCCGCCGACCTTCGCCGAGGTCAACGAGGACGTGGTGCGCTCGATCGTCGAAACAGGCCCCGGGTACTGGTGGATCCTGGGCGTTACCGTGGTCCTCACCTTCCTGTGCTTCTTCGTTCCTTGGTTCTACCAGCTGGAGGTCGGGCTGCAGGCATCGGGCATGAATCACCCCGTGGTCTGGGGAACCTATCTCGCCAATTTCATTTTCTTCATCGGCCTGAGCCACTCGGGCACGCTGCTATCAGCGGTCCTGCACATCACCAATTCCAGCTGGCGCAAGGCGATCTACCGCAGTGCCGAGGCGATGACGCTGTTCTCGCTGATGACCGCGGCGATGTTCGTCATGGTTCACGTCGGGCGGGTCTGGTTCGTCCATTGGTCCACGCCCTACCCCAACCAGATGGGGCTGTGGCCGAATTTCCGCTCGCCGCTCATGTTCGACGTGATGGCGATCACCACCTACCTGACCGCCAGCTGGGTGTTCATCTACATGGGCTCGATCCCGGATTTCGCAGCCGTGCGGGACCGCACGAGCGGCTGGCGCAAGAAGTTCTTCACGATCTGGGCCATGGGCTGGCGGGGCACCCACCGCGAGTGGCACCACCTGAGTCAGGCCTACACCTTTTTCGCCGTTTTCGTGATTCCGCTGGCGGTTTCGGTCCACTCCATCGTGTCCTGGGACTTCGCCATGTCGATCGTCCCCGGTCTCCACCAGACCATTTTCGCGCCCTACTTCGTGTGTGGTGCGATCTACTCCGGCACGGCGGGAATCGTGACCCTCATGTGGGTCCTGCGCCGGGCCTTCAAGAACTTCGACCGCTACATCCTGCCGATTCATTTCGACAACCTGGGCAAGCTTCTGCTGGTGCTCTCGCTCATCTGGACCTACATCAACATCTGCGAGATCTTCACCGGCTGGTACAGCGGGTCGTCCGGCGAAATGGAAATGCTCAAGTTCCGCATGTTCGGCTTCTATGCGCCGCTCTACTGGGAGATGATCGCCTTCTGCGCCTTCCTGCCGTTGCTGCTGATCTCGAAGAAGATTCGGCGCAACCTCACGGCCATGCTGTGGATCTCCATCGCGATCAACATCGGCATGCTGACCGAGCGCTTCATCATCGTGGCCACCAGCCTGCCGCGGCAATACCTGCCCGACGCCTGGGGCTTCTACTTCCCGAGCACGGTCGAGTTCCTGATCACGTTCGGTTCCTTCGGGATCTTCCTGACCTTGTTCCTCCTGTTCGTCAAGTTCGTGCCGTCGATCTCGATCTACGAGGTCAAGGAAACCTTGCCCGAACCCCGGCCGAAGGGAGAAAACTGATGCCCCGCCTGGCCCTGTTTCCCGACAGCGAACACCTCCTGGACGCCGCGGCCCGGCTCAAGGGACGAGGCATCGAGGATTTCACGCTGATCTCGCCGATTCCGCTGGAGGAGTTCGAGGATCGGGTCGGCGTGCAGACATCACCGGTGAAGTACTTCAGCTTCTTCGGCGGGCTCCTCGGCGCCCTTGCCGGCTTTGCGCTCGCGGCGGGAACCTCCGTGGCCTACCCGATCCCGGTCGGCGGCCGGCCAATCGTGGCTCTGCCACCATTCCTGCTGATCACCTATGAGGTCACCATTCTGATTGGTGTCGTCATGACCGTCATCGGGTTTTTTTTCGCATGCCGGTTTCCCAAGCTGGAAGAACTGGCCTACGCCCCGGAAGCCAACGTCGACCAGTTTGCCCTGGTCATCGGCGACGACGTCGATGAGGACGTGGACCAGGACCTGCGCGACGCCGGCGCTAGTGAGATCCGCAGCGTGGAGGACCCGCCATGACCCGCGCGCTCCTGTTTGCCTTACTCATGCTCGCCACCCCGGTCGTGCTCGCGTTTCCCTGGGACAAGGACATGCAGGATCAGCCGTCGGTCAAACCTCAGGAAACCGAGGTGCCCCTTGCGCCGGAAGGTTCCGTTCCGGCCAGCGGCGCGGAGCCGGTCGAAATCACCCAGGAAGTCGCGGCGATCCTTCGCGGCCGGATCGAGTCGGCCCAGCTGCCGAATCCGGTTCCGGCGGATGAAGCATCGATTGCGCGCGGGAAGCTGAGGTTCGAAACCCACTGTGCGGTCTGCCACGGGAAGAACGGGGCGGGCGACGGGCCGGTGGGGCAGAAATTCATTGCCCGCCCCTTCGATCTCCGGATCGATTATGTACAGAACAAGCCGGACGGCGAACTGTTCTTTACGATCACCAACGGGGGCATCGCGATGCCGTTCTATCGCGACGCCCTGAGCCCGGAGGAGCGCTGGGACGTGGTGAACTATCTCAAGCAAGGACTATCTCGCAGTGACCAGCCGTAAATTGAGAAAACCGTTGGATACGCCGGCGATCCCCTTTCCGGCGCTCGCGGGCGTCCTGGGCCTGCTCAGCATCGGCGCACTGGCCGGCGTCGCCGGCCTGTTTGGCCAGCCCGGTGCGACCGAGTGGGGCGCTTTCACCAGCAATTTTCTCTTCGTTGCGGGTCTGAGCCAGTTCGGGATCGTATTCTCGGCGATGCTGCGCGTGGTCAAGGCGCAGTGGGGAACGCCCTTTCAGCGCATCGGCGAGATGGCGACACTGGCCTTCTTTCCTATCGCCTTGATCGGTTTTCTCATGATCTACACGGGCGGGCGGGAAACCCTGCTTTACTGGACCACCGATTCGACCGTACACAACCCGTGGCTGACCGATCAGGGATTGCTGGTCCGCAACCTCATCGGCATGATCCTCTTCTACGGCATCGGCTACGTCTATTACCGCCAGTCGCTCAGGGCCGACGCGGAAAGCCGGCCGGGCCCGCATACGGACCGCGCAAGGATCACCGCCGGCTGGGTGCTGGTCTTCTTCATCGTGAATTTCACCTTTCTGGCCTGGGACTTCGGGATGATGGCCATCCCCCACTACCACAGCACCGTTTATCCGATGCACGTGATCCTGGGCAACCTTAATGGCGGCACCGGCTACATGCTGATCCTATATCTGCTGTTCCATCACCATGTGGCCGCCTCGGACCAGCTGGACGTGGCCCGATTGCGCTGGCTCGGCATCCTGCTGACCGCCTTCACGCTGCTCTGGCTGTACATGTTCTGGGCCCAGTTCTTCGTGACCTGGTTCGGAAACCTGCCCCACGAGATGGAGCCCCTGTGGCGCCAGATGTACGGCCACTACGGTCCCTATTTCTGGACCATGATGAGCTGCGTCTTCTTCATCCCATTCCTCGCCCTGATCTCGGCCTGGTTGAAAAAGACGCTGTGGGCGATGACGGTATTGTCCTTGATCGTCATCGTCGGTGTCTGGCTGCATCGCTTCCTGATGGTCTTCCCGGTGCTCAGCCCGGACCACGTCGCCCTGAGTACGCTCAGCGAACTGCTGTTCCTGCTGGGCCTCCCGGCGCTGCATCTGCTGATCCTGCTGGTCTGGATCCGCCTGCAGCAGTCGCCGGCGACCGCCGGAAACCGTCAGATTGCCGAAAACACATGATTCGGAGAGTGCCATGAAAGTGAAGTCCGGTTCCCTGAAGATGTACCTCTGCATCGCAGGCGGCCTGCTGGCGGTCCTGCTTCCGATCTTGACCACAGCCCAGGAGGCGGGACCTTTCGAACGACGCTGCGGGCAATGCCACCAACTCTCGGATCCCAATGTCCAGGTGCCCCAGGCATGGCTGGAGCGACTCGGTGGACAGGGCACCCTGGACCAGCTGAGTGCGGAGGAACAACGGCAGCTGCTCAGCTTCTTCCAGCACCATGGGCAGGAAACGTCGGCCATCGTGGCAATGGCCCGAGACCGTAGGCTCTTCGAGGAAAAGTGCAGCCTGTGCCACAACCCGAATCGGGTTTTCATCCAGACGCTCACCGACGATCAGCTCGCTGCAATCATCGAACGCATGCGGGCGCGGGCCCCGGACTGGATCAGCCGCGAAGAAGCACGCACGATCTACGATTTCCTCGAGGCGGGGGCCCCGGGAGAGAGCAGGATCCTGCGCCAGGAATTCCCCAATGACAACAAGGGCCTTTACCGGAACCGCTGTTCGGCCTGCCACACGCTGGAGAGGGTCTATCTCATGCTCGAGCGGGACCGGGAGCGTGCGCAATGGGCATTGACCGTCAAGCGCATGCAGGCGCGCGCACCCGAATGGATCACCGACGAAGAAGCCGACCGGATCACCGCCTACCTCGAGACCCTCGAACCGCAACTCGAGCCCGGCCAGCTTCCGCCGAGGGTCGAGTAGATTGAGGAAATCAACGATGAAACGAAAGTTGACCCGTCGCCAGTTCAGCCAGCTTTGCGTAGGCCTTGCATCGAGTGCCGCCATTCCTTCCCTCGCCCTGGCGGAAGACCTGCCAAAGCTGGAAGAAAGCGATGCTCAGGCATCAGCGCTCGGCTATCACCACGATGCGGCCAAGGTCGATACTTCCGAGTATCCCGTCTACCAGGAAGGCAGTCAGTGCGCCAATTGCATGCTCTTCCAAGGTGCAGCCGACGCCGAGTGGGGACCGTGCGGCATCTTTCCCGGCAAACAGGTGAAGGCCAGCGGCTGGTGTACCGCCTGGGCGAAGAAAGGCTGATTACCTGATCAATCAGGCCGTCGAGTCGGGACCACCAAACAGAGTCTGAGCGTCCCGGGCAGATTTCAACGCATCTTCACCGCCCATGTCTGCCCCAACCTCCCGGATCAGTTCCGGTCGTACATTGAACAGCCACCCGCCGACCATCACACCGATTCCGCGATTACGTGAATCGTCGCGGACGGCACTGATCAGGCCGGCGAGTTCTTCGATGCGCGACTCGCAACTGAGTGAAATGCCCACGGCGACAAACCATTTCCGGCGCACCACGGACAGCAGATCCGAATTGCTCGCGAACGGTCCGTCGTCGACATGCCAGCCGGCGCGCCGGAAGAACCCCGCGACCATCAACTTGCCGAACGTATGTTGCTCACCGGGCAGTGCGGCGATGAGCACTCTCTGGCCGCTGTTGACATGAGTCGGGCGCTGGACGAATTGCGGCAGGTAGCGGTGCAAGATCCGCTGCAACCGCAGGACGCCTATCGTGACGTCGGTAAAGCTGCAGATGTCCGCCACCCACATTTCCCCAAGGCGTCGCGCAACGGGGGCCAGCAGATCGAGGAATACCTTTTCCAGCGGAATGCCGGACTTGAGGAGTTCGTCCACGTACGCGATCAACCCGGCTTCTTCGCCATCCAGGAGGCGCTCCGTGAACTCGGCGACGTTTCCCATGACGGTAACGGGGCCCTTCTCAGCCGAGCTTGATTCCTGGACGCGGAGTTCGGTGGAATGGGCGTACATCAGACGGGGTAACACCCCGGCCTCGATCCGTTGCTTCAGGTCTTCCATTCTGCGGTCGCTCTTGCTCTTGTGCCCCGCATGTCCCATGCCCGCATGCCGCCTGCGCTTGGTCACCGGATTCCTACTGGTGACGAGCGCTTCAGATAATCAAGGCTCAACAGCCCAGACTAAAGCTACTCAGGGCGCGTCGAGAAAACGTGCAGGCGCATGGACCGAGGCTGATCAGACCTGCCAACCTAGGTGATGAGGGTCGCCGATTGGCCTAAACCGGCAAGCGACCCTAACGGATGCGGTCCGGCCCATCACGAAGTCTCCTCACCGGTTGCCGCTCGAGGAACGCCATCCATCGGCCTGGGTCTTGAGATCCAACGACTTGATCTACGACAACGCCACCGGGGCAAACCTGTTCTACCCTAGTCGGTATGGTCGAATCTCCACGAATTGAAGACCTTCGCTGGAGCGTCATGTCGGTTGCAGGCGTCGGGACTGGCAAGGACTACAAACTCTGGCCCGGCGGCGGTCGCGAATGGGATTGGCGGGAAACGGACACACACCACGTGCCGGGAATTCAGACTGCCGACGTGGACGAACTTCTGGCGCATGGCTGCCGGATCGTTGTACTGAGTCGCGGCATGCTCCTGGCCTTGCGGACCGCTCCGGAAGCACTTGCCCACCTCAAGGACCAGAGCGTCGTAGTCCACGTCGAAGAGACCCGCAAGGCTGCGAGAATCTACAACCGGCTGGCGAAACGGGGAGAACCGGTCGGCGGTCTGTTCCACTCCACCTGCTGATTGAGGCCACAACCACGCCGGTCACGATCAGCACAAACTCGGCCGTCAGCCGGGAGAAACAACTGCCTTTCGGTTTCTCCAAGCCGTTCACTGATGCTGCGCGTGCGCAAACAGGAATCGGAGTATTCAAGATCCTGGATCCCCGGGTCGACGTCGTCGCCCGAGGATGACGCGCAAAAAAGAAAACCCCCGCTGGTTTCCCAACGGGGGTTCGTATTCAAAGCCTGGCAGCGACCTACTCTCACACAGCTAGTGCTGCACTACCATCGGCGCTGGCGCGTTTCACTTCCGAGTTCGGGATGGAATCGGGTGGGACCACGCCGCTATGACCGCCAGGCGAACTGGTTTGAGGGAGTCCTCCCTCATCGGCGCCGGCCTTTCGGCCCACGCCTACAATTC
>JAWVZU010000035.1:0-20569 GCA_033722075.1 Lysobacterales bacterium
ACTCACTCTCCATGAGCTCCGAGGGCACCGCGCCGCAATTCACCGGGACGAACGGCCCGTCGCTACGGGGCCCATGCTCATGGATGAGCCGGGCTGCCAGTTCCTTGCCGACCCCGGATTCGCCCGAGACCAGGATGGGCGCCTGGCTGCGGGACAGCTTGGCAATGGTCCTGCGCACCTCGTTCATGGGCTCGGAGGATCCCAGCATGCGGATACGCGAATCCTCCTCCGCCGGCGGACCCGGATCCTGTGGCCGCAGCTTGAGTGCGGAACTGACGAGGTTACGCAGTACGTTGAGGTCGACCGGTTTGGAGACGAAATCGAAGGCGCCGGCCTTGAGTGCTTCCACGGCGGCTTCCACGTTGCCGTGTGCGGTGATGACGGCTACCGGCAGGCCCGGTTGAACGCGGGAGAGATGAGCGACGATTTCCAGCCCGTTTCCGTCCGGCAGTCGCATGTCCGTAAGGCAAAGATCGAAGCGCTCGTGATCAAGCAGGGCACACGCCTCGGCGACATCCGCGGCGCATTTGACATCGACATTCATCCGGGCGAGCGTAATCTCCAGCAGGTCGCGGATATCGGCCTCGTCGTCAACTACTAGAGCGTAAGGATTCCGGGGCATGGCGCACGCGGAGAATCAGGCTAGGAACCCCAAGTTAACCGTAGTCATACCTTGTTTCAACGAAGTGGCCACCGTGGAGTCGCTACTCGATGCGGTCCGGGCGGTGACCTCGATCGAAAAGGAGATTGTGGTTGTCGACGATTTTTCGACCGATGGCACCCGTGATCTGC
The DNA here is from genome assembly GCA_033722075.1 of Lysobacterales bacterium. Classification (GTDB taxonomy): domain Bacteria; phylum Pseudomonadota; class Gammaproteobacteria; order Xanthomonadales; family SZUA-38; genus JAWVZU01. Next base: position 793 of record JAWVZU010000035.1, read on the forward strand.
TCACCGGCCCGCTACGGGACAAGATCGATCAGCTGGTGTTGCACGATCGCAACCGGGGGAAGGGTGCGGCGCTGCGCTCCGGCATCGGCAAGGCGACCGGGACCTACGTGATCATCCAGGATGCGGATCTGGAGTATGATCCGGCCGAATATCCGAACCTCCTCAAGCCGCTGGAAGCGGGCAAGGCCGACGTGGTGTACGGCAGTCGTTTCAAGGGCGGCGATTCGACCCGGGTGCTGTATTTCTGGCACTACCTGGGCAACAAGTTCCTGACGATGCTGTGCAACATGTTCAGCAATCTCAACATGAGTGACATGGAGACCTGCTACAAGGTGTTTCGGCGGGAGATCATCCAGTCGGTCACGCTCGCCGAGGATCGCTTCGGAATCGAGCCGGAGATTACCCTCAAACTGGCGCGGATTCGCGGGATTCGGATCTTTGAGGTGGGGATCTCCTATGCCGGCCGCACCTACGCGGAAGGCAAGAAGATCGGCTGGAAAGACGGCGTGCGCGCTATCTACTGCATCCTGAAATACGGACTGCTCAGGCTTTGAAGATCCGCCGCAAGGTCGTGCTCCTGGGGGTCAAGGCCCTGGTCACGATTTGCCTTGTCGCCTGGCTGAGCACGAAGGCGAATTGGCCTCAACTGGTGGAACTGCTCCAGGCCGTGGACTGGGCGTGGCTGAGCCTGGCTGCGCTACTGCAGCTGGTAGCCTTTGCCCTGTTCGCGGTTCGCTGGTGGATCGTGCTCCGGCACCTTCTCCCGGAGGTGCGCTTCCTGGAGACTTTGCCTGCCGTCTACATGGGTCTGTTCGCAAACAATTTCATGCCGGCGGGAACCGGCAGCGATCTGGCCAAGGTGTTTGGCATGCGCAGTGCCACCCGCTCGGCCAAGAACCTCGTCGCCGCGGTGTTCATTGAACGGGTCGTCGGGCTCAGCACGGTATTGAGCATCGGATCGATTGCCCTGTGGGCCTGGTCCCCGGAGCGTTTCGGGATCGCCGAGGTGACACTCATCGGACTGGTCCTGTTTGCCGGTCTATTGCTGGCGACCCTGTTCACTCCCTTGAGTCGCTGGATCGCAGCGACCATCCGTCATTTCGGCGGCCACACCTGGCTCGATCATCTGGCGGACACACTCGACAACGTGTATCGCTTCAGCGCGGCCTGGGTCGAAGTCGGTCTGGCATTCCTGCTGACGCTAATGCTCCAGAGCCTGGTCGTGGCCAGCTATATTGCACTCGGCAAGGCGCTGGGGTCTTCCATGGATCCGCTGGCCTATTTTGTGGCGATTCCACTGGTCTTCCTGGCCGTCAGCCTGCCGATTTCCTTCGGGGGGCTGGGCGTTCGTGAAGGGACGTTCGTGGCCATCATGGTTCTCGCCGGCATGGCCGAGCAGATTGCGATCGGGGTCAGCGTTCTGTTTCTCTTTCAGCTGCTGGTGCTGACCTGTCCGGGCGGGATTCTGCTGCTTCAGGGGCGGCATGTTCCGCGTTCACGGGCCGCATGATCTCCCGCTGTCTTGCCAGTTCGATCCGGAAGCAGCTGCCCGCCTCGTCGAAACGATAGGTGATCGAGCCCTGGTTGGATTCGACCAGCTGGCGGCTCAGGTAGAGTCCCAGCCCCGTGCCTTCGCGGCTTGACGAGAAGAACGGCTCGAAGATCCGCTCCCGATCCGCCTCCGGGATTCCCGGGCCGCCGTCCCGGACCTCGATCCACGGCGGCTGGTCAGGGGAACCGCGGCCCCAGGCGAGGGAAACCTTCGGAGCATCGCCAGCCCCGCGCCCATATTTCAGCCCGTTCTGGCACAGATTCCAGAGTACCTGCTGCAGGTGTACCGGATCCATCAGTGCTTCGGCCTCGCGGTCTTCACCGGCCAGGAGAAGATCGCCTCCGCGAAGGTCGTGATGACGCCGAAACTCCTCCACGAAATTGGCCAGCCAGTCGCCCAGATTGATGACTTCGGGACGCGCTGCCTGCTGCCGGGCCAGGTGGAGCACATTCTCGATGATGTCGTTCATGCGATTGCAGTGTCGCAGGATGATCTCGGTCAGCTTCTCGTCTGGGCCGTGGATTTCCCGGGACTCGCTCAGAAGCTGAGCGGAATGACTGATCGCGGCCAACGGGTTGCGGATCTCATGGGCAATGCTCGCGGAGAGACGCCCCAGCGACGCGAGCGTCAGTTCCTCGGCGCGTCGTGAGATGACGCTGGTGTCCTCGAGGAATACGAGAAGGTCGGTTTCGTCGCCCGTCCCGAGTCGGGCGAAGCGCGGAACGACCCGGGGCACGCCCGTGCCCAGCTGGCGGGGTTTTTCGTTTTGTTTGCCGTGCTTGCGCCAGTAGGAGACATCCTCCGCGAGGTCCGGTGCCAGGTCCGAGATTCGCCCGCTGCGGTGGTCGCGCATGCCGGTGAGGTACCAGGCGGACTCGTTCATCAGGTGGATGTTGTCGTTCTCGTCGATCAGCGCCACGCCGGTGCGCATACGCTGGATGATCATCTCGTTGAGCTGGGCGAGGCTGGCGACGTCGGCACTGCGCTGGCGCGCGACGGCCTGGGATTCGCGCGTTCGCGTCGCGAGGTACAGTCCAAGCAGGGTGATCGCGAAATACGCGGCACCCAGCATTCCGCTGGGGGCGAGCACCGAGGGGGGTTCGGTACCGCGGAAGACGCCGGCCAGGGATTGCCACAGAACGGCGATGGTGCCGGCAGCCGCGTACAGCAGCGACAGGCGCGGCGGATAGATGACACCGGCCAGCAGCATGTCTCCGACCAGGAGGGTGCCGATACCGCTGGAGACGCCGCCCACACCGTGGGTGGCGATCAGTACACCCCACAGGTCAAGCCCGAGGCCAACCAGCGCCTGAAGTCCCGGCCGCCGCTGAATCTGTCGCCCGATGAGGAACAGCACCGGGGCCATGAGCAGAAATACCCCGGTGACGATGCGGCAGCTTTCCAGCGCAGCCGGTTCCATGGATTCCTGGAGCAGCGGGGTGAAGAACAGCAGGACGAACAGACCGGTCACGAATAGCCGGTAGTAATTGAGCGTATGGAGCGCCTGCCAGGCGGTCCGGTCCACGGTCATCCGGAATCGGTAAGCGGAGAGTCGCTCCGGGCCCAACAGGGTCTCGGCAACCGAGGCCCGGAGCTGGGACTGTGTGGGGGGGCGGGGCTTGGATCGTTGCTGTCGCATGGTCGGACCGTGACGCTCGCCCGAAGTATAACCGGCTTTGATCATGAACCGCTTTTGGCTCACAATAGTGAGCGATCAATTCTTCCCGCCCGAAGGGGCGAAATCCAGCGGAATTCGTTCGTCCGGCAGCGCTTTCCCGCGCCTGCCAAGCGGGCGAACCCAGTGTGTTTCGAACAGCGGAGCTGCTATGAACTTTCATGAATATCAAGCCAAGGACCTCTTCGAGGCCTACGGCATAGCGGTGCCTCGCGGCGAAGTTGCGGCCACCGTCAATGAGGCGGTCGAGGCGGCCAAGAACGTCGGCGGCAGCCAATGGGTGATCAAGGCGCAGGTCCATGCCGGTGGGCGTGGCAAGGCGGGCGGCGTCAAGCTTGCCGCGAGCCTGGACGAGGTTCGGGAGATCTCCGACAAGATGCTCGGCATGACCATCGAGACCTACCAGACCGGCGGGCGTGGTCTGCCGGTCAACAAGGTGCTGGTGGCGGAGGCGACCGAGATTGCCGAAGAGCTGTACCTGAGTCTCCTGGTGGACCGCAGCAATAAGTGCCTCACGTTCATGGCTTCCGCAGCAGGCGGCGTCGACATCGAGCAGGTGGCCAGCAAGTCGCCGGAAAAACTGATCACCCTGCACGTCGACAATCTCGAAGGCCTCCAGGCTTATCAATGCCGCAAGGTCGGTTTTCGCCTCGGCCTGAACCCCAAGCAGGTCAACCAACTCACCAAGATGATGCGGGGGCTGTACAACCTGTTCGAGGACAAGGACCTGTCGCTACTGGAGGTCAACCCCCTGGTCATCACCGGTGACGGTAACCTGCTGGCCCTGGACGCCAAGATCAATGCCGATGAGAACGCCCTCTTCCGGCACAAGGACCTGGCCGAGATGCGCGACGAGAGCCAGGAGGACCCGACGGAGGCTGCCGCGGCGCGACACGGGCTCAACTACGTGACGCTCGATGGCAACATCGGCTGCATGGTGAACGGCGCCGGCCTGGCCATGGCCACCATGGACGAGATCAAACTCCACGGTGGCGAACCGGCGAATTTCCTGGATGTGGGCGGCGGAGCGACCGCCGAGCGCGTTGCGGAGGCTTTCAAGCTGTTGACCGGCGGCGAGACGGTAGCGGCCATCCTGGTCAACATATTCGGAGGCATCGTGCGCTGTGATCTGATCGCCGAGGGCATCATCACCGCCGTTAAGGAGGTGGGCGTCAACGTTCCGGTGGTCGTTCGCCTGGAAGGCACCAATGTCGACAAGGGACGGCGCATGCTGGACGAGAGCGGCCTGGAGATCACCTCTGCCGACAACCTGAACGACGGCGCGAAGAAGGCCGTCGCCGCCGCCGGCTGATCGAAAGGAGATTCGAATCATGAGCGTATTGATCAACAAGGACACCAAAGTCATCTGCCAGGGCTTCACCGGCAGCCAGGGGACCTTCCATTCCGAGCAGGCGATTGCCTACGGAACACAATTGGTCGGTGGAGTTACCCCGGGCAAGGGTGGGCAGAGCCATCTCGATCGGCCGGTGTTCAACACCGTTGACGAGGCAGTCGACGCTACGGATGCGGACGCCAGCGTCATCTATGTGCCGCCGCCCTTTGCCGCCGATGCTATCCTGGAGGCAGCCGATGCCGGCATCCGGGTTATCGTCTGTATCACCGAGGGAATTCCCGTGCTGGACATGATGCGCGTGAAGGCGGTCCTCGAGGAGATGCCGGAGACCTGGCTGATCGGCCCCAACTGCCCGGGGATCATCACCCCCGGCGAGTGCAAGATCGGGATCATGCCGGGCGCCATCCATATGCCCGGGCGCATCGGGATCGTCTCCCGCTCCGGCACGCTGACCTACGAGGCGGTCTACCAGACCACCCAGGCCGAGCTGGGACAGAGTACCTGCATCGGGATCGGCGGCGATCCGATCCAGGGCATGAACTTCATCGACTGCCTGAAGCAGTTCCAGGACGACCCGGATACGGACGGGATCATCATGGTCGGAGAGATCGGCGGGTCCGCCGAAGAGGAGGCTGCCGAGTTCATCGCCGAATACGTCGACAAGCCGGTGGTGGCCTACATCGCCGGGGTGACTGCGCCCAAGGGCAAGCGGATGGGCCATGCCGGGGCGATCATCTCCGGGGGCAAGGGCACGGCAGAGAGCAAGTTCGAGGCCCTCGAATCGGTCGGAGTCACGACGGTGCGCTCGCCGACCGAACTGGGCACGGCAATCGCTGAAAAGGTCCGCTAGTAACAGCCGATGAAACCGCGGCAGTTGCTGCCTGCGTTTGGCCTGCTGCTGATCGTTCTTGTCGGCGCCTACCTGCGCATCGTCGCCGTGGCGGAGACGGTCGTGGATCGGCCCTTGCGCGCCGATGCCGTCGACTACTACGCCTACGCCTACAATCTGAAGACCGAGGGGGTTTATTCGCGATCGCCCGAGCTGCTGTTGGAGCCGGGCGCGCGCAGGCCGGATCTGCCGCCTGATGCCGTAAGGCCGCCGGGTTACCCTGTTTTTCTCATGCCGTTCGTGGTGAGTCCGCCGGTCTTGTCGGTAGTGCAGCGAGTGACGGCGGTCCAGGCGTATCTGGGCATCGCGGTGCTGGTGCTCTCCTATGCGCTGTTCCGGCTGTTCCTCGGTCCGGCCTGGGCGCTGATTCCGACTGCTCTTACCGCGATCGCCCCGCACCTGGTTTCCGTCAGCACGTTTCTGATCAGCGAATCCCTGTTCACCGTCTGCCTGTTGGGCGCGCTGGTGGCCGGCGCCTACTGTGTCCGCACGGGGCGCCTCGGCCTGGCCATCGCCGCCGGTGTTCTCATCGCACTCGCGGCGCTGGTCCGCTCGTCCGGGCAGTATCTGATCGTCGTCCTGGCCGTGCTCCTGGCGTTCCATTTTCGGGGGCGCGCGGGACTGAAGCTGGCGGCCGGTGCGCTGGCCGGATTTCTGCTGGCGTTCTCACCGTGGCTTGTCCGAAACGTGGTGACCCTGGGCAGCCCGAGCGACCCGCGGCTGGTCATCAACACGCTTCACCATGGCATGTATCCCGGATTCAAGTACCAGGAGCAGGAAGAATCGTTCGGCTATCCGTATCAGCATGACCCGAACAACGAGGCGATCGGGCAGGATCTGGGCTCGGTCCTCAGCGAACTCCGGCGGCGCTTTGCGGAAGAGCCGGTGCGTCATGCGCGATGGTTTCTCCTGGGAAAACCAGTCGCCTTCTTTTCCTGGGGTATCGTCAACGGAGCAGGGGATATCTTTGTCTCGCCGGTCGAACGCTCACCCTACTTCACGGAGCCGGAGTTCATCGCCACGCGGTCCGTCATGAAGGCGGCCTACGGTCCGCTCTGCGGTCTCGCACTGCTGGTGAGCGTGCTGGTGTGGTGGCCGAAGTTCCTACACCTGGTGCCTGAGAAAAGGGCAAGAGTCGCACAGCTGGGTTCGGTCGTCGTGATCTACTTCGTGGCGCTGCACATGGTCGGTGCGCCATTCCCCAGGTACGCGATCCCTCTGCAGCCGCTGATCTTCGGTCTGGCAACCTTGATGCTCTCCAGCCTGGCCGTGCTCTGGCGGAGATCGACCCCGCCGGCTAGCGCAGGTTAGCCAATCCGTCCGTCAATCAAACGGCCAGAGCTTGTTCAGCCAGCTCTCGTCGTCCTGGTTTCGGCCGGATAGATGCGGATGCCGCGGGTAGTTCATCTCGAGGACGCGTTCCGCATCGGTGCTGAGCTGGGAGAGCTCCAGTCCCTCGTAGGCTTCCGCCATGATGGCCAGCGCGTTGCCGGCGTGGGAGGTTTCCTGGAAGTTCTCCACCACGAACTGCGCCCGATTGGCCGCGGCAACATAGGCGTCGCGCCGCAGATAGTACTCCGCAACGGTGAGCTCGTAGGCAGCCATCGCATCGCGGAGGAAGAGCATCCGCTTGCGGGCATCTTCGGCGTACTTGCTGTCCGGGAACCGCTGCAGCAGCTCGGAAAAGTCCTGGAAAGACTGGCGGGCGAATTCCTGGTCCCGGCCCAGCGTCTCGACCGACAACAGCCGGGTCAGGAAGCCCACGTTGCGATTGAAGTTGACCAGCCCCTTCAGATAGTAGGCATAGTCCACGCTTGGATGCGTGGGATAGGTCCGGATAAACCGATCCAGGGTGGACAGGGCCAGTTCCGGCTCGTAGTTCTTGTAGTAGCTGTAGGCCAGCTCCAGCTGGGCCTGTTCGGCATAGCGACCGAAGGGGAACCGCGACTGGAGTTGGCGATAGAGGACGATGGAACGGTCATAGGCGCCGTTGCGCATGGCGCGCCGAGCCCTCTCGTACAGCTCCGACGCCGAGACGGTCTCTTCCTGTTCCTCCCGCGACCCGCATCCGGTGACCATGGTGAGGGTCAGCGCGATCAGGATGCAGGCCAGAAGCTTGTTAAGATTCATGGCAGAAATCATGGCTGGAAAGCCGCGCATAGTAGCGAAATCCTGTCTTGGCCGAAACTATAGACACCACAGCGCGCATTGATGCGCACGATTCGGGACGCCGGTTAGACCAGGTTTTGTGCGACCTGTTCCCGGACTATTCCCGTTCGCGACTGCAGACCTGGACCCGCGAGGGGGCGATCCGGGTCGACGGCGAGACCGTCAAACCCAGCATGCGCGTTCGCGGCGGAGAGGAGATCGAACTGAAGGTCGTACTCCGCGACGAAAGCACGATCGTTCCGCAGGACCTGCCGCTCGATATCGTACACGCCGACGACGATCTCCTGGTGGTCAACAAGCCGGCCGGGCTGGTGGTCCATCCGGCGCCGGGCAACCCCGACCGGACGTTGCAGAATGCCCTCCTGCACTTCGACCCAAACCTGGGCAGTCTGCCGCGCGCGGGCATCGTCCACCGGCTCGACAAGCTCACCTCCGGGGTGATGGTCGTCGCCCGCAGTCTCCGCGCCCATGCTTCGCTGGTGGAGCAGCTCCAATCACGCAGCATGGGCCGCGAATACGTGGCGCTGGTCTACGAGGCCCTGATCGCAGGCGGGACCGTGGACGCGCCGATCGGTCGGCATCCTTCCGATCGCCTGCGGATGGCGGTGGTGTCCGGCGGGAAGCCGGCGACGACCCATTACCGGGTCCAGGAGCGGTTCACCGACTTCACCTGGCTGAAGCTCAAGCTCGAGAGCGGTCGGACGCACCAGAGTCGGGTGCACATGGCCCATCTTCGGCATCCGGTCGTGGGCGATCCGGTCTACGGCGGCCGCCTGCGCCTGCCCGCCGGCGCGGGCGCGGGGCTCCTCGGCGCGTTGCAGGCCCTCGACCGGCAGGCTCTGCACGCGAGAAGACTGCGCCTGCGTCATCCCGCTTCAGACGAGGAGCAGGTCTTCGAGGTCCCGCTGGCGGCCGATCTGGAGGCGCTGCTCGTGGCGTTGCGGAACGATGCCACTCAGTCTGTTTGAGCCGGACTGGCCCCTTGCCCCTCGGATCCTTGCCGGTACGACGACCCGCGCGGGCGGCGTGAGCGGCGGGCCCTACGCGACCCTGAACCTCGGCGTTCGGTCCGGTGACGATCCCGAGGCGGTGTTAGAAAACCGGCGCCGGCTGGAACAACACCTGGGATTGCCGGTGGTCTTCCCGCGGCAGGTTCACGGAACGGAGGTGAGGGAAGCAACGTTCGCCGCGGACGAGGTCGCCGACGCCGTTTTCTCCCGACGCCCCGGCGTGGTCTGTGCCATCCTCACGGCGGACTGTTTGCCGATCCTGGTGGCGAATCGCGCCGGGGACTACGTTGCGGCCATCCATGCCGGGTGGCGCGGGTTGGCCGCGGGCGTCGTCGAAGCCTGCCTCAACCATCGCGATGCGCCGGACGACTCGCTCCATGCCTGGATCGGGCCGGCAATCTCCCAGGCGGCCTTCGAGGTCGGTGGCGAGGTGCGCGAGGCGTTCCTGGACAACCGGCCCGAGGATGAGGATCTGTTCCAGCCGAACCCGCGGGGACGCTGGCAGGCCGATCTGCCTGGCCTGGCCCGCCGGCGGCTCGCGGAGCGTGGCGTCGAGACCGTCGCCTGTGCCGATGCCTGTACCTTCCGGGACGACCGTTTCTATTCCTACCGGCGGGACGGGGATACCGGCCGCATGGCGAGCTTCATCGCCATCCGCCCGACCCTTGAGCGCTCCAAGACATTGATTTGACACCGTGCGAGTCCCACTTTCTTACTAGTTGAGAGTGAGGTTCAACCCATGCGGATGGACAAATTTACAAGCAAATTCCAGCTCGCACTGGCCGATGCACAATCGCTGGCCGTGGGGCGGGATCACAACATGATCGAGCCGGTACACCTGCTGGTCGCCATGCTCGACCAGGAGGGCGGCTCGGTCCGGCCACTGCTGACCCAGGCCGGGGTGAACACGAACGTTTTGCGCTCGGGCCTCGGGGAGCTGCTCGACAGCCTGCCCAAGGTCAGCGGGGATGCCGGGCAGGTCGGCCTTTCGAACGACCTGTCCAAGCTGCTGAACGTGTGCGACAAGCTGGCCCAGGAGCGCGGCGACCAGTACATCGCCAGCGAACTGTTCCTCCTTGCGCTGCTGGATTCCAGGAACCCGGTCGCCGAGGTGTTGAAATCGGCCGGCGCGAACCGGGAGGCGGTCTCCCGGTCCATCGAGCAGTTCCGCGGCGGCGAGTCGGTCAGCGACGCCAACGCGGAGGAACACCGCCAGGCCCTGGAGAAGTTCACCATCGATCTCACCGCCCGGGCGGAGCAGGGCAAGCTGGACCCGGTCATCGGTCGCGACGACGAGATCCGCCGCTGTATCCAGGTCCTGCAACGCCGGACCAAGAACAACCCGGTGCTGATCGGTGAACCCGGCGTGGGCAAGACCGCGATCGTCGAGGGGTTGGCCCAGCGCATCATCAACGCCGAGGTGCCGGAGGGCCTGAAGGACAAGCGCCTGTTGATTCTGGACATGGGCGCGCTGATCGCCGGAGCGAAGTTCCGGGGCGAGTTCGAGGAGCGCCTGAAGGCGGTCCTCAACGACCTGGCGAAGCAGGAAGGCCAGATCATCCTCTTCATCGACGAGATTCACACCATGGTCGGCGCCGGCAAGGCCGAGGGCGCGATGGACGCCGGCAACATGCTCAAGCCGGCCCTGGCCCGCGGGGAGCTGCATTGCATCGGGGCAACCACCCTCGATGAGTACCGCAAGTACATCGAAAAGGATGCGGCACTGGAGCGCCGCTTCCAGAAGGTCTACGTGGGCGAGCCCAGCGTCGAGGACACGATTGCCATCCTGCGGGGCCTGAAGGAACGCTACGAAGTACATCACAAGGTCGAGATCACCGATCCGGCCATCGTGGCAGCGGCAACGCTGTCGCACCGTTACATCACGGACCGCAACCTGCCCGACAAGGCGATCGACCTGATGGACGAGGCGGCCAGCCGGATTCGCATGGAAATCGACTCCAAGCCCGAGGAGATGGACAAGCTCGAGCGGCGCCTGATCCAGCTGAAGATCCAGCGCGAGGCGCTGAAGAAGGAAAGCGATGAGGCTTCCAGGAAACGCCTTACGGAACTGGAGGGCGACATTGAAGAGCTGGAACGGGAGTTCTCGGACCTGGAGGAGATCTGGAAGGCCGAAAAGGCCGCGGTGACCGGTACCGCGCAGATCAAGGAAGAGCTGGAACGGGCTCGCGTGGAGCTGGACACGGCTCGTCGCGCGCACGACCTGACCCGCATGTCCGAACTTCAGTACGGGAAGATCCCGGAGCTGGAAAAGCGCCTGGCCGGCGCCATGGAAGCGGAACAGCAGGAAACGCGGTTGCTGCGAAACAAGGTCAGCCAGGAGGAGATCGCCGAGATCGTCTCCCGCTGGACCGGCATTCCGGTTTCCAAGATGCTGGAGGGCGAACGGGACAAGCTGCTGCGCATGGAAGAGGCCCTCCACAAGCGGGTGGTGGGCCAGGACGAGGCCGTCAGCGCCGTTGCCAATGCGATCCGGCGTTCCCGGGCAGGGCTGGCGGATCCGAACCGACCCAACGGATCGTTCCTGTTTCTCGGCCCCACCGGGGTTGGCAAGACCGAGCTGTGCAAGGCCCTGGCCGAGTTTCTCTTTGACACCACCGACGCCATGGTTCGCATCGACATGTCGGAATTCATGGAGAAGCACTCGGTCGCGCGCCTGATCGGTGCGCCGCCGGGCTACGTGGGGTACGAGGAAGGCGGCTACCTGACCGAGGCCGTGCGGCGCCGGCCCTACTCGGTGATCCTGCTGGACGAGGTCGAGAAGGCCCACCCGGACGTGTTCAACGTGCTGTTGCAGGTGCTGGACGACGGGCGACTCACCGACGGCCAGGGACGGACCGTGGATTTCCGGAACGCGGTCGTGGTGATGACGTCCAACCTCGGTTCGCATCTGATCCAGGAGATGTCCGGGGAGGAGCACTACGACGAGATGAAGGCGGCCGTGCTCGAGGTCGTAGGGCAGCACTTCCGGCCGGAGTTCATCAACCGGGTGGATGAGCTGGTGGTATTCCACCCCCTGTCGCGGGACCAGATCCGCGCCATTGCCCGGATCCAGATCGGGTACCTGGAGCGGCGTCTGGCGGATGCGGAAATCCGCATCGAAGTCGCCGACCAGGCCCTGGACCTGCTTGGCAACGTCGGCTTCGATCCGGTCTACGGGGCCCGGCCGCTCAAGCGGGCCATTCAGCATCAGCTCGAGAATCCGCTGGCGCAGCGCATCCTCAGCGGGGATTTCGGGCCCGGAGATGTGATTCGGGTCGGCGCGGAAAACGGCGCGCTGAACTTCGTCAAGTCCGATCGCGAAGCGGCGTAAGCCGTCGAAGCACCCGGCCCGGCGCCCTTGACTCCGGGGGCGTCGGGCCATACTTCTGCACAGTTAAGGGTACGATAGAGGTGTCGCGATGCCGATCTACGAATATCGCTGCAGTGCCTGCGAGCATCAGCTCGAAGCGTTTCAGAAGATGAGCGATGCGCCGCTGACGGATTGTCCGGAATGCGGACAACCGGAATTGAACAAGCTGATCTCTGCCGTCGCCTTCCGTCTCAAGGGTGTTGGCTGGTACGAGACCGATTTCAAGACGGGCGACAAGAAGAACGTCGTGGAGTCGGCTGACAAGAAGGACACCGGCGCCAAGGAGGCTTCCAAGGACAAGAAGGATTCGAAGTCCGACGGCGCCAAGGGCGGGGAAACCAAGCAGTCGAAGTCGGGCGACGGGAAAGCGGCCACGGCCGCAGCCTGACTCGCCACACGCAATGCCGGACGGGACCGGATGTCCCGTCCAACAGATCACGAGAGGAAATGATGCGCAGTCACTATTGCGGTCGGGTGACCGAAGAGCTGCTCGAACAGGACGTTGTCATCTGCGGCTGGGTAGACACCCGACGGGATCACGGCGGAGTCATCTTCATCGACCTGCGCGATCACACCGGCAAGGTGCAGGTGGTGGTCGAGCCGGAGAACGCCGTGGCCTTCGAGGCGACACGCAACGTCCGGAACGAGTACTGCATGCAGATCGAGGCGACGGTGCGGGCCCGCCCGGAGGGGCAGGTCAATCCGCGCCTGAGTACCGGCCGGGTCGAACTGGTCGCCAATCAGGTCAAGGTGCTGAACCCGTCGGCGCCGCTGCCGTTCCAGCTGGACGAGCATGCTTCCGAGGAAACCCGCCTCAAGTATCGCTATCTGGATCTGCGCAAGCCGGAAATGCAGCGTGCCATTCGCCTTCGCTCGCGACTCACAGAAGTACTGCGGGCCTACCTGCACGGGCGCGATTTCCTGGACATCGAGACGCCGATACTTACCAAGGCGACGCCGGAAGGCGCGCGGGACTACCTGGTGCCGTCGCGTGTTCATGCCGGGAGCTTCTACGCCTTGCCCCAGTCGCCGCAGCTGTTCAAGCAGATCCTGATGATGTCCGGCATGGACCGCTATTTCCAGATCGCCCGCTGCTTCCGGGACGAGGACCTGCGGGCCGACCGGCAGCCGGAGTTCACCCAGCTGGACATCGAGATGGCCTTCGTCGACCGGGAAGCGGTCCTGGAACTCGCGGAAGGGCTGGTCCGGGATGCCTTCAAGCAGGTGGTGGATGTCGATCTGCCGGAATTCCCGCGGATGACCTGGGACGAGGCCATGCGCCGTTTCGGCTCGGACAAGCCGGACCTGCGGATTCCGCTGGAGCTGGTCGATGTCGCGGAAGCGGTACGGCACGTCGAGTTCAAGGTATTTGCCGGCCCGGCCAACGACGAGCACGGCCGCGTCGCGGTGCTGCGGGTGCCCGGTGGCGCCGAATTGTCCCGAAAGCAGCTGGACGGCTATGCTGACTACGTTTCCCGGTACGGTGCCAAGGGGTTGGCCTGGATCAAGGTCAACGACCGCGCCCAGGGGGCCGACGGCCTTCAGTCGCCGATCGTCAAGTTTCTCGACGGCAAGGCGATCGACGGCATCCTGGAGCTCACCGGCGCGGAAGACGGCGACCTGCTGTTCTTCGGTGCGGGCGATTATCTGGCCGTCTCGGAATTCATGGGGGCGCTGCGTCTGCAGGTCGGCCGGGACCGGGACCTGGTCGAAGACGGCTGGCGCCCGCTGCTGGTGATCGACTTTCCGATGTTCGAATGGGACGAGGGTGAACACCGCTGGTATGCGATGAACCATCCGTTCACCGCGCCCCGGGACGACAGTATCGAGGCTCTGGAAGCCGCGCCCGGCGACGCGGTATCCAAGGGCTATGACGTGGTCGTCAACGGCTGGGAGATCGGCGGCGGTTCCGTGCGTATCCACGACCAGGCCATGCAGGAGGCGATCTTCCGGATCCTCGGGCTGGGCGAAGCGGAAGCCAACGAGAAATTCGGGTTCCTGCTCGAAGCGTTGCGCTACGGTTGTCCGCCCCACGGCGGCATCGCCTTCGGGTTGGACCGCCTGGCCGCGCTGATGGTCGGCAGTGATTCGATTCGCGACGTGATTGCCTTCCCCAAGACCACCAGCGCGACCGACCTGCTGACGGATGCGCCCTCGGCCGTGGATGTGGACCAGCTCCGGCAACTGCACGTCAGCGTGTTGCCGCCCCTCAAGCAGGACGCGTGACCAGGCCCGGCCGCCGTGCCGAATCGGTCCTGGTAGTCGTCTACACCCGGACCGGCCTGGCGCTGGTGCTGGAGCGGGTCAAACCGGCCGGCTTCTGGCAGTCGGTGACCGGCACCCTCCACAGCGAGGAACTGCCGTCCGCGGCCGCCCGGCGTGAGCTTCTGGAGGAAACGGGAATCGACGCTCGGCCTACCGCGGCGGGCGTCATGCGGACCTTCGAGATCCTGCCCGAACTCCGCGACCGCTACCCACCCTCGGTGAGCACCAACCTGGAACACGAGTTTCGGGTGGAATTGGCGGATCGGTGCCCGGTCAAGCTGAGCGAGCGGGAACATACGCGCCTCGAGTGGCTGCCCCTGGGGGAAGCCGCCGAGCGGGTGTTTTCCTGGACCAACCGGGCCGCCCTGCGTGACATCCTTCATGCCTGACCGGCCCCGCCCGGTGGTCCTGACCCATGGAATGTGGCTGGGCGCGTGGAGCCTCGTTCCCCTGGCACGGCATCTCACGGCGCAGGGCCTCGAAGTCCATCGTTTCGGCTATTCCTCCCGCCATAGTACCGCGGCAGAGCACGCAAAACGGCTGGCGGCCTTCGCTGCGGATTTCGGCCCGGTTGACCTGGTTGCTCACAGTCTCGGGGGGATCGTGGCCCTGCATGCGTGCGGATTGTTGCCCCAGCCGGCGGGCAAGGCAGTGCTCATCGGTTCGCCGATCGGTGGCAGCCGGGCCGCGCGGCGCTTCGCCGGGTGGCCGGGCGGACCGTCGATGCTCGGCCTGGCCGCCGAGGACCTGGTGCGACCGGCGCCGGCTCCTCCCAGCCACTGGGCGGTCGGGATGATTGCCGGGCGAGTCCGGCTGGGCCTCGGCGTACTGGCGGGGGGCGGGCGGTTTGCCGGCGACGGTACGGTGGCCCTGGAGGAGACGCGCGAGGACTGGCTGGCCGATCATCTGGTTGTGGCGGAGAGCCATACCTCGCTGCAACTCTCACGCCGGGTGGCCCGCCAGGTCGCCGCATTTCTGCGCAAGGGCGCTTTCGACCCCGATCCGGATCCCGGAAAATGATACAATCCCGCGGTTTTGGAGACCGGACTGACCGAACCATGGCAGGTCACAGCAAGTGGGCCAATATCCAGCATCGCAAGAAGGCCCAGGACAAGAAGCGCGGCAAGATCTTCACCAAGCTGATTCGCGAGATCACGGTGGCGGCCCGGGAGGGCGGCGGGGATCCGGATACCAACCCCAGATTGCGTCTGGCGGTGGACAAGGCCAATGCCGCCAACATGCCCAAGGAAAACATCGAGCGGGCGATCAAGAAAGCCACCGGCGAACTCGAGGGCGTGACCTACGAGGAAATCCGCTATGAGGGTTATCTGGGCGGGGTGGCGGTCATGGTCGACTGCCTGACCGACAACCGCAATCGCACCGTTGCCGAGGTGCGCCACACCTTCGACAAGCATGGCGGGTCCCTAGGTACCGAGGGTTCGGTCGCCTACATGTTCGAGAAGCGCGGTATCATCACGTTTCCGCCCGAGTCCGACGAGGATTCCATCATGCTGGCCGCGCTGGACGCCGGCGCCGACGATATCGAAACCGACGACGATGGTTCGATCGAGGTACTCACCAGCCCGGATGCCTACGGCTCGGTCCGCAAGGGCCTGCTGGACGCAGGGCTGGAACCGGTGGATTCGGAACTGACCATGCGCCCCATGAACTGGGTCGAACTGGATGTGGAAACCGGCCGGAAGGTGCTCGAGTTCCTGGACGTGCTGGACGATCTGGATGACACGCAGAGCGTCCACTCCAATGCGGACATCCCGTCCGAGTCCTACGCCGACTGATCGCCACGACAGGGCCTTGACCAAAGCAGACGCCAAGCAGTCCATCGGACCGGTACGGATCCTCGGCATCGATCCGGGCTCGGTCGCCACCGGGATCGGTTGCATCGACTTCGATCCGCGCGGCCCGCGCCACGTGCACCATGCGGTGATCGCCTGCGGCGGCGGCCCGTTTCCGGAACGCCTCAAGATCATCTTCGAGGGTGTCACCGCCCTGATCCAGGAGTTACGTCCCGATCAGGTGGCGGTGGAGAACGTGTTCGTCAGTCGTAATGCCGACTCCGCCCTGAAGCTGGGGCAGGCGCGCGGTGCGGCCATTTGTGCGGCGGTGGCGATGCAGAAGCCGGTGTTCGAATATGCGCCGCGCCAGGTCAAGAAGGCCATTGTCGGCCGTGGTGGCGCCGAGAAACGCCAGATCCAGCACATGATCCGGGTCCTCCTGAACGTTGAGGAAAAACTGGCAGAAGATGCCGCCGATGCCCTCGGCGTGGCGATCTGCCATGCGCACTATGCCGAAACCGAGCGGCGCATCGGCAGCGACCTGAGGAGGCGCGCATGATCGGGCGGCTGGTCGGCACCCTGGCCGAGAAGAAGCCGCCCATGCTGCTGATCGACGTCGGTGGCGTCGGTTACGAGGTGGAAGCGCCCATGTCCACCATCTACGACCTGCCGCCGGTCGGGAAATCGGTGAAGCTCCTCACTCACCTCTTGGTCAAGGAAGACGGCCACAACCTCTACGGCTTCATTCGCGAGGCCGACCGGGCCCTGTTCCGCGAGCTGCTCAAGATCTCGGGGGTGGGCGCCAAGCTGGCGCTGACGATCCTCTCCGGCGCCAATGCCGATGAATTTGCGCGACTGGTCGCGGACCGGGACGCCGCCGCACTGACCCGGTTGCCGGGCATCGGCAAGAAGACCGCCGATCGCCTGATCTACGAGATGAAGGATCGACTGGACAACCTGCCGATGTCCGGCTCGGGCGGCGGTTTCGCGGGCCGGGGCAGTGCGGTGCCGGAAGATCCGGCCGCCGAGGCGGTTGCCGCGCTCGTCGCGCTCGGCTACAAGCCGCAGGAGGCCTCGCGCATGGTGCAGAAGCTCTCGGATAAGGATCTCGATTCGGAGGCCATCATCCGTGAGGCCCTGAAGGCAGCGGTGAAGCGATGAGCGAAGAGTTCGACGCCGATCGACTGATCGACCCGGCCGAAGCGGACGAGGACGCCACCGAGGCAAAGCTCCGTCCCGAGCGGCTTGACGAGTATCTCGGCCAGGCCGCGGTCAAGGAGCAGATGGAGATCTTCATCCGTGCGGCCCGGAACCGGGGCGAAGCCATGGACCATGTGCTGATCTTCGGCCCGCCCGGACTGGGCAAGACCACCCTCTCGCACGTAGTGGCCAATGAGCTCGGCGTGAGCCTCCGCCAGACCTCCGGACCGGTGCTTGAGCGAGCCGGAGATCTGGCCGCGCTGCTCACCAACCTGCAGCCCCGGGACGTGCTCTTCGTGGACGAGATCCATCGCCTGTCCCCGGTGGTCGAGGAAGTCCTCTACCCGGCAATGGAGGACTACCAGATCGATATCATGATCGGGGAGGGCCCCGCGGCCCGGTCCATCAAGCTGGACCTGCCCCGGTTCACGCTGGTCGGGGCCACGACCCGCGCCGGGTTGCTGACCTCCCCGCTGCGGGATCGCTTCGGCATCGTCCAGCGCCTGGAGTTCTACAGTGTCGATGAACTGGCTCAGATCGTGGAACGTTCCGCGGGCATCCTGGACATCCCCTGCGACGCTGAGGGGGCCCGGCTGCTGGCGGCCCGGTCGCGGGGAACGCCGCGGATCGCCAACCGTCTCCTGCGCCGGGTTCGCGACTATGCCCAGGTCAAGGGAGACGGCACCATCGTCGCATCCATCGTGGAGGCCGCGATGGACATGCTGAAGGTGGATGCGGCCGGCTTCGATGCCCAGGATCGCAAGCTCCTGCGCACCATGATCGACGCGTTCGACGGCGGACCCGTCGGCGTCGACAGTCTCGCCGCGGCGATCAGCGAGGAGCGGGGCACCATCGAGGACGTCCTGGAACCGTTTCTCATCCAGCAGGGATTCCTGATTCGTACCGCGCGCGGACGGATGGTCACCAGCAAGGGCTATCGGCACTTCGGGCTGAAACCGCCGCGCGGCGAGCGTGAGCCGACCGGGGATCTGTTCGAGGCGGGCGAGGAGAGCGATTCTTGAGCCGCGAGGTGTTCGAATGGCCCGTGCGGGTCTACTGGGAGGACACCGATGCCGGCGGCGTCGTCTACTACGCGAACTACCTGCGGTTCCTGGAGCGGGCCCGCACCGAATGGGTGCGTTCCCTGGGTGTCGACCAGTCGCGGCTGCAAGCGGAACAACAGGTGGTGCTGGTGGTCCGATCCCTGCAGTGCGACTTTCTGGCGCCGGCCCGCCTGGACGACGAGCTGGGCATTTCGGTCGTACCGGAGGCGATCGGTGCGGCCACCCTGGAAATGCGCCAGGAAGTCGTCCGCAGGGAAACCGGCGAGGTGTTGCTTGCCGCTCGGGTCAAGGCGGCCTGTCTGGACAGCGAGCGCTGGCGGCCCCGGCGGTTTCCGCCGGTGCTGCGAGCGGCGCTTGCCACGGAAAACGCATAATTCGGCCGCCTCGGTGCTCGGTCCGGGTGTTAGTACTGAGCTCCTGAGTCGGCCATAAGAAAAGACCAAGACAATGGAGTGATGGATGGAGAGTCAGCTTTCTCTGGTCGACCTGGTGCTGGCGGCCAGCTGGCCGGTGAAGATCGTCATGCTGATCCTTTTGGCGGCCTCGGTGCTGTCCTGGATCGTGATCTTCCGTAAGGTCCAGACCCTCGGCGAGGCGCGCAAGTCGGCGGACGCTTTCGAGGAACGCTTCTGGTCCGGGGTGGACCTGGCGGCCCTGTTCCGCGAAATCAGCAGTGAACGCGCCCAGGTGATGGGCATGGAGTCGATCTTCGAAGCGGGGTTTCGCGAGTTTGCCCGGTTGCGGCAGCGCCGGCGGGCCGATTCCCAGTTTCTCCTGGAAGGCTCGCAGCGCGCCATGCGCGTGGCGCTCAACCGTGAAGTCGACCGCCTGGAGCAGAACCTGAGCTTTCTCGCGACGGTGGGTTCGACCAGCCCCTATGTCGGCCTGTTCGGCACCGTGTGGGGCATCATGCTGTCGTTTCACGCGCTCGCCAATGTCACCCAGGCGACGATCGCGATGGTGGCGCCGGGCATCTCCGAGGCCCTGATTGCCACGGCCATGGGCCTGTTTGCGGCGATTCCCGCGGTCATTGGCTACAACCGCTTCTCCGATCAGGTCGAACGTCTGGAGGTCCGCTACGACACCTTCCAGGACGAGTTCTCGACCATTCTCCAGCGCCAGGCCGACCTCGAGGAAGAGTAGGGGGGAGATCAACGCTATGGCGAGAACGGGGAAAAAACACCGCAAGCGGATGTCGGAGATCAACGTGGTTCCGTATATCGACGTCATGCTGGTGCTGTTGATCATCTTCATGATCACCGCGCCACTGCTCCAGCTGGGCGTCGAGATCGACCTGCCGGAGGCCGATGCGGCGCCGCTGGAGGAATCCCAGGATCCGGTCGTGGTCAATGTCATGGCCAACGGCGACCTGTACCTGACCATCGACGGCGAGAGCGAATTGATCGATCCGGAAACGCTGGGCAACAAGGTGGCCG
>JAWVZU010000036.1:0-20140 GCA_033722075.1 Lysobacterales bacterium
ATTCCCGGACACCCGCTACACGCTGGCGATCTCGGCGGACGACTGCACGGGCTGCGCTCAATGCGTCGAAGTCTGTCCGGTACGCAGCCCCGAAGCGAGCGGGCGTCGGGCCATCAACATGGTCGAATACGGGCCGCTCCGCGAGGCCAACCGGGAGCAGTTCCGTTACTTCCAGAAGCTGCCGGTCAATGACCGCAGCCGGGTGGATTTCGGCACGGTGCGCGGTGCCCAGTTCCTGGAGCCCCTGTTCGAGTTTTCCGGCGCCTGCGCCGGCTGCGGCGAGACGCCCTATCTGAAACTCGTCTCCCAGCTGTTCGGGGACCGGTTGATGGTGGCCAATGCCACCGGCTGTTCCTCGATCTATGGCGGCAATCTGCCGACCACGCCTTGGACGCACAATGCCGAAGGGCGCGGCCCCGCCTGGTCCAACTCGCTGTTCGAAGACAATGCGGAATTCGGGCTGGGCATGCGGGTTGCTTCCGATGCCCGCCTCGCCGAGGCTCGACGCCTGCTGGGCCTGCTCGCGCCGCGCCTGGAGGACTGCGACGTTGAAGCGTTGCTGACCGCACCCCAGCGTACCGAGTCGCAATTGCGGCAACAAAGGGGTCGAGTTGCGGCCCTTTGCAGGGCACTGGAAGCCCTCGGCGACGATGCTCATGCTCAGCGATTGCTCAGCGTGGCCGATCACCTGGTGCGTCGCAGCGTCTGGATCGTGGGCGGTGATGGTTGGGCCTACGACATCGGTTCCTCCGGCGTGGACCATGTTCTGGCCAGCGGGAGGGACGTCAACCTGCTGGTTCTGGACACGGAGGTCTATTCCAACACCGGCGGACAGGCTTCCAAGGCGACGCCCATCGGTGCGGTGGCCAAGTTCGCCTTCGGCGGCAAGCAGGTACCCAAGAAGGACCTGGCCTTGCAGGCCATCGCCTACGGTAACGTGTTCGTCGCCCGGGTGGCCCTGGGGTCGAACCCACAGCAGACCCTGCTGGCGTTGCGGGAAGCGGAGGCCTATCCGGGCCCGTCGCTGATCCTCGCCTACAGCCACTGCATTGCCCACGGCATCAACATGCAGAAGGGCATGGACCAGCAGAAGCGGGCCGTCCACTCGGGTTACTGGCCGCTGATCCGCTATAACCCGGAGGTGCGCGGATCCGGCGAAAATCCCTTCATCCTCGATTCGCAGCGGCCCACGTTGACCTTTGGCGAATACGCCGAGAACGAGCTGCGCTATCGGATGTTGCGCAAGACCAACCCGGACCAGGCCCAGGCGCTGATGGACTCGGCCCAGGCCCAGGTCACCGCCAAGTACCGGCTCTATGAAGAGATGGCTGCCACCGGCAGCGAATCGGAGTCCCCGCAATGAACCTGGAAACCACCTATCTCGGTCTCGACCTGCCGCATCCGCTGGTCGCTTCCTCGTCGCCGATCTCCAAGTCGCTGGACGGCATTCGCCGGCTCGAAGAGGGCGGGGCCGCGGCAATCGTGCTGTTTTCGCTGTTCGAGGAGCAGCTCCGCCAGGAGCAGGAGTCCTTCGATCACCTCACGTCGGTGGGGACCGAGTCCTACGGGGAATCGCTGGGCTTCTTCCCGGACGCCGTGGAATACGATCGCGCCCCCGATGACTATCTCGAACTGATCTCGAACGCGGTCGAGGCGGTCGATGTGCCGATCATCGCGAGCCTGAACGGCACGACCCTGGAAGCCTGGACCGACTATGCGGGGCAGATCGAAGAAGCCGGAGCGGCTGCTCTCGAGCTCAACGTCTATCACCTTCCAACCGATCTCAACACGACCGGGGCAGCGGTCGAGAGTCGCTACACGGAGATCGTCCGGGCCGTCTGCGAAACGGTGGATATCCCGGTAGCGGTCAAACTCGGCCCCTATTTCAGTGCGCCGGGCGACCTGTTCGGCCAGCTGATCGATGCCGGGGCGTCCGGGCTGGTGCTCTTCAACCGCTTCTACCAGCCCGATTTTGACCTGGAAAAAATGGAAGTCGAGCCCAGCCTGGAACTGAGCCAATCCTACGAGATGCGCCTGCCCCTGCTGTGGATCGCCGTCTGCTTCGGGCGGATCGAGGCCTCGCTGGCGGCAACCACCGGGGTCCAGACCGGCGTGGATGCGGCAAAATACATCCTCGCCGGCGCCGATGCCGTGATGACGACCTCGTCCCTGCTGCGTAACGGGCCCGATCATCTACGGGTCATCTGCGAGCAGCTGGAGCAGTGGATGGACCGGCGGGACTTCGAATCGGTCCGGCAGATCAAGGGCTCGATGAGTCGCCAGCGGGTCGCTGATCCGAGCACGTTCGAACGGGCCAACTATATCCGGACACTGCAGAGCTGGAAGAACCCCTATCTCTAGAGCACCCAGAAGGGACTATTCGAACCCGTCCTTGAACACCACCTGCGTCCCGCGCAGGAGCACAACACTGCCCTCGTCGCGCGTGGCGGGGGCGCCAACGGTGATCTGCTCTCCCGATATGGCGATCGAAGCGCCGAACGCGTCTTCATCGTCCTCGACGTCATACGACCGTTTCCCTCGCCGGGCGATCCGACCAGCATGACGTCATTCTCCAGCACGACCGAAGTGCCGAACTCCGATCCGGTTCCGTGACGGGCTCATCGGACGGACTTTGATTGTCCCAGCATGAACCTGAAACCGCGTAGCGACCTCCTTCGCTCCAACGCGTCAACAGATCGTGAATTTCTGGTCTATAATGAGCGGAGCAGCTCAAGATCTCTCCGAGTTCCCAAGGGCCTGGTTGGAGAGGGGCCTCAGAAACCAGCGCCCGCGATAGGTCTACAGCCTTGGCCCCACCCGCTACGGGGGCTCTGGCATGAACCTTTTTCGGATCAACACCTGCCTGATCGGTCCCTCGATCCTGTCCTGCGCTTCACGGCTCGGTGAGCACGCATGATGAATGCGCGAACAATCCTGTCAGCAGCATTGTTTTTGGTAACACAGGCAGGCTGGTCCGCGATCCTGAGCATTGGCGCCGAAGAGGGTGCGCCGGGCCAGAACGATGTGATTCCGGTGTCGATCAAGACTGACCCGGGGGAGGAAATTACCGCAATTCAGTTCGATGTTGAGATTCCAGAAATCAATGTGCTGGAACTGCCCACCGACACCACGATGAGTGCAGATGCTTCCGTGCGCATTGACCACGTCACGCGATTCGATCAGATCAACGCCGGCCAGTCCGCGATCATCACCGTGTACTCGCCCTCCAACGCAAACCTATCGACTACAACCGAGGATCGAATCCTCATGGAGTTGCCTGTGGTCGTCAATTCGGATCGACGGGATGGCGATACCACTGCCATCAACATCACCAATGTCCTGGCGGTGGAGTTCGATGAGGTAAGCCGGCGTGTAAGCACCGTACCGGTGTCGATCTCCAACGGAAGTTTCACTGTCCGGGAGACCGGCGCTACCGTGACGCTGACCATCGACCGGACACCGGATGGCACCGAAGTCGATCCGGGCGAGCAACTGGACTATGTCGTTAGCGTTTCGAGCAGCGGGAGTGCTGCGCGAGCGTTTGTTGTGCGCGTTGACCTGACGGGCCGTGGGGCCACGCTGGTAGATGGCCCTTCTGCAACCGGCGATTTCATCTCGGCGTCAGCCGATGGAGAGGTCATCGAGGCGGGCGTGGAGGAACTGACCATGACATCGACGCTCTCGTTCTCATTGCAGGTCGACAACCCGTTTCCCTTGACAACCCCGCAATTGGAGATCGAGGCGAAGGCGATTCCCGATCCCAGCGGCAGCAACATCGTACAGACCAGCACCACCGACACGGTTGCCGTCCGCACTTTCACCGATCTGGTCGTCCAACTGGCCGACAGACTGCTGGTCGACAATGACGCAGACGGGCACGCCAATCCGAGCGACATCATTCGCTTTGATCTACAGCTGGTCAACAACGGCAATCAGGCCATCGGGCCATTGCGAATTCGACAGGTGCTCCCGACCGGTGCAAGTCTTGTCGAGGGGAGTATCAATACCAACGGGGTGGTCACGCTCGACCCGGGCGCCGATATGCGAGGCCCCCAAATCCTCGATGTCACGCTTCAGGAATTGCCCGGCAATTCCGAACGAGGGGAGCTTCGCTACGAAATCCAGATTACCGACAATCCGCCGCCACGCCAGCCGCTGGAGATCCAGAACCTCATCACGATCGACGGTATCGACAGGCTCAGTGACAACGAGTCGACCAGCACTCCGACGGATGCCAACATCATCACGGTTGGTTCGGTCGCCCCGGTCCTACCGCCGGTGGATTCGGCGATGGGCGGCGCATTTGGGGAAACCACGGCCATCTCCGGCGATCTCGTGGCGATCGGATCTCCGATGGAAGGCAACGGCTTGGTCCGGGTCTATCGCATTGAAGACGATGGCAGCCGGACCTTGCTTCAGACCATATCCAGCGATGATCCCGACATCCAGGCATCCACCGAATTCGGATCATCGATTGCCTTTGACGAAAACGGCGAAGTTCTCGTGGTGGGGGCTCCGGGGAACGCCCCGCAAGCCCGCAAAGGGCTCAACCCGGCGAAAGCCGTTGTCCTGTCCCGGCTGGGGGTTGGCGGTACTCAGGACACTTTTGCAAGCATTGGCCAGAACCTGACCGGGAACGGCATGAACGCGGATGACCGATTCGGCGCCGCGGTAGACATTGACGGTGGCATGATCTTCGTTGGCGCGCCCATGGACGAAAGCGGCGACGACAATCCCGGGCAGGGCACCGGGGCGACCTATGTATTTGAAGTGGCTGCCACCACTCAGCCACAACTCAGCAAGATAAAGCTCTCCAACGCATCGCAATTCGGAGCTTCACTCAGTTGCCGCAATGGAAACCTCGTCGTCGGGGCGCCAGATTCACCCATCAGCCAGGCGAGTGCGGGCGTCGCTGCCCTGTATCCGACGATTGCCGACAATCTGAGCGACCCAAGCCCAACCGTGCTCACGACACCAAGCCCGAATGACGGCGATGAATTTGGCGCCTCCGTGGATCTGGAAGGCGATTCCATTCTGGTTGGTTCGCCAAGCGATGACCAGGGAGCAAGCGATTCGGGGGCTGTCTACCGCTATGGATTGGACGGTTCGTTGCGTCAGACGCTGCTTTCGCCGTTGGTCGAACGCATCGCCGGCGCCCGTTTCGGCGGATCGGTGGCGGTGCAGGACGGCAAGGCGCTGATCGGGGCTCAGGGGGCAAATGCACCGGGCGGTCTGCTCGGGGCAGGCGCGGCGTACCTCTACAACTTCAACGCCGCGAAGGGTCCTGGCGGTACTTTCGAGTTGGAGCAGACCATCGGCGCATTCAGTGCAGCGACCAGTGAGCTCGATTCCGGTTCCTCGGTGCCACTGGCCAGGAAAAGGCAAGCCGGTTTTGGTGCGTCTGTCGCGTTGAGCGGTGGGCGGTTTGCGATCGGCGCGCCGGCTTCGGATAGCGGTACCGGTGGCGCCGCGATTCGCCTGAGCGCTGGTGCCGAGCTCACCACCGAAGAGGTTTTTGCAGACGGTTTCGAGGGTCCGTGATGTCCAGATTGACAATTGCCGTATTGATGCTGATTCCCCTGACATGCGGAGCACAGGAAGCGACCTTGGGTGCGGACGACTACGCCTGCGTGGCCGTGAACCGGAACGAAACCGGAATCGATATAAGGATGGACATCGAAGAAACGGGCGACGCCGATGTCCCGGGCGAAGTCAACGTAGCCGATCTGGTTTGCGCCGTCGGATTCTGCAACGTTGTTCTCACCAACGAAGTCCCCAACAAGTTCAAAGCTGACAATACGGAGCCGGGTAGCATTGGGTTCTTTTCCGGCGACACCTGTGATCCAGCGCTCGAGCCAGGTTGTAATGATGGCGACCAGGTCTTTCTCGCGGTGGCACGGATCGGGCAGCCATTTATGGTTGCGCCTCCGGTATCCGTCCCGGACCTGCCGGCCGCTTGTGAAGGGCAGTGAACCAGTTCAAGGGAGTAAACATCATGATTCGAACGACGCTCGCTATTCTGTGTGTACTCGCCTGCTTCCCGGGACTTGCCCAGGTGCCCCAGCAGATCAACTTCCAGGGCCAGCTGGTCTCGGCGGATGGAACGCCATTACCCGATGGCAGTTATGAGCTGGAGTTCGAGATTTTCAGCGACCTGACCGCGGGAGACCCGGGCACCGGGTTGTGGACGGAGCAGCACACGGTCACGCTCTCCGGAGGCGTATTCTCGGTTTCCCTGGGCGCCACCACATCTCTGGACGGCGTCTTTTCGGACGGCAACCGGTTTATCGAAGTTCGCCAGCGTGACGCCGGCACGACCGACGCTTTCCTGCAGGCGGGCCCGAGACAGCAGATCCTCAGCGTGCCTTATGCACACAATGCCGAAATGGTGGAAGGCAATCTCGTATGCGCAGGAATCATCGACCTGGCCGCGAACACCGTGGTCAAACAGTACGGCGGTACAGGCTGTAGCGGCTGGATCGCATCCGTCGAGCACCAAGGAACAGGTACCGACGCAGTGCGTTTCAAGACCGATCTGTTTGCCGATATTCCGGTCTGCACGCATGTGTGCCAGGAAGACGGATTACCCTCGACATCGGGGGGCGCATTCTCCGTGGATACATACATTACGACGTGCAGAAGTCATGCCGGATCGCTGCGAGATAAGCAGGTCATGATTCAGTGCATTGGTCCGAAAGGGCCGGGTAGCTAGAGCAGAAATTTCCCTTGGAATAAGGGATTGCGAATAGCGTCCCTGGCCGGAGTGTACGACGGTTGGCCTCGCGCAAATCAGCGCGGGAATGGGAACGCGGTGACCTTTTCGAGCAGCGCACTGTCCGCCAATGACTGGATCATCGCTTTCGAAAGCCCGTCATGGCAATCGACGAGCCACGACCGGCTCGGCCAAGAGTGATCCTCAGCCCGTCACCGGCTCATCGAACTCCAGGGCATCGATGATCGCATTGAGCTCCGCCTGCTCCGGGCTGACCGCGGAACGAGGATCCGGCCCGCGCCGGCTCGCAGCTTCGATCCGGGCGATGTAGTTCTCGGTGCACAGCGAGACGTTCTTCTTCAACAGTTCGAGGATGCCCGGAATCTCGTGCGCTTTTCGGACCCAGGTCTTGATGAACAGGCCCTCGTCCGGATCGATGTTGGGGCGGTAGCTTTGCTTTGTCAGCAGATCGTTGAACTGGTTGCACCAGTCGGCCGGCGCCTTGTGGCTGAGCTTGAAGTACAGGTCGATGTACGGGCTCTTGATGATCTTCGGCGGGCGCCGCTCGTCCAGGCCGACGATGCGGATGTCACTGATCCCTTCCATACTGGGGCTCCAGGAAGATGCTTGCTGCGGGGACGCAGCGTGCGGAAATCCACTATACACCTCCGCTGATGCCCTCTCCCAACGGATTCGTGTAAAAATCGCAAGAAAGGGCCGATCCGATGAAAATCACCGAAATCCGCGTTTACCAGGTTGATCTGCCGCTGGTCGAGGGGCGCTACTCATGGTCGGGGGGAAAGTACGTCGAGGTGTTCGACAGCACCGTGGTGGAACTCCGGACCGATGAGGGCGTGGCAGGGTACGGTGAGGTCTGTCCGCTCGGACCATTCTACCTGCCGGCTTTTGGAGCGGGCGCGCGAGCGGGAATCGGCGAACTGGCCGATACCGTTCTCGGCGAAGACCCGACCGCCATTGGTCCGATCAACCAGCTCATGGACCGAGCGCTGCTCGGGCATCCCTACGTCAAGTCGGCGATCGACATGGCCTGCTGGGATCTGCTCGGCAAGAGCTGCGGACGACCGGTGTGCGATCTGCTGGGCGGCCGGTTCGGGGACAGCGTGGCCCTGTACCGTGCGATCAGTCAGCTCCCGCCGGCCGAGATGGCGGAGAACGTCGCAGGCCATCGCGCTGACGGGTATACCAAGTTCCAGCTCAAGGTGGGCGGACAACCCGAAGAGGACATCGAGCGTATCCATGCGGCGGCCGACGTCTTGACCGACGGCGAGATCCTTGTCGCCGACGCGAACACCGGCTGGCGTGTCGATGACGCGTTGCGAGTCGTCAAGGCAGTCGAGGAGCGCGATGTCTACATCGAGCAGCCCTGCCGGTCCTATGATCACTGCCTGATCGTGCGGCAGAAAACGCCGCTGCCCTTCATTCTCGATGAGAACATCACCGACCTTGATGCCTTGCTCCGTGGCTGCCAGGACGGTGCAATGGACGTCATCAATCTCAAGATCTCCAAGGTCGGTGGTCTGACCAAGGCTCGCCAGATCCGGGATCTGTGCGTTTCCATGAACATCCCCATGACCATCGAGGACAGCTGGGGCGGTGACATCATCACCGCGGCCATTGCGCATCTCGCGCACTCGACGCCGGAGAAGCTCCGGTTCTCCGCAACGGATTTCAACAGCTACGTGACGGTCCGGAATGCGATCGGCGCCCCGCAGCGTGTGGATGGCCGGATGAGCGCGCCCGATCAGCCGGGGCTGGGCGTGGAACTCGACCGCGATGCGCTGGGAGATCCGGTCAACGTCTACACCGGCTGACGGAGCGACCGATGGACATCCCATTTCTCGACGACGAGCAGGTTGCGGCCCTGACCCCCTGGCCCGAGCTGGTGGACGCACTTCGGGATGCATTTCGTGGCGACGGCGAAGCGCCGACGCGCCACCATCACGAGATCCCGGGCGTGGACCGCGACGACATCACGATGCTGATCATGCCGGCGTGGAATCCGGCCGGCGATTTTGGAGTGAAGCTCGCCAATGTGGTCCGGTCGAATGACGCGCTCGGGCTTCCCACGTTGTACGGCTTGTATATGTTGTTCGATGGCCGGACCGGAAAACCTCAGGCTATCCTGGACGCCGGCGCGCTGACCGCAAGGCGTACGGCAGCGGCTTCGGCGCTTGCGTCGCGCAGTCTGTCGCGGGAGGACTCCCGGGTCTTGCTGGTGATCGGGACCGGCCGGGTTGCCGGGGAACTCGTTGCTGCGCATTGCTCGGTCCGGCCGATCGAGGAGGTGCGCATCTGGGGCAGAAACCCCGAGCATGCACGCGAGGCGGCAAATCGCGCGAAGAGTGCCTGCGGTGTCGCATGTGTCAGCGTGCCCGATATCCAGGCCGCGGCTGCCGACGCCGACATCATTACCTCGGCGACGCCCGCGGAAGAACCCTTGCTGCTCGGGGAGTGGATTACCTCCGGAACTCATGTCGACCTGGTGGGGGCTTTCAAGCCGATCATGTGCGAGGCGGATCCGGCACTCATCTCGAAAGCCGATCAGGTATTCGTCGACACAGTGGAAGACGCGTTGGAGGAAGCCGGCGATCTCATTCAGGCTGCCGAGGCGGGATCGTTTTCGTTCGACGACGTTGCGGGAGATCTCCGCCGTATCGCTTCTGTGCAGCACTCTCTGCGCAATAGCCCGGACGAGATCACCGTCTTCAAGTCGGTGGGATCGGCGCTGGAAGACCTGGCGGCCGCTCAGTTGTGCCTTCGGATGCGGGCGGGTTAGCGGCCATACCTTTTGTCACGTGGTTTGACTCCCTGGGGCAACTGTCTCACCCTGCCGGCTACTGGTGGGTTGGGGAAATGAATATGCGCAGTCAGTATCTGGTGGTCCTGCTTTTCGTTGTCTTTCTGACACCCCGCGGAGCTCGTGCGGATATCGATGCCGTCGGGGAGGCGCTGAACGTCCTGCTGCCCTTGAGCGCGTTGTCGGCCACCGTGTTTTACGAGGACGGATACGAGGGCACCTGGCAATTCCTCAAATCCGGCGCAACGGCTGAACTGATCACCGAGATCCTGAAAGAGACCATCGACAAGGAGCAGCCCAACGGAGGCTGTTGCACTTCCTTCCCATCGGGCCATGCCACTCGCTCCTTTTACGCGGCCGGCTTCATCCACCATCGTTACGGCCGGCGCTGGGCGATACCCGCTTATGCGTTGGCCACAGTTGTCGGCTATGCCCGCCACGACACCGGCTCGCACGACGAGGTCGATATAGTGACAGGGGCGCTGATCGGGTGGCTGAGCAGCCGCTATTTCACCACGCCCTACCGTGACGTCACCATTCGCCCTATGGGTCAAGCGCCTGGTCTGGTTTTCGAATACCGGTTCTAACCGCTGGTTTCGGAGCGGTCACTGAGGATTGATATCTTCCGTGGCCGCCCCGCCTGCCCTTGGACCATTTCGCAAAAGAGCATTTTGGCAGAGGCGCCCATTGCCTGCGCGTATGGCTGAGACGCGATCAACCCGAATGAGGTCCTGGTTTTTTTTCGAGTTCGACTGAAGGAATTGGTGCGTTCCTGCACTAAAGGGTCGAATACCAACGGAGAAGACCATGTCTGAATGCAACAAGTGCCGCCAGTTGATCGACCGCTACGGCGACAGCGAGCCGCAGGAACGCGCGTGGATGCGTGCCCACCTGGAGGGCTGTGAAGCCTGCACTGAATACAAGGCGGCGGCCGATGCCACCGCGGCATTGCTGGGGTTCCGAAGCGTTGCTGCGCCGCCGGGAGCCCGAGCCTTCGACGCGCTGATGGAACGCGTACGCAAGGGTCGGCGCCAGACGGCAATCGCCGCGGCAGCCGCAATGGCCAGCCTGATCGCCCTGGTCTGGATCACCGTTCGACATGGGTTTTCACCAGGCTCCTTGATACTGCTGGCGTGGTTGATGGGCAGCGGCACCTTTGCCTGGTGGTCCGCTCGCCGTGCCCAGCGCCATCTTGCCTACCGGCGATCCCGCGAGTTCCTCGAGTCCTGGCGCCGTGACGTCAACCGGAAGCTATTGCTGACCCGTTTGATCGCCGCAGTTGTCAGCGTCGAAGTCCTGGCATGGCTGGCCCTCGGAGCCACAGGCGGCTTCAACAAAGGACAGCCCATACTGCTGCTGGTCAATGGCACTCTCGGCGTAGGCGCGATTTACGCTTGGCTGGTGGAGATTCCCACCCTTGTTCGGGAACGTGACCTCATCCATGGATAGTGACGCCTCGAAGGCCTCGGCCATGGAAGCGATCTTCAAGCGCTTTCATCCACGGGTCTGCCGGCTGGCCTTCGCCCTTTGCGGTCATCCGACCGAGGCGGAAGACATCGCCCAGGAAGTCTTCGTTGCCGTGCTTCGCGGTATTGACGGCTTCCGGGGCGAGGCCGAGCTGGGCACATGGATCTATCGGATCACCACCCGGGTTGCGGGTCGCCACGTCGCCCGGCGTGGTCGAGTGATGACCCACGTCATCGATACGGAGGGCTTCGCCGGCGGGTCCGATGCCGAGACCGACGCACAGCTGGCTGAGTTGGCCGCTGCCATGGACACCTTGTCCATCCCGCTGCGCACGGTCCTGTCACTGGTTGCAATCGAAGGGCTCAGCCACGAGGCCGTGGCCGACGTTCTGGGCGTGCCGGTGGGTACCGTGTGGTCCCGGCTGTACAACGCCCGCAGGCAACTCGCGGAGGCGATGGCTCATGGTTGAAACCTCGATGCCGGGACTTCAAAGCAGCCCCAGGATCGCGGCTTCCACGTCGGCATCGTCGAATTGGTTGTTGGGGTCATCGCCGGTGAGCTTGTGCGCCAGCTTGCCGTCCCGGTCGTAGACCAGGACCGCCGGCAGGCCGATCAGGTCGAGTCGCTCGAAGGACTCCATCAGGTTCTCGTTCATCCAGAAGTTGTCGAAGGTCGCATTCTGTCGCTCCAGGAACCCCCGCGCCCGGTCGATGGCCTCGGGTTCTCCGGGATCCTCGAGCAGCATGGAAACGAATTCGACACCCGCGTCCCCGTAAAGCCCGTGCAATTCGACCATCTTCGGAAAGCGCTTGATGCAGGGCTCGCACCAGGTCGCCCACATGTCCACGACGACGATGTTCGGCTGATAGCCGGTCAGCGTGCGATCCCATTCCTCAAACGTCATCGGCTCCAGCTTGACGTCGTCCGCGGCCGAGGTGGAGGCCAGCAGGGCAAGGCCCGCCAGAGAAAGACGAAGCAGGGCCGTCATTCGTACTTGACGGAACAGCCGTGGGCCCGGGTCTCGGCTGGATCGACCGGTTCGCCGGCCAGCGTGGCCAGCACCGCGTCGCGGACGTAGAACTCGCTGGGATCGCCATTGATGTGACGGATGCTCCCGTCCGCGTTCATCTTCGCCGGCGAGTTGTAGAGCAGGCCGCTGTAGACCAGTTTCCGGTTTTCGTCGAACACGAAGTACTCCGGTGTACGGGTCGCGCCCAGCTGGCGCCCCAGTTCCTGCGACTCGTCAAACACGTAGGTGAAGTTGTAGCCGACCCTCTCGCCGTGCTCGCGCATCGCCGGAAGCCGATCATCTTCGCGATGATTGACCGCGAAGCCCACGACCCGCACGTCCTTGCCATCCAGCTCATCAACCAGCTTCACCAGGTCACCGTCCATCCCCTTGACCCAGGGGCAATGGTTGGCCAACGACACCAGAACCACGACTTCCGCATCGAGATCGTCCGACGAGAGCGTCGTCCCATCCGTGGCGGGCAGATCGACAAATGTGGGCATGGGATCGCCGGGTGAGATGACGGCATTGTACTGGCCGGCGAGAGCCAGCGGAGCCCACAGCAACAGCAGGATCAATCCTCGACGCATACATACTCTCCCTTGGGTGCCTGAGAATGGAGTGTAGCCGGGGCGCGTCATGAAAACGTCGGCTAGACGCCATCATGACGGCCTGCATCTATCCTGACTGTTGAAGCAACGGCGAAGTTCCCATGCCCGAAGGACCGGAAGTCAAGCGCGATGCCGCCCGCCTCGACAAGGTATTGAGCGGGCATGTTGCCGAACAGATCCAGTTCGGCCTGCCCGAGCTGCAGGGACCGGAGACGGAACTGACCGGCCGCACCATCGGCGAGGTTGCGGCTCGCGGCAAGGCATTGCTGCTCCATTTCGAGGGTGGTCTGAGCGTCTACACCCACAATCAGCTGTACGGTCGCTGGTTCATCAAAGCGGCCGGCGAGCGGCCGAAGACCGGAAGACAACTCCGCTTTCGCGTCGAGACATCCACCCACGCCGCGCTCCTCTACAGCGCCAGCGAAATTGAAGTCTGGCCGACGGATCAGCTCGATGAGCAACCCTACCTGGCACGCCTGGGGCCGGATCCCCTCAACGGCGAGGTCTCGGTAGCGGAGCTGGCCGATTACATGGCCACCGATCCCTATCGCGGTCGGCAGCTGGCCGGCTCGCTGCTGGACCAGGGCTTCGTCGCCGGCGTCGGGAACTACCTGCGTTCGGATATCCTGTTTTACGCCGCGATTCACCCCCGCGCACGGCCCAAGGACCTTACGCCCGAGCAGCTGCATCAGCTGGCCGATTCGTGTATTCGCATCATGCGTCGGGCCTACCGTACCCGGGGCGTGACTAACGACGCCGAGCGGGTGGAAACGCTCAAGGCCGAGGGTGTGCGCCGGCGGGACTATCGGCATCTCGCCTATGGTCGCGACGGCGAGGAATGTTACCGTTGCGGCGAGACGATGGTCCGGGAGGATCTGGGCAGCCGAGCCATATTTTTCTGTCCGGCTTGTCAGGTGGGTGGCCGTAACTCCTAGAGCGCTTGCACCTCACCCCCAGCCCCTCTCCCCAGAGCGGAGAGGGGAGGGGTCACGGACGCCTACTGGTCGGATTTGGTGATTCGCACGTCCCCGTAGCGGGTCTCGATCTTGATCTGCGGTCCGCCGCCGTTGATGGCGGCGACGATCTCCCGGTCCAGTTCGACCACGAAGCGGCCGCTGTCCGAGCGCCGGTCGACCTTGGGCTCGTTCGGCAGGATCTCGACTTCGAAGTCGGTGTAGACCTCGTCGCCGGCCGACATGATGCGGAGCTCGGCCCCGTGGCGGGACGGGAGGCCGATGGTCACGTCGCCGTGCATGGTGGTGAACGCCATGGGCTTCTCGCTGGCGGCCTGCACGATCTCGACGTCGATGTCGCCGTGTACGGACTCGGCAATGACCGATCCGCTGATGCCGGCCGCGCTGATCGATCCGTGGACGTTGTCCAGTTCGAGTTCGCCTTCGACGTCACGAATCGAGATCACGCCGTCATGAACCGTTTCAGCCGTAACCCGGGCGCGCCTCGGGATCCGCGCCGTCACGACCACGCCCTTGGAGCGCCAGTCGGAATCGACTTCAACGCGGTTGTTGCGCTCCTCGATCTCGATGTCCAGGCCGCCGCCGGGCACGCTCTTGGCGCCGCTGGGGGTAATGATCTTCCGCCCCGACGGGCCGGCGGTGACTTCGAAGACCACGTCCTCGCGGTCTTCGCCGAAGATATGGATCTCGCCGCTGATCAGGTCGATGTCGAGGACGAGCGGTTCGCCCGGATTCGACAGCGGAACGGTGACGGTCTGGGTGTCCTGGGCGAGTGCCGGCAGGGCAAACAGGCCCAGCAACAGCAGCCAGCAGGTTTTTCCGATGTTCATGATGATGTTCTCCTTCAGCGTTTCGCGACGATGTTCACGTCGCCGTTGATCGATTCGAATGTGAAACGGGGGCCGCCCGCACCCAGCCTGACGGCGCTGGGGGTACGCAGGCGGTAGCGGGTGATCCGGCCATCGCTCACCCGGGTAACTTCCGGTTTGGCGGGCAGGGCGGTCAGTTCAAAATCGCTTTCCACTTCGCCGTTGAACAGGTCGAAGTCGAACTCGGCATCCGATCCCGACGGCAATACGATGGTCATGTCCCCGTTGACCGTATGGATTGCGCATTTTTCGAGCATTGGGGGCGCCGCGAAATGCGCGTCCAGCTCTCCATTGACCGTGCCGAGATCGTTGCATGAGGTGAGCCCGGCGACGTACACGTCGCCGTTGACGTTGCGGGCCCGCACGACGTTGCCCACCCCGGCGATGTCCACCGCGCCATCCATGACGGTCGTTGCCTCTATGCTCGCGTTGGCCGGCACGGTGAGCTCGAAGGCGTATTCGAGGCGGCAACCGGGACACGGATCGCGGTGATGCCGCTCGTTGTTGATGCCGTCGAGTTCGATCCGCAGCAGGTCGGGCTGGTGATCGACGGTCAGGAACAGCAGGTCGCGGGAGCGGTCCAGCATCTCCTGGTCGCGCGCCACCCGTTTTTCCCGGGCCGTCACCCGCACGAAAGGCTGGTCGTGGGTGCGCACGGTAATCGGTCCCCATACGTTCTTGACGACGACGTGCGGGCTGCCGGTCGCAGTGAACGAGAAGTCCTCCGTCCACTGATCGGTCTGGCTGATCTCCGGGCCGTGGTAGCGGGCCGCGAGCACAAGCGGAATCAGAATCAGCGGGTTCATGCCGTGTTCCTCCGGATTCGGGTCATGACGAAATCGGTTACTTCGGGCAGCAGCTCGCCGGCTTCGGCGGCATTGACGAGGCGCTGCAATTTCTCCTCGTCGCCCCAGGCCATGATCAGCTCGGCCAGCGCCGCCTGGACCAGGACCGAGTCGGTCTCCTTGAGGAGTCGCATGATCTCGGTGGCGACTTCCGGCTCGTTGAGTCTGGGACCGAGTGCCTCGATGGCGGCATTGCGCACGCTGGCCACCGGATCGCGCTCGGCGGTGCGAAGGAGCGCACTGGTCATGTGGTCGTCCTCGCCCAGGTTGGATGCGATGGTCACGCCTCGAAGCCGCTCGCTGGCCGACTCGTCGCGCAGCAGCGCCAGCGCCACCGTTTGGCTGAGGGCCTGGACCTGAGCCTGCAGCGATTCGATGTCCGGCGAGGGACCGGTGGCGCGAGGCCACTGGAGGCCGACCAGCAGGCCGATGACCAGGGTTGCCACAGCGGGCAGGGCTGGCTTCAACCAGGCAAACAGCGAGCTCAGCCCGGTGCGGTGCTCCTCCCGTCGCAGGCGTCGATAGAAGTCCCGGCGCAAGGTCCGAGGCGGCGCTTCCCGGGGCAGTTGGCCCAGTTCGTCCCACAAGGCCCGGTCTTCGGCGTCGGAGAATTCCAGCGGATTGTCGTTCTGGTGGTCAGCCATAGGCTGCCTCCCGAGAGATTTCAGTGATGAGTTCGCGCAGCTGCTTCATGGCCCGGTGCATGCGCACCTTGGCGGCCCCGGGGCTGCAGTCCAGGGCCTCGGCAAGCGCGTCGTAGCCTTCGAATTCGAAGCGGCCGAGAAGAATCACCTCGCGCGCCTTGATCGGCAGTCGGGCCAGGGCCCGTTCGACGATGGCCTGCCGTTCCGAGCCTTCGGCCGTGCGGGCCGGATCTCGGTGATCCGCCTCGCCGACCTGCTTTGCTTCGTCCAGATTTACCTGGCGCCCGATCTTGCGTAGATGGTCGAAGGCGAGGTTACGGGCGATGTTGAACAGCCACGCCTTGAACTGGCCGCCTCGATACTGGTGACGCTTTTTGAGCACGCGGAAAAAGGCTTCCTGCACCACGTCCTCGGCCAGGGCGCGGCTGCCGGTGAGTTGCACGCAGAACGCGTAAAGTGCAGTGTGATGGCGCTCGAACAGAGCGCCCAGGCAGGAACGGTCTCCTTCCTGGAGCCAGCTCATCAGTTGTTCGTCTTTCACCGCCTGCATGCCAGTTCTCGCCGTGCCTCGATTCTATCCGTTTGCCGTGCTGCGTTCGGTAACAAGACTCGCCCGGCCGGATTTGGTTACATCGGCTTGCTTCGCGGTTCTCATTTCCTGAGAATCGATCGGGTTAACGTCGCGCCAAGCCCACCGGAGTCCTCGACCCTCCAACGTGAATCACGGTCTCGCGCTATTCCATTCCAACGACCTCGAAGCGCTGGTCGACGCGCTGCTGAATCGCCTTGCGCCGCTGGCGGAAGCCGGCCCGCTGCGCCCGGTGGACGTGGTCGTGTCGCATCCGGGGCTGGGGCGCTGGCTGAGCCTGTACATCGCCGAGCGTCGCGGCATCGCGGCCAATCTGAACTTCGAGATGCCGGCCCAGTTCGTGTGGCGCTGGGCGAGGACGAACCTGCCGGACCTGCCTGCCGGCAATCCGTTCGAGCCCGATGCGCTGTTGTGGCACGTTTTCGAGCTTCTGGGAGAGCCGTCCTGTCCGCCGGAACTCGCGACCTACCTGGAAGGGGACACGGCTTCCATCCGGCGCTATCAATTGGCCCAGCGAACCGCCGAAGTCTTCGCCCGCTACGCTCTGCAACGCGCTGACTGGCTCCTGGCCTGGCGCTCGGATCGCCAGCCGTCTGAACTGCGCGAGGCCAGGGACGAGCCCTGGCAGCGTCAGCTGTACTCGCAGCTCGAACAGCGCATGGGGCAAGAAGGCGTTACCGGGCCGGCCGCGACCCTGGAAGCTCTGGTCGGCTGGCAGCGACGCCTGGCGGACGGACACGCGGCCCGGTTGCCGGACCAGGCCCTGCTTTTTGGCGTGTCCTACCTGCCACCGCTGTTTCTGGATTTCTTCGCCGCCCTGGGGCGTCGCGGCAGGCTGGACCTGTTTTTGCTGAATCCGACCCGGGAGTACTGGGAGCGGGGCGTATCCGAGCGGACCCGTCTGCGACGGGAACTTCGCGACCTGAGGGCAGGCCGCGAAGCCGACCAGCATGAGCTGTTCGAGGTCGACCATCCCCTGCTGGCGGCACTGGGTCGGCACGGGGCGGCGTTTCTGCAGCGGTTGCTCGATCTCAACCTTCCCGACGCGCTGACCGAGCACGAGGAACCGGCCTATCCGCTGGGTACGGGCGATACCCATCTCGGTCGCCTCCAGGCCAGCCTGCGTGACCTGGACCCGGCGTTGGTGTGTGGCCCGGAATCGCCGGACGGGTCCATCCAGGTGCATTCCTGCCACAGCGCGCTGCGCGAGGTGCAGGTCCTCTACGATCGCCTGCTGGTGATGCTCGACGAAGACCCGTCGCTGAAACCGCGGGACGTCGTCGTCCTGGCACCCGATATTCAGCGCTATGCGCCCTACATCCGAGCCGTGTTTCGCAGCGGCGGAGCGGCCGGCGAACTGCCGTCTCTTCCCTACAATCTGTCGGACCGGCGTCCCCTTGACGTGCATCCGCTGGTCGCTGCCTTTTCCCGACTGTTGTCCCTGCCGGCAGACGAGTTCGAGGTCGACGAGGTGATGGCGCTGGCGGAAGTGCCGGCGGTTGCGCGGCGGATGGGTCTGGAGCCCCACGACCTGTCAAACCTGCGGCGCTGGCTGGTCCAGTCGGGGGTGCGCTGGGGACTGGATTCGGACCACCGTCGTGGTCGCGGGGGAAGTGGCGAGCCCTACAACAGCTGGCAGCGCGGATTGGACCGGATGCTCGTCGGATTTGCGGTGGACAGCGATGTCCTGATCGCCGATGAGGTTCTGCCCCTGGCCAGTGTTGAAGGGCAGACGGCGGAAGCGGCCGGGTGCCTTGCCTGGCTCGTCCGGGAACTGGCCCGGCTGCGGGAGGCCATGCTGCGCGGCTTGACCGTCGACCGCTGGGTCCGTTTGCTCACCCGGGGCATCCTCGAAGGTCTGCTGGCCGTGGACCCGGGCGATCCCGACGAGCGCCTGGCCATGCAACATGTGCTGGATGCGATCGACGGTTTCCGGCGCCACGCGGCCGGTACGAGCACGAAGACCCTGCCCT
Source organism: Lysobacterales bacterium (assembly GCA_033722075.1). Lineage (GTDB taxonomy): Bacteria > Pseudomonadota > Gammaproteobacteria > Xanthomonadales > SZUA-38 > JAWVZU01. The sequence goes on from JAWVZU010000036.1 coordinate 18,512, forward strand.
GGACGGTCGTGCGCGAACATCTCGATCGGCTGCTTTCCAACGTGCCCGGCCGCCAGGCATTCCTTGCGGGCGGCGTCACCTTCGCAAACATGGTTCCCATGCGCAGCATCCCGGCGCGGGTGGTGTGCATCCTGGGCATGGACGACGCCGCCTTCCCACGGCGCACGCCGCCCGCACAGTTCGACCTGACGCGCAGGTCCCCGAGGTTGGGCGACCGTTCCCAGGAAGAGGAAGACCGCTATCTGTTCCTCGAATGCCTCCTGTCGGCGCGCGACGTCTTCTATCTCAGCTATGTGGGACAGAGCGAAAATGACGGCGAGGCCCGGGAACCGTCGCCCCTGATCAAGGAACTTCGAAGCTGCTGTAGGGCCTCCCGGGTCCCGGTGACGCAGCACCCGATGCAGCCGTTCGGTCGCGGTGCGTTCGATCCCGATTCCCCGCAGACCCAGAGCCCGCAGAGCCGCTGGATGCCTGCGGCCCGGGTCGGTGACGCGGGCGATCGGCGCAGCGAATGGTTTCAGCCGCCCGACTGGCAGCCCAAGGCGGTGGAAGTCGCTTCGATCGAACCGGCAGAGCTGCTGCGCTTCTTCCGGAATCCGGCGCGGTACTACCTCGAGGAGCGGCTCGGACTGTATCTCCGCGATACGGGCCTGGAGCTGGACTCGGAGGACCCGGTGGATCCCGACGGGCTTGCGCTGTATGACCTGCGACGTCGACTGATGGAGGTGGCCCTGGCCAACCACGGGTCATTTCCGCCGGACCTGCCCGACGCTCGTTTTCGCGCACCCGGGGACGTGCCGCCGGGCGACCAGGGCGCCGAGAAGGTGCTCGCGCTCGCCGAGGAGCTGGCGCCGTTCGTTGGCTGGGTGTACGAACGTTTTGGTGAACAGGTTGAGCCAACGGTGCCGGTCGACCTGGACTTCGAGCTCGCTACCTCCGCCGGAAGACCCATCCGGGTCAGTGGGGCTGTCGACCTGGATCGCGAGCTGCGGCAATGGAACGTGGGTTCGATCAGCGCAGTTCGGGTCTGCCCGGTGCTGGTGGCGCACCTCCTCGCACATGCCGGCGGTCGAGCCGGCGAGGCCGAGCTCTACGGGTTTAATCACGGGAAGCTGAACAGCCTGCGGCTGCCGGTATTTCCGGAGGATGTCTGGAAACCGTGGCTGCTCGATCTGCTCGACGTCTACCGCGAGGGCCTGAGCGGGCCGTTGCCGTTCTTTCCGAAGACGGCCTTGGCCTACGAGGAGCTCATTTACGCGGGGAAGTCGCCGCAGGTTGCGGTAGAAAAGGTTGAGAAGGACCAATGGCGCGGAAACCAGCACGGCGAGGGCGCTGATCCCTATTACGCGCTGATGACCCGCGGTTGGAGCTCCGAGGACCTGTTCGGTGAGTACTTCCGGGGGGTCGCCCGCAGGGTGTTTCGGCCGCTGCTGAAGCTTGGCGATGGGCAGGCCTGGAGCAAGGAGCCGATCGCGTGAAACCCGAGGCCTTCTCCGTTACGGGGTTTCCCCTGGATGGCATTGGCGTCATCGAAGCAAGTGCCGGAACCGGCAAGACCTGGTCGATCAGCAAGCTCTATCTGCGCTTGTTGCTCGAACGCGGAGCGCGATCCGAGCAGGTCGTCGTTGC
>JAWVZU010000037.1:0-20043 GCA_033722075.1 Lysobacterales bacterium
CCGGGAGGCGGTGGTGCTCGGCGCGTTGGCCGTGGCCGTGCTGGGCATCGGCATCTTCCCCCAGCCACTCACGGAGCTGATGCATGCCTCCGTGGACAACCTGCTCCAGCATATTTCCCAGTCGAAGATCGGGGCCTGATGCGATGACCATGACCTGGGCTGAACTGAGCGTCCTGCTGCCGGAGATGATCGTGGCCACCATGGCCTCGGTGATCCTGATCCTGGACCTGTACATTCGCGAGCAGCGCCGTGGACTGGTGCACTTTCTCTCGCTGCTCACCCTGCTGTTTGCCGCCATTGCCACCCTGCGCCTGCACGAGGAACAGGCCACCATCCAGGCCGTGTACGCGCTGGAGGGGACCTTCGTGCGGGACCAGATGGGGGACCTGCTGAAGCTGTTCATCTACCTGGTCATGGCCGCGGTGTTCTTCTATGCAAAGCCCTATCTGCGGGCCCGCAGCCTGTTCAAGGCCGAGTTCTACGTGCTGGCGCTGTTCGGCATGCTGGGCATGATGGTGATGATCTCGGCGGGCAACCTGCTCAGTCTCTACCTCGGGCTGGAACTGCTTGCGCTATCCACCTATGCGCTGGTTGCACTGGATCGCGACAACCCCGTGGCCGCCGAATCGGCCATGAAGTACTTCGTGCTCGGCGCCCTGGCGTCGGGCATGCTGCTTTACGGGATTTCCATGATCTACGGCCTGACCGGCAGCCTGGACCTGGCCGAGATCGGCCAGGCGATCGTCGGCATGTCCGGCGACAACCTCGTCCTGGCCTTTGGACTGACCTTCATTGTCGTCGGCCTGGCGTTCAAGTTCGGCGCGGTGCCGTTCCACATGTGGATTCCCGACGTTTACGAGGGCTCTCCTACGGCCGTGACCGTATTCATTGCGGGTGCGCCGAAGCTCGCTGCCTTCGCCATGGCGATTCGGCTTCTGGAGGATGGGCTCGGGGGATTGCATGGGCACTGGCAGCAGATGATCGTGTTCCTGACGATCCTCTCACTGGCGATCGGCAACATCGTGGCCATCGCCCAGACCAACCTCAAGCGCATGTTGGCCTATTCGACCATCTCCCATGTCGGATTCCTGATGCTCGGCCTGCTGCCGGGCACCAGCGAGGGCTACGAAGCGGCCATGTTCTACGCCATTGTCTATGCGCTGATGACCGTCGGCGCGTTCGGCATGATCGTCCTCCTGTCGCGAGCCGGTTTCGAGGCCGACAAGCTCGAGGATTTCAAGGGCCTTAACCAGCGCGATCCCTGGTACGCGTTCCTGATGCTCATGTTCATGGCATCCCTGGCCGGGTTCCCGCCGTTCATCGGCTTCTTCGCCAAGGTGCAGGTTCTCAAGGCGACGTTGCAGGCCGACATGGTGTGGCTCGCCGCCGTCGCCGTGATCTTTGCGATCATCGGGGCTTTCTACTACCTGCGAGTCATCAAGCTGATGTACATGGACGAGCCGGAGGTCGACACGCCGATCGAGGCGCCGCTGGATCTCAGGGCGGCGGTCAGCGCCAACGGGCTGGCCCAGCTGGGGCTCGGGCTTTTTCCGGGCCCGCTGATCGCGATCTGCGCAGCCGCGTTCTAGGTCAGGTCCGTCGGTGGACCGGGAGTTCAGGGAATCAGCTTTCCGGGGTTTAGCAGGCCGGTGGGATCGAGCGTGTCCTTGACCGAACGCAGGATGCGCAGGCTGCTCGGGTCCTTCTCCCGGTTCATCCACTCGAGATGATCCTCGCCTACGCCGTGGTGATGGCTGATCGTTCCCCGGTTGGCCATGATGGCATCGCTGGCGGCCCGCTTGATTGACCACCACTGGTCGATCGGGTCCGTCGGGTCCCGGGGAAAGACATAGGTGAAGTAGAGGCTGGCCCCATCGCGATAGGTGTGGGACACGTGGGTCATCAGGATGCCCCTGGTCCCCACAGCGCCCCGGATTGCGTCCCGAACCGCTGCGTACAGCTCCGGCAGGTTTTCCCAGGTGGCCGCGGTTTCCAGCGTATCGACGCCGACGCCGCGGTCGAGGAGCGGGTCGCGCAGGTAGGGCGCCTCGAACCGGGTCTCGTACCAGGTCTTTCCCGGGCCCGCGCCCAGCGCCTGGCCGCCGTGCTGGCCCGCGACCCAACGCACGTTTCGGACGGCACGGTCCACGGTGCGGACACCGCCGTGACTCGCCACCAGCATGAGGCACGCTTCCGCGCCGAAGCCGCGACGACCCAGGTACCATTTGAAAGCCCGCTGGGCGATGGAGGGCGAGCGGTGCAGGGCGGCGAAGCGGCTCTGGAAACGGGTCTCGTCCGCGTCGGAAAGACGCAGCATGGCCAGCCGCCTGTCGGTCTGGGCGAGTCTGCGTGCACACGCGAGACCGGACTCGAAATCCGGGAACAGATAGGCCCGGAGCGACCGGGTTTCCGGACGCGGCCGGATTCGCACGGTGGCACTGGTGATCACTCCCAGCGTACCCTCGGAACCTACGAGCAGGTCTGCCAGCCTTGGTCCGGCAGCGCTTGCCGGCTCGTGCTCGGTGGTCCAGGAAGCAGACGGCGTGGCGACCCTGGCGCCGACGAACCAATGCCTGGCCGTTCCGTAACCGTTGGACTCCTGGCCGGCGCCCCGCGCGGCGATCCACCCGCCCAGGGTCGAGAATTCGAAGCTCTGGGGGAAATGGCCCAGCGTCGCGCCCTGGCCGGCCAATGCGTTTTCCAGCGCGGGCCCGTAGATCCCCGCAGCAAAGGACGCCCGCCCGTTGCCGACATCGATGCCCCGGGTCTGGTCCAGGCGACTCAGGTCCAGGGTGATCACGCCGGCCTTGCCGGCGCCCGCGGAAGCGGTAACGCCGCCCACCACGGACGTGCCGCCGCCAAAGGGCACCACCGCCATATCGTGCTCCGCGGCCCAGCCGAGCAGGCCGCTCACCGCATCAGCGGAATCGGGATAGATGACCGCGTCGGGGGCAGACTCCAATCGGCCGCTGCGGTAGTGGAGCAGGTCGTGATAGCTCTGCCCGCGGGCATGAAAGACCCGTTCGAACCGATCCGTGCGAACCGCCTCGTCCCCCACGATGTCCGCCAGGGCGCCAAGGCGTCGCTTGCCGATTCGGCTCGACGGCAGTTCAAGCTGGCTCAGCTCCGGCACGGGTGTCTGCGGAAGCCCCGCTTCAAAGCCCAGCACCTCGGCCAGATAGTCCTGCTCGGCGTTGCTGAGGTCGCGCCGGTGATCGATTCGGCCCCACCCTTGCCAGCGAAGCTGCCTACGGTCCACGGGTTTCGTCCTCTCGTCCGATCACCAGGTTGATTGCCCCGGGGAGCACCCGGAATTCGGCGGGAAGCCTGCCCGGGCCCTCGCCATCGATTTCGAGCAGCACCTCCGAGTCATCGATCGGGGCCGCCCGGATGCGGCGGGACCTGAAGCGGCTGACTTTTTCGTGCCCGACGTGGCTCCCGTCGTAGATCATCGGCATGGAGCGCACTGCCTCCCAGAAACCGAAGTCGCCCAGGACCACGACATCCAGGACCCCGTCGCGGGTCTGCGCATCGGGTGCCACCTGCATGCCGCCGCCGAAGAACGGACCATTCATGATCGCGACCGTGTTGACGGCCACACTCTGGTCGATATCGGCATCCTCGGCCTGGAGCGTCACCTGCGCATTACGATATCCGATCAGGCTGCGTACGGCGGCCAGGTGAAAGGCGATGCGGCCCCCCAGGCGCTTGGTGAGCGTATGCCGGTTCACGTAATCGCACACCCGGCCGGACAGTCCCATTGAGGCACTGTTGGAAAAATACCGCCGCGCCTCACGGCCTGCATGATCCAGATAGGTGACCAGGCCAATGTCGATCGGGCAAGTACGTCCGCGGCCGAGGATGCGCAGTTGATTGCGCGTCGTAGCGGGAATCGGATGGCAGCGTCGGAAATCGCCGCCGGTTCCGCTCATGACGACGCCCAGGGCCGCCTCGGGATTCCGGGGATTGCCATCGACGTCGAAAAAGCCGTTGACGACCTCGCTGACGGTGCCGTCGCCGCCGACCGCGATGATCATCTCGGCGCCCCGGTCCAGGGCTTCCGCCGCCAGCTCGGTGGCATGGTCCTGGCTCTCGGTGTGCTGGATTTCCACCGAGTCCAACGTGTTCCGGAGTCCGCCGGCCAACTCGTCGAGGACCGATCGGGTCTTGCCCGAGGCGGGATTGATGATGGCGACGGCCGTGCTGCTCATGGCACCGCCCCGGCGTAGTGGCTGACGATGTGCGCGATTTCCGCGTCAATGGTTTCCCGGGACCAACCCAGGACCGGGCCCATGGCCTCGGCCAGCGCTTGCAGCGTGGAATCGGGCACACGGTCGAAGTAGCCGACACCGGTGCGACGAAACAGGACGTCGCTCAGGTGTCTCGCGCCCTCGTATTGGGCGGCGTAACGGGCCTGGGCGCGGATCAGGGGGCGGCAGGCCTTGAGCAGCTCGGGCGACTCGTCAGCGTTCACCAGGAGCCGGGCGCGGTTGCCGTAGAGTTTCAGGAGATGGGCAGCCGTGCCCGCTGGAAGGTGCGGCAATGCTTCCGGTACGCTGCCGGGCAGCGGATCGGCGCCGGGCAAGGGCACATGTCGCGACGTTCCGCGTACATTGCAACATCGATCGACCGCTTTCTCTGCGAGGCGCCTCGATGTCGTCCATTTCCCGCCCACGGCGGAGAACAGCCCGCGGTCGTGTTCCAGGATCTCCGAACGGCGGGACGCGCGATAGGTTCCGCCACCGTCTGCGTGTTCGAGCAAAGGTCGCATACCGCCATAAGCATATAAGACATCCGCGCGACTCAGGGAGATGCCGGGCAGCGCATCGTTGACCCGGTCGAGGAGGGTGTCGACAGACGAGGATTCCACCCGGTAGTCATCGGGGTCACCGTCGAAAGGCAGGTCGGTCGTCCCGATCAGGCTGTGGCCCTCCCAGGGAATGACGAAAAAATGCCGGCCGGCGTGTTCGATGGCCAGCGCTTCCGGTCCGGCAAGCGCGCGGGTAACCAGGTGGATTCCGCTGCTGCGCACGAGCTTCAGGCCGAGCTTCCGGCCCGGAAGTTCCAGCTGATCGGCCCAGGGCCCGGTCGCATTGATGACCTTGTCGGCAAGCAGATGTCCGTTGCGCCCCGAGTCCCGGTCCAGAAATTCGAGGGCATAGCCCGTCTTGCCGGAGCGCGAAATCGCTTCGGCGCGGCAATAGTTCATGACCTGCGCGCCCCGCTCCACGGCGCCCTGGAGAGCCGCCAGGACGAGTCGCTCGGGATAGGCCATCTGCGCGTCGTGGTAGAGCAGGGCGCCGGCACCGGCAAGCGGCGCAAGCAAGGGTCGGTTCCGCTGGATTTCGGCCGGATCCAGCGCGCGGTCCGGCGGGAGATCGCTGCGGCCACCCAGCCAGCCATAAAGCGTCAGGCCGAAACGGTAGGTGAGGCGCCGGCGCAGGTTGGCCACGGGAATCAGAAAGGGCAGGGGCCTGACGAGGTGCGGCGCAGCCGAGAGCCAGTAGCGTCGCTCGGCCAGGCTGGCGCGGACCACGCCGAACTGGCCCTGGCGAAGATAGCGCAGCCCACCGTGGATCAGCCGGGAGTTGGCAAAGGAGGTGGCACTGCAGAAATCCTCCTTCTCCAGGAGTGCCACGGACAGGCCACGCAGGCTGGCATCCCAGGCGACGAAGGCGCCGGTCGCACCGCCGCCGACGATCGCCAGGTCAAAACTTCGCCGGTCCAGCGCGTCGAAACTCGCCCGCAAGAACACTCCCCCGATGGGTGGTGGTCGGGGCGATTGTCGCACAGGAAACGAAAACGGGCGCCGAATGGCGCCCGCTGCGGACTCGTGGAGGGTCGGGCCCTGCCTGGCCCCGGGTCACTTCCCTGTGACGCCCTCCAGCTTGCTCGGCGCGATGGCCGATCCCCCTCCGCTAGGAGTCTTGGTTGGAGGCGGTCGAACGCGCCTCGCCGTCCAGCAGGATGAAGTCGCGGTTGCGATCGACCGTCTTCAGGCCGATGCCCTTGACGTTGACCAGCTCATCCACGTGCTGGAACGGCCCATTGGCCTCGCGATAGTCGATGATCGCTTCAGCCTTGGTCATGCCGATGCCGGTCAGTGCATCGGCCATCTCCTGCGCCGACGCGGTGTTGACGTTGACCGGCTCTCCGGCGAATGCGGCCCCGGCCAGCAGGGCCAGGCTAAGAAACAGCGTCTTGAAGAATTGCATGGGATACCTCCTTGTGTTGGGTTTGAATTGTCGGTTCCATCCGACGGCCTGCATGCTACGCACGGTCGACCGGCTCGCCTAGGGCATTTTCCCGTGCCGGGTGTAGGAATTTGCCGACAAATGACGTAGTTTCCTCTGCTCCGGAAAAATGGGTGAAATGCGATGCGACGCCTTCTGGCAGTTCTCTGCCTAGTGACGATCACGACTGCGGCGGCGGATGAGGCGCACGTCCGCCGGGAGATGATCCAGTTCGTCGATGCCCACATGGCCGAGGCCGAAGCGCTGCTGGAGCGCTCGGTCAACATCAACAGCGGCACCATGAATTTTTCGGGGATCCGCGCTGTGGCCGAGCTCCTGGAGCCGGAGTTCGTGTCGCTTGGTTTCGAAGTCAGCTGGTACGACGGCGCGGACTTCGAGCGCGCCGGGCATCTTCTGGCGATGCGGGACGGCAAGGCGGCAGCGCCGAAGGTCCTGTTGATCGGCCACCTCGATACGGTCTTCGAGCCGGACAGCCCGTTCCAGGCCTATGAACGACTCGACGCTACCCACGCCAAAGGGCCCGGGACCACCGACATGAAAGGCGGCAATCTGGTCATGCTGTACGCCCTGCGGGCCCTGGATGCAGCCGGCGTCCTCGATGACCTCAGTGTCCGGGTCGTGCTCACGGGAGATGAAGAACGTCGCGGACATCCCCTGGATCTCGCCACCCGACCGCTCATCGACGCCGCGGTCTGGGCGGATGTCGCGATCGGATTCGAAGATGGTGACAGCGATCCGAAGACGGCGGTCACGGCCCGACGCGGCGCATCCGGCTGGTCCCTGGTGGTGACCGGCAAGCCGGCCCATTCCTCGCAGGTCTTCCGCGATGACATCGGTTACGGGGCAATCTACGAGCTCGCACGGATCCTCGATCAGTTTCGCACCGCGCTGGAAGGGGAACCGAACCTGACCTTCAATCCGGGACTGATCGTCGGCGGGACCGAGGCCGAACTGGACCAGGGCACGGCGCGCGGTTCGGCGTTCGGAAAGACCAACGTGATCGCCGAGATCGCCCGGGCGGAGGGCGACATCCGGGCCGTGTCACCGGAGCAACTGGCGATGGCCCGCGAGCGGATGGAAGCGATCGTCGGCGAGAACCTGGCCCACACGGAGGCCCGGATCGAGTTCGAAGACGGTTATCCGCCGATGGCCCCCACGCCCGGAAACCAGCGCCTGCTGGCCCTCTACGACCAGGTCAGCCGCGACCTGGGGTTCGGCCCGGTCCAGGCGGTGGATCCCCGCCGGGCTGGCGCGGCGGACATCTCCTTCGCGGCCAACCACGTGGAGATGGCCCTGGACGGGATCGGACTGATGGGATCGGGCGGCCACACCCTGGATGAGGTCGCTGACCTGGAGACCTTTCCCATGCAGATCAAGCGCGCCGCACTGCTGCTCTACCGGCTTGCCCACCCGGCATCGGAGTGACCGCAGGGGCGCTGCCGGTCAGAAGCGTCCCCGCTACGCTCAGGAACAGGGCAGGGTGATCGTGAATTCCGCGCCCGGCTGGCGGTTTCGCACGTCGACCTTGCCGCCCATGGCGCCCGCCAGCTGCTGGACCAGGGCCAGGCCGATACCGGTTCCGACGGTCTCCCGGGTGAGCTCGCTTTCGGGTCGGTAGAAGAGGCGGAAGATCTTCTTCATCTGGCGCCGGGGGATGCCCGGCCCGTGATCCCGGACCGAGCACTGGAGCTGGCCATCGACACGGCGAAAGCCCAGCTCCACCCGCCGGGTTTCGGCGCAGCCGGAGAACTTGATGGCGTTGTCCACCAGGTTGATCATCACTTGGCTGAAGACATCGGGGTCGACCAGCACTTCCGCTTCTCCTGCGCGACCGTCCTGGTCGATTTCGAGCTCGAAGCCGGCGGCCTCCGCCTGGGCGCCCAGCTTGGAACGCACCAGGTCGATGAGCTCGTCGCCGCGCATCGGCTGCAGGTCCAGCCGCGATTCCTTGTGGGTGATCCGCGAGAGCTGCAGCACGTTGCTGATCAGCCTGGACAGCCGTTCGCTCTCGTCGTGAATGTAGTCGTAGTAGGTTCGCACCTTCTCCTGATCGGTCCAGCCGGCGCGCAGCATCTCCGCATACATGCGGATGGAGGTCAGCGGCGTCTTCAGCTCGTGACTGACCGCGGAGACGAAGTCCCGCTGCTGTTCGGCCAGCTGGAGCTGGCGCGATCCGGCCCGGTACAGGAGCCAGGTTCCCAGGCAAAGCACCAGGGCGAGGATACCGCCGACCCAGGCAAGAACACGGCCGCCGGGACCCGCGGGCAGCTGGTTGACGGTGAAGATCAGTTCCAGTTCTTCCAGCGGGCTGGGCATGCGCGCTGCATGAACCAGGGTTCCCGCAAGCGCCTCGCTGGCGCCGGTGTAGCTGCGCGCTGTCGAGCCGTTCACGGCATGGATGACCTCGCCCCGCAACGCCACCAGCAGGTCGCTGCTTCGGGCGACCGCGGCGTTGCGAAAGGCCGGGACGATCAAGCCCTCGATAAAGGGGCCGGGCTCGATGAGCATTCCCTGGACCACCCGTCCTGCTTCGCGCCAGGCATAACGGAACAGCACGAACTGGCCGCCGTCCAGCAGAGCGAAGCCAAGCGGATCGACCTCGCTCTCGAAGGTATTGATGCGGTAGTCGCCGAACTGGTTGACCGCTTCATCCGGCCGGGCCCCGAGCTCCTGTTCGGGAACCAGGTTCGCCTCGCGGCGCTTGCGCCGTTCCGGAGCGGGTTCCTGCGCTGCAGCGGCGGGTTCTTGCGCTTCTTCGCCCACCCGGTCCAGCTTCAGGTCCGCCACCCGGCCAAGCGTTTCCGGCATTTGCTGGCGTAGCTCGGCCGGGGTCTGGGATTTCTGGAGGTCGTCGAAAGACCGTGTCCCGGCAGCGGCTTCTTCATGCTCCGGGCGTTCGGCCCGGGCCTCCTCCTTGGCCTCGGCAACCCGGGAACCCGCATAACTGCTCTGCGTCTGGGGCTTCAGAACGTCCTTGTCGGCCGTCGCGGCATTACCATCGTCCTCTTCCGGTTCCGCCGCCATCAGGGCATCGCTTGCGTTCTCACGTGCCGCCCTCGGCGACACCGGCGTCCGGTGCTGGACCAGTTCATTGCTCGACAGGATATCGTAGAGCCGTGCGGCCTGAGCCGAGCGCCGGGCAATCTCGTCGCGGGTGATACCGAACTTCTCGCCGGCCTGGCCTTCGGGCGGAACGATCGGGGTGGAAAACCGGCCCGCCGGGTCGACCTGAAAATACCCGATCAGGCCCGGCACCTCCGTGGGGACCGGAAACTCCGACAGGGGGGAACGCTGCAGGAAGTTGGCTGCCTCCCCGCCCTCGACGACCAGAAAGTCGTAGTCCGTCACCGGCCGCTGGTCCTCAGTGGCGATCCAGGCGGTCAAATCTCCGGCGATGCGGGTGGCCAGGTCTTCGGCAAGAACCTGCTGCTGGTGCAGCGCCTCCCACTTCAGCTGACCGTAGGCCTGGCGGATCAGCAGCACGCTTGGCAGCGCGAGCGCAAGGAAGAATCCAACCAGTATCCAGCGCAATGTGCGTCGATCAGCCTGCATCATGCAGTCAAAAGCCGGTAACCGGCGCCACGGACGGTGATCAGGAATCGGGGATTCTTCGGGTCGTCCTCGAGCTTGCGACGCAGCTTGGCGATGTGGATGTCCACGGTTCGGGTCTCGATCTGGGCATCGCGGGCATAGCCCCAGACCCGGCTGAGCAACTCTTCCCGCGACACCGCCCGGTCGCTGTTGGAGGCCAGGTACTCCACGACCTCCATCTCGCGACGGGTGAAGACCAGTTCGTTTTTGCCGTGACGGCCGGCCAGGTTGGCCGTATCGATCTCCACTTGGTCCGAAAGCCGGATCATCCGATCGGCGGCGCCGGTGGGCGAGCGGCGCAATACGGCCTCGACTCGCAGCACCAGTTCCGCGACGGAGAAAGGCTTGGAGACGTAGTCGTCGGCACCCAGCTTCAGGCCGCGGATGATGTCCTCGTCGGCGGTCCGGGCGGTCAGCATGATGATGGGCTGATCACGGTCGACCTCGCGGACCTGCTCGCAGATCTCGAAGCCGTTGACGCCGGGCAGCATGAGGTCCAGCAGGACCAGATCGAAGGTGCCGCGCCGGGCCAGTTCAAGTCCTTCGTTGCCGTCGCCGACCGCGGTCACGTCATAGCCGTGAAACACGAACACGTCCACCAGTCCGTCCCGGATGGCGACTTCGTCCTCGATGATCAGGATGCTGGGCTTGCGCGACATGGGATCGACACGTTTCCTGGGTTGGTCTCAAGAATATCAGGCAAGTCGCTGATCGGCGTGTAAATTGATTGTAAACAAGGGCCAGCGCGGTTTTACGGAAACCGGTCTACGAAGCGGCGCCGGGCGCTCCTAGGATGGATTCTGCATCCACACGAGGAGACACCCATGGCCATCATCACCCGCCTCAGCCGCCTGTTTCAGGCCGACGCTCATGCGGTCCTCGACCTGCTCGAGGAACCGGATGTGCTTCTGCGCCACTCGGTCCGCGAGATGGAGCAGGCGGTCGCCGACGAAGCGGCCGCAATCAAGCGGTTACGGGGGCAGCGGCAACGTACTTCGAACCAGCTCACCGAATTGCGCTCGGCCGTGGAGCAGACCGACCAGGAGCTGGACCTGTGCTTCGCCAACGACAAGGACGAACTGGCTCGCACCTTCGTGCGTCGCAAGCTCGAATTGGCGGCCTCGATTCGGACCGTCGAACAACGTGGCCAGGAGCTCGAGCGGCGACTCGAAGACCGCGAGGCCAGCCATCGCGTGAACCAGGCCCGCCTGGATGGGATACGCGAGAAAGCCGAACTGGTGCTGGACCGGGGAGCGGAGTCGGTCGATCGGGCCAGTCCTCCAGCCGGCGTGTCCGAAGAGGATGTGGAAGTCGCGCTGCTCCGCGAGAAACAGCGGAGGGCTGCGAAATGAACCGCCGCAGCTTCTTTCAGCAGGTCGTTTTTGCATTCCTGATCAGCGTCTTTGCCGCTCTCGTGGCGTTTGCGCTGGATCCGATTTTCGGCCGACACACCGTCCTGCGGTTGCTGGTTGCCGTGAGCAGTCTCGCGTACCTCGGCTTCATCGTCAGCGACCGCGGTACCGGCGCAGGGCGACCCACGGCTTTTCTCCTGTGGCTCGCCGGCGCCGCGATCGCCTGGTGGATGCCGCTGGGCCTGACCGGATACCTGGCAGCGCACGCAGGACTGATCTGGGTGCTCCGCTCACCGTTCAGCTATCGCGGCAGCATGCCGTGGTTGTTCGACCTGGGCCTCAGCGCCCTGGCAGTCGCCGCCGGCCTTTGGGCGCTGGTTCAGACCGGCGGCATCGGCTGGATGCTGTGGACCTTCTTCCTGGTCCAGGGACTGACCTGCGCGATTCCGACTTCGTGGCCCACCCGTGAAAGGGACTCGGACGCACCGCCCCCGGGCGCTGATTTTGACCGCGCCTTCCGCCATGCCGAGCTGGCCGTACAGCGCCTGCTCGCCGACTGACAATAAGTGGAGAACCGAAATGAAAGCCAAATTGTTTGCGATGATCCTGCTCACCGCCACCGTGGTCACGGTCGCCCTCTATCCCGGTCAGCGCAGCGGTGCGTACACCGGCGGAAACGTCAAGCCGCCACCGACTCAGGTGGACCCGCTGGTCAACGACCAGCCGGTGATCGAAGTCGTCTTCGTCCTGGATACCACCGGCAGCATGGGAAACCTGATCGCCGCGGCCAAGGACAAGATCTGGTCCATCGCCTCGGGTATGGCGTCGGCCAAACCGACGCCGGAGGTCCGCATGGGCCTGGTGGCCTACCGGGACCGGGGCGACGACTACGTCACTCGGGTGGTCGACCTGTCCACGGATCTGGATGCCATGTACATGACCTTGATGCAGTTCGAAGCCGCCGGTGGCGGCGATGGCCCGGAGTCCGTGAATCGTGCACTTTCCGACGCCGTCCACGAGATCACCTGGAGCGACGACCCGTCGACCTACCGCACCATCTTCCTGGTCGGCGATGCGCCGCCGCACATGGACTACGTCGGCGAAAAACAGTACCCGCAGCTCATGGCCGATGCGCGCCAACGGGATATCGTGGTGAACACGATCCAGTGCGGCAAGGCGGGCGTCACCCGCGTCCACTGGACCCATATCGCCCAGCTCGCCGACGGGCGCTACTTCGACGTGGAGCAAGACGGCAGTGCACTGGCGATCGCGACGCCGTTCGACGACCAGATCGCCGAGCTGTCCCGGGAACTGGATGAAACCCGGCTCTACTACGGCTCCCGCGAGGAGCGTGAGGTGGCCCGCCAGAAGGTCGAGACCGCGTCCGAACTCCACCGGCGTGCGGATAACGACTCGCGAGCCCGGCGCGCCGTATTCAACGCCTCGGCTGGCGGACGCAAGAATTTCCTGGGTGACAAGGAGCTGGTGGACGACGTCGCGACCGGCCGGGTCGGGTTGGAAGAGATTCCCACGGAGGCCCTGCCGGAGACCCTGCAGGCGATGGCCCCGGAAGACCGGTCGGCCGCGATCACTGAGCAGGCCCGGAAGCGCAGCGAACTGACCCAGCGCATCCAGGAGCTGGCGAAGAGTCGTGAGAGCTTCATCCAGGACAAGCTGGACGAGGTCGGAGGCGCCGAAGCCTCACTGGACTACAAGATCTACTCCGCCGTGCGCGAACAGGCCGAAGCCAAGGGCCTGGAGATGGAGGAGGAGCCGGATTATTAGTTGATCTCCGAGACGGGACTTCCTGTCGCCGCTCGGAGCTGGGGCCTGAAAAGTGCGATTTTCAGGCCCCTCCCATTCCCGGGGGAAATGCCGGTCCGTCCATGGACCGGAGCTTGATCTCCGAGACGGGACCTCCTGTCGCCGCTAGTTTGGGGACACCTCGTTACAGGCGGCGCGGGCCAGCAGGTTCCGCCCCGCGGCGCTGAGGAAGCTCACGAGCTCGTCGAAGGGCAGGGGCTCGGAGAACAGGAAGCCCTGGACCTCGCGGCAGCTCGTGCCCTTCAGGAATTCCAGCTGCTCCGGCCGCTCGACGCCTTCGGCAGTGACCATCAGCCCAAGATCGCTCGCCATGCTCAGCACCGCCCGCACGATGGCAGCTGCCACCCGGTCGTCCTGGATGTTGCGGACGAAGGATTTGTCGATCTTCAGCTGGTCCAGGGGCAGCCGGTTGAGGTAACTCAGGGACGAGTAGCCTGTCCCGAAATCGTCCATCACCAGCACCACGCCCAGTCGTTTGAGTCTTCGCAGCAAGTCCACCGAGCGACCGGCGGTTTCCATGACCGCGCTTTCCGTGAGCTCCAGCCGCAGTCGCTTGGGCTCGACGCCCCAGCGTTGGGCGGCCTCGGCAACGGCTTCCACCAGGTCGTCCTCGTCGATCTGGCGAGCCGAGAGGTTCACCGCCATGGTCAATTGTTCCGGGACCTTCGAATCCAGCTCGGCGAGCCGGTGGCAGGCCTGGTCCATGACCCACCGGCCGATCGAACCGATCAGGCCCCGTTCCTCGGCAAGCGGAATGAAGGTTTCCGGGCTGATCAGGTCGCCGCCGGGGTTGTGCCAGCGAAGCAGTGCCTCGACCCCGGCCACCCGGCCGGACTGCATATCGATCTTGGGTTGATAATGCAGCTCCAGCGAACCGTTTTCGGTCGCTTCGGCGAGGGCCAGCGCCATCTGCATGCGATCGGCGGCGGCCTCGCTCATGCCCGGATCGTAGAACTCGAAGCGTCCCGACCCCCGTCGCTTGGCAGCCCGCAGCGCCGTGTGGGCGTGGCGAACCAGGGTAGCCGGGTCGTCACCGTGGGCGGGGTGAACCGCCAGGCCGATGGAGCCGGTGACCCGCAGGACGGAGTCGCCCAGGTCCATCGGCTCGTTGATCGCATCCAGGATGGCCTGGATGCGCTGAACCGTTTGTTCGCGCTCTGCCGGCCGCTCGATCAGGGCAGCAAACTCGTCGCCGCCGAGCCGCGCGATCGTGTCGCGTTCCCCGAAAAGTGCCTTCAGCCGCCCCGCGATCCGCCGGAGCACGAGGTCCCCCGCGCCCAGTCCGAGGGATTCGTTGATGCTGGTGAATCCGTCGATGTTGAGGAAGCAGACGACCAGCGACTCGCCCTGTTTACGGCGGGTCAGGGCATAGGTCAGACGTTCGTTGAACAGGGTCCGGTTAGGCAGACCGGTGAGCGAATCGTAGTTGGTGAGATAGCGCAGTTCCTCCTCGGACTTGCGGCGTCGGGTAATGTCGGCGAAGACTGCAACCCAGTGGGTGGCACGGCCGACGTCGTCGGTGACGTGGCTCAACCGCATCATGCTGAGAAAGACCTCGCCGTCTTTGCGCTTCTCCCATATTTCTCCGGACCACTCCCCGCGCTCGCGCAGTGCGTCGCGAATGCGCACCCCGAGGTCCGGGTCGTGCCGATCGGAATTCAGGATCGTCGCCGGACGCCCTTGCACTTCGTCCCGGGTGTAGCCGGTGATCCGCTCGAACGCCTGGTTCACCTCCAGAAAGCGTCCGTCCAGATCCAGAACCGCGACCGCATCGCGGCTGTTCTCCAGAATACGGGCGGCCAGCTTCAGGCGCGTCTCGGCGTCCTTCCAGTCGGTGATGTCGCGGCAGGTGCCGGTGACCCGCAGCATCCGGCTATGATCGTCCTGTTCGACGACCCGGCCCCGAAAGCGCAGCCATCGCACTTCACCATTTGCGTCCCGAAACGGCGCCGCAATGTCGGTCTGGCCGGTTTCCCGGACCTTGGCAACTTCTTCACGGAAGCGGGCCCGGATTGCCGAGCCTTCGATCGCCTCGACGAGATCCGAGGCGCGCATCTCGCCTGCCTGACTCGGAATATCGAGCAGTTCGGCAAGCTGGGGGCAATAGGCGAAATCCCGATCGGGTTCCCAGTCCCAGAGCCAATCCCCACTGCCCCACAGCGCGAGGTCGAGCCGTTCCTTGCTGCTTCTCACGCTTGCATGTTCCTGGCGTTCCGCGCGCAACCGGGCGCGATAGTTGCCGATCCCGAGCCATGCGAATCCGCCCAAGGCGAGAGCATAGGCGAGGTAGGCGAGGCTGGACCGCCAGGGCGCCGGTGCAACCCGGATCTCCAGCGGCGCATCGCCCGACAGCCAGCGCCCGTCGACCATCTGCGCCTGAAACTGGAAGCGATAGTCGCCCGCCGGCAGGCCCGTGTATACGGCGCTGCCATCCGAGGGGCGCCAGTCGTCCTCGAATCCTGCCAGGCGGTGGCGATAGCGAATCAGGTCGGCGGCCAGGTAGTCCAGTGCACGATACTCCAGACGCACCTCATTGCGGTCGTGATCGACCACCAGTGGTTGACGAGGTTTTGCAGTCGTTTGCTCGTGGGCAACAAAGATGTTGCTCATCAGCACCGGGGGATCGTCGATAGGAGGCTCGAAGTAGTCGGGTCCGATGTGATACAGGCCGGAACGGGTTCCGATCAGCAGGGAATCGTCTTTCCCGAGACGCAAACTGTGGTGATTGATCCGCCGGTCCGGCAGCCCCGCCAGGCGCACCACGCCGAGATGCTGCAGATCGATCCGGGCCAGTCCGTTGTCCGTGGCCACCCAGAGATCGCGGCCGTCCGATGCAAGGCCATTGATCGTGTTACTGGGCAGCCCGGCGTGCGTCCTGAAATGGACCGGGCGGACCGGGTCAACCAGGACCAGGCCATTGCCGCGGGTCCCGATCCACAAACGGTCGGTGGCGTCCACCGCGATTTCGTTGACGGGCGCACCCAGCGGCGGAGTCGCCAGCGGCTGGAATTTCTCACCGCCGCGGTCGAGCCGGAACAGGCCATGACGGTAGGTCGCCGCCACAATGTGGCCATCCGAGGTTACCGCCAGGTCGGTGGCGTCGTTGATCGTGTTGCCTGAGCCGTCAACGAGCGGCATGGAGACCAGCTGATCGCCGTCCAGCCAGGCGACCCCTGAACCGTAGATCGCGGTCCATAGGCGATTGTCCAGGTCCCTGGTCACCACCCAGACATCATTGCGCAGAGGTCCGCCAGGCATCCCGATCCGTGTCCTGATCGCGGCTCTCTCGCAACAGCGCATCAGACCGTTGTTGGTCGCCAGCCAGACGCCGTCCTCGGCCTCGGCCAGATCCCAGATGCGCTGGGCGCCGAAGGCGGGCTCGTAAACCTCGATCTCCGGCTCGCCCGGTCGAATGCGACTCAGGTGGCCGGAGTAGGTTCCGGACCAAAGCGTGCCGTCGGAGGTCTGCAGCACGGCGTGAACATCGGTCTGTGTCACCAGATCCGTCCTGCCAGCCACGGCGGCATAGTGGGTCATCGCGCGCCACCGGGGCGGCAGGGTGAAAAGACCTTCGCCATAGGTGCCGACCCAGAGAATCCCGCTTGCGTCGCGGAAGAGAGAAGAGACGTAGGGTTGTCGGATGGCCCCGGGCTGGTTCCGGGAGGAAAAGCGCCTCAGCCGGCCGGTGGTCGGATCAAGCAGGTTCAGTCCGTTGTAGGTGGCGACCCAGAGCATCCCGGTGCCGTCGATCAACAGGGCATTGATCAGGTCGTCGGTGAGGCCTTCCGGGTCTTGAGGATCGCGGACGAAGCGTTGCTCCGAGGCATCGTCCGAGTCGTAGCGGATCAGGCCCTGATTCGTGGTGCCCAGCCAGAGGACGCCCTCGTCCCCGGGCAGCACGCGCCAGATCGGCTCATCCACCGGCAGACCATCTTCGCCGGGCGCAGGGGACAGTTCGCCGCTGCCGGGATCGAACTCGAACAGTCCGTCTCGGGTTCCGACCCACCAGCGGCCGGCATCGTTAGCCAGGTCGTTCACGCCGCCGGGGCGGGGGACCAGCGATTGGAGGCGGTCGGTCCGGGGCGAATGAAGTCCCAGGCCGGATTGGGAGGCGATCCAGATTCGTCCCTCCGGGTCCTCATAGATCTGCCTGACTCCGTGATTCGATCCGCCGCTGAGCTCGGTGGAAATGCGGGTGACAGTGCCGGTCGATGGGTCGAAACGGTCGATGCCGCCTCCTTCCAGTCCGGCCCAGATCCGGCCTGCGTCGTCGATGATCAGGCTGGTGACGAAGCTCGACTGGGCGCTTTCCGGTGCGTCGGGTGAAGGGGAGACGTAAAGGAACTCCGCGCCGTCGTATCGATACAGGCCGGATTCGGTGCCGATCCAGATAAAGCCGCTCGGGCCCTGAGCGATTGCAGTCACACGGTTGGCGCCGATGCCGCCCTCGACGGGGATGTGCTTGAAGAAGGGCTCCGGCGAAAATCCGAGTGCGGGCGTGGCGCACAGCAACGCGGCGGTCCAGAGCAAGCTATTGAGGAATGCGCGTCTGCTGCGCAAGGAATTACGCCCCTGGCACTGGCTGGACCTCAGATCTTATGTGTGAAACTCTCAACAATCCATTCCGGTCAGGCTTCCGGCGGGTCGCCCGAGGGATCTTCCGCGGCCTTCCGCCGCTTCGATTCCTGGACCCGTCGAATCTGTCGTTTCGCCGTGGGATCGGCGATGAAACCGAACAGGGCGGCTGCGGCAAGGACCGCGGCCTTGTCCCCGCGTCGCGCCCATCGAACCAGCAGGATCATCCCGACGGCCCCGGCCAGCACCATGAGAACCAGCGCAATTTCCGTGATCATCCGTCCGACCCCCTCAGCGCATCCTCGTGATCAGACTGCCCAGCGTCTTCAGGGCCTGTTCTACGTCTTCGGTCCATGGATGCCCGTAGCTCAGCCGGATGAAATTCCGGTAGCGGTCGCTGGGTGCGCTGATCAGCCCCGGTGCAATGCTGATGCCGTGGTCCAGTGCGGCATTGAACACGGCTGCCGAGTCATGGCCTTTCGGTAGTTCGATCCAGAGCACCGAGCCACCGGCCGGGTGCGATACGCGGGTCGCGGCCGGAAAGTGCTCAGCGACGAGGGCGCTCATCCGGTTGGCGTTGCGCTCCAGGACCGGGAGCAGCCGGCGAAGGTGGCGTTCGAACTCGCCGCTGGCGAGAAAGTCGGCCAGGGTGAGTTGCTGAAGCAAGCCGGAGGAACAGGACAGCGATCGCTTGTGGCGGCGGGCCGCTTCTCCGTACTTGCCCGGCAGCAGCCAGCCGATTCGATAACCCGGGGCGACGGTCTTCGAGAAGGATCCGCAGGTCAGCACGAGGCCCGACCGGGAAAGGAACTGCGCCGGTCGCGGTCTGCTGCCCGCGTAGAGCAGGTCGCCATAGACGTCATCTTCGATGAGCGGAATGCGCCGTTGCTCCAGCAGGGCAACCAGCTCTCGCCGGTAGTCGTCCGTCGTCGCCGCGCCCAGGGGGTTGTTCAGGACCGACGAGAAGATGCATGCCGCCACCCGATGGCGATCGAGGGCGCGCTCCAGCGCGGACAGGACGATGCCCGCAGTGGGGCAGGTCTCGATTTCCAGGGCCAGCATCCCGTTGGCTTCCAGAAGCTCCAGCAGGCCGTGATAGGTCGGTGATTCCACCGCCACGACATCGCCGGGCTTGCATACCGACAGGAGGGCGATCGAAAGTGCCTCCTGTCCGCCGTTGGTAATCAGGATGTCTTTGGCCGGGATATCCCCCCCGAGTTGCAGAAACCGGTGGGCCAGTTGCCTCTTGAGGGTGGGCTCTCCGGTCATTTCCGCATAGCCCAGGGAGCGGTCCTCCGACCGGGTCATGATCCGTCGCATCGTGCGGTGGAGAGCCTTGCTGGCCGGCAGGGCCATGCTGGGATTGGCAATGCCGAAGGGAACGTAGCCCGGCCTGTGAATCGCCTCGTAGACCCGTTCGACCAGGGAAAGTCGATTGACCGGCCGAGGCTCACAGGACTTGCAGCCGGGCCGCACCAGCTCACGCCGTTGCCGGGCCCGCACGTAGTAGCCCGACTTGGGCCGGGCCTCGACCCGGCCATGACGCTCGAGTTCGATATAGGCCTGGCGCACCGTCGGGATGCTGACCTCGAGCGTCCGGCTCATCTTGCGCAGGGAGGGCAGCCGGTCCCCGGGCCGCAGGTCGCCACCTTCGATCCGGTCTCCGATCAGGTCCACCACCTGTTGATAGAGAAACTCGGTTCTCTCGGGATCGACGGCGAGGGTCATCTGTGCATATTGCATTCGTAAAAATGTGTATCTGTTATATACCCAGATCAGGCGTATAGTCAATTGCACATTCCAAGCATCCCCCACGGAGTAAGCGATGTACTGCGGTGAATGCGTCGACAAGCTGAACGCGAAACCCTGGTCTTTCGCGTCGGGAACCGTGGAGCGCTGGCCCGCTCGAGCGTTCGGCAGCCTGGCGTGCGCCTTCTTTCGCCGCCAGCGCCGGCAGGCACTTCGGGCCGGATTGCTGGTCGGTGGTCCCGGTGAGAAGCACTGATGTCGAATCTCTGGCTCTACACCATCACCGTCCTGTGCTGGGGCAGTTCCTGGTTTGCGATCAACTTCCAGCTGGGCGTGGTTCCGCCTGAGGTCTCGATCGTCTATCGGTACGCGATTGCCGCCTCGCTGCTGTTTTCCTGGTGCCGCTGGCGGGGAATCCGGCTGAACTATGGGCTGCGTGATCATCTGACCTTCGTCCAGTTCGGACTGCTCCTGTTCGGGTTGAACTACATCGCGACCTACAGCGCTCAGCAGTACATCACGTCCGCCCTGAATGCGGTCGCGTTTTCGTCCATGGTGTGGATGAACCTGCTCAATGCGCGGTTGTTTCTACGGGTGACCCTCGACCGCCGGGTGATCGTCGGTGCTGTCCTCGGTATCGTCGGCCTGGTACTGATCTTCTGGCCGCAGCTTCGCCAGCTGCACTGGGGTCACGCCAC
>JAWVZU010000038.1:0-20018 GCA_033722075.1 Lysobacterales bacterium
CAGGTCGCCGCGGTCATCCGGGGTTATCGTCCGCCGGAGCCCTACAAGGGCAAGGGCGTCCGGTACGCTGGCGAACGCATCGTGATGAAGGAAGCCAAGAAGGCTTGATCAACAGTCAATCACTGAAGTCAAAGGTGTTGGAATGGACAAGAAGTTAGCGCGACTGCGCCGGGCCAAGAAGGCTCGCTCGAAGATCAAGCGGCTGGGAATGCCGCGGCTGTCCGTTCATCGTTCGGGCCGTCACCTCTATGCACAGCTGATCGAGCCGACGAGCGGGAACGTGATCGCGGCCGTCTCGACGCTGCAGGCGACGGTCCGCGATGGGCTGAAGAATTACAAGAACGTGGAAGCAGCCCGCAAGGTCGGCGCAGCGATTGGCGAGAAGGCCAAGGCCGCCGGCTATGAGGAAGTTGCATTCGATCGCTCGGGTTTCCGCTATCACGGGCGGGTCAAGGCGCTGGCCGAAGCGGCCCGCGAAGCCGGTCTGAAATTCTGACGCGGCTGAGAAGGATTTAAGGAAAAGAGTATGGCTCAGGTAAGACAAGACGACGACGGTCTGATCGAAAAACTCGTGGCTGTCAATCGGGTGGCCAAGGTCGTGAAGGGCGGTCGGCAGTTCGGTTTCACCGCGCTGAGCGTCGTCGGCGACGGCGAGGGCAAGGTCGGATTCGGCTATGGGAAGGCGCGGGAAGTACCGATCGCCATCCAGAAGTCGATGGATCGGGCCCGGTCCAGCATGCGCTCGGTGAACCTGCACGAAGGCACGTTGTGGTATCCGATCAAGGCCCGCCACGGCGCGGCGACGGTATTCATGCAGCCCGCATCGGAAGGTACCGGTGTCATCGCCGGTGGTGCGATGCGCGCAGTACTCGAGGCGGTCGGGGTGCAGGACGTCCTGGCCAAGGTGATCGGGTCGCGTAATCCGATCAACGTGGTGCGGGCAACGATCAAGGGCCTGCAGGAAATGGAGTCGCCGGAATCGGTCGCGGCCAAGCGCGGCAAGTCGGTTGAAGAGGTGTTGGCGAACCATGGCTGAAGAAAAGAAAACCACGGCAAAGAAGGCTTCGAGCAAGAAGGCGGCGGCCAAGAAGGCTCCGGCCAAGAAAGCGGCCGCGAAGAAGGCGCCCGCCAAGAAGGCTGCAGCCAAGAAAGCCCCGGCGAAGAAGGCCGAAACGAAAAAAGCCCCGGCCAAGAAGGCCGACGGCAAGAAACTCAACGTGACCCTGATCAAGAGTCTGCATGGGCGCCTGAAGAACCACCAGGCCAGCGTGCGCGGACTGGGGCTGCGGCGGATGCATCAGACGGTCACCGTCGATGACACGCCGGAGAATCGCGGCATGATCCGGTGCGCCGAATACATGTTGCGCGTCGAAGAAGCATAAGTATCGCGGAGTGAACCATGCGACTGAATAATCTGAAGCCAGCAAAGGACAGCAAGTTCGCCCGAAAGCGGGTCGGACGAGGCATCGGTTCCGGCAGCGGCAAGACGGCCGGCCGTGGCCACAAAGGCCAGAAGGCCCGCTCCGGCGGCTTCCACAAGGTCGGTTTCGAAGGCGGCCAGATGCCCCTGCAGCGCAGGCTGCCCAAGGTCGGGTTTCGCTCGGCCAAGGCGGGGCAGACCGAAGAGGTCCGTCTCTACGAGCTCAACCAGGTTGACGCAGACGTGATCGACCTCGACGTCCTCAAGAAGGCGGGCGTGGTCGGCAAGGCAGCACTCAAGGCCAAGGTCATCAACACCGGTGAGCTGAAGAAGGCCGTGACCCTCAGTGGTCTGGCCGTGACCAAGGGTGCGGCCGAGGCCATCGAGAAAGCCGGCGGCAAGGTGGAGTGAGCTAGTGGCGGGACCTTCAGGACAACAGTCGGGACTGCTGGCCAACGCGGGGATGCCGCGCGAGCTGGTTCAGCGCGTCATGTTCGTGCTTGGCGCCCTGGTCGTATTCCGGATGGGCACCTTCATTCCCGTGCCGGGGATCAATCCCGAGGCGCTGGTTCGGCTCATGGACCAGCAACGCGGCACGATCGTGGACATGTTCAACATGTTTTCGGGCGGTGCCCTGGGCCGGTTTTCCCTGTTCGCCCTGGGGGTGATGCCCTACATCTCGGCGTCCATCATCATTCAGCTGATGAGCGCCACCATTCCTTCCCTGCAGGCGCTCAAGAAGGAAGGCGAGTCCGGTCGGCGGAAGATCACCCAGTACACCCGTTACTTCACGGTCGTGCTGGCGGCCTTCCAGTCCCTGGGCGTCGCTGTGGCCCTGCAGAACCAGGGCGCGATCGCCGGTATCCCGGTGGTGATCAATCCCGGTACCGGCTTCCTGTTCACCGCCGTGATCAGCCTGACCTGCGGCACCATGTTCCTGATGTGGCTGGGTGAGCAGGTCACGGAACGGGGCGTCGGCAACGGTATCTCGATCCTGATTTTTGCCGGGATCGTGGCCGGTCTGCCGTCGGCAGTTGCCGCGACCCTCGAGCTTGCACGCCAGGGGCAGCTGGCGCCGATCACGGTGCTGTTCCTGTTTGCCATGGCGCTGGTGGTGACCGGCATCGTGGTCTTCGTGGAGCGCGGGCAGCGGCGCATCACCGTCAACTATGCCCGCCGCGGCGGACGCCAGGCCTACCAGGCGCAGTCGTCCCACCTGCCGCTGAAGCTGAACATGTCCGGGGTGATCCCGGCCATCTTTGCCTCGTCGCTGGTCCTGTTTCCGGCGACCATTGCGCAGTGGTTCGGCCAGTCCGGCCAGGCGCGGTTCCTGCAGGATATCGCGGGCAAGCTGGCGCCCGGTGAGCCGATCTATGAACTGATCTATGGCGGATTGATCGCCGGCTTCTGTTTCTTTTACACCGCGCTGGTCTTCAATTCACAGGAGACGGCGGATAATCTGAAACGCTCCGGCGCGCTGATCCCCGGAATTCGCCCGGGCAAGCAGACGGCGGAGTACATCGATGGCGTGATCACCCGCCTGACGACCTGGGGTGCGATCTACCTCGTGCTCATCTGCCTGCTGCCGGACTTTCTGATGGTGGGACTGAATACGCCGTTCTATTTCGGCGGGACTTCGCTGCTGATCGTGGTGGTGGTGACCATGGATTTCATGGCCCAGGTCGAATCGCACCGGGTCAGTCACCAGTACCAGAGCCTCCTGAAGAAGGCCAAGCTGAAGTCCTATGGGCGATCCGGCGTTGTACGCTGATCGCGGAATTTATTGTTTGAAAGTGGTTGGGGCTGCGCTATAATGGCCAGCTTTTCGCGTACGCCCTGCCGGGTAATTGAGGAGAAGTAGGATGGCACGCATCGCGGGTGTCAACATACCGGTGCAGAAGCACATTTGGGTCGGTCTCACGCAGATCTTCGGGATCGGCCGCACGCGTGCGCTGGAAATTTGTGAAGCGGCCGGGGTCGATCCGTCGATCAAGGTGCGCGATCTCGGCGACGACCAGATCGAGAACATCCGGAGTGTGGTCAACAACTACACCCTGGAGGGCGATCTGCGGCGCGAGAACGGAATGAACATCAAGCGTCTGATGGATCTGGGCTGCTACCGCGGTCTGCGCCATCGGCGTGGGCTTCCGGTGCGTGGGCAGCGGACCAAGACCAATGCCCGGACGCGGAAAGGTCCGCGTCGACCGATCCGGAGATAGGCGCGGAGTATAAGAAGATGGCCAAGCCCAGCGTAAAAACAAAGAAGAAAGTCAAGAAGATGATCTCGGACGGCATTGCGCACGTCCATGCATCTTTCAACAACACCATCATCACGATTACCGACCGGCAGGGTAATACCCTGTCCTGGGCGACCGCGGGTGGTTCCGGCTTCAAAGGATCCCGGAAGAGTACCCCGTTTGCGGCCCAGGTAGCGGCGGAGTCGGCGGGCAAGACCGCCCAGGAGCATGGCGTCAAGAATCTGGAAGTACGGGTGAAGGGCCCGGGCCCGGGGCGGGAGTCCTCGGTCCGCGCGCTGAACGCGATCGGCTTCCGGATCACCAACATCGTTGACGTGACGCCGATTCCCCACAACGGTTGCCGGCCGCCCAAGCGCCGTCGCGTGTAAGGAGAGTTCGCATGGCTAGATATACGGGACCGACCTGCAAACTGGCGCGCCGCGAGGGCACGGATCTTTTTCTGAAGAGCCCGCAGCGCAGCCTTGACACCAAGTGCAAGCTGGACCAGAAGCCGGGTGCCCAGGGCACCGGGCGTCGGCCGCGCCTGTCGGACTACGCTCTGCAGTTGCGCGAGAAGCAGAAAGTGCGCCGCATGTACGGGGTGCTGGAAAAGCAGTTTCGCAACTACTACAAGCAGGCCGCCAGCCTGAAGGGCAACACCGGCGAGAACCTGCTGCAGCTGCTCGAGAAGCGACTGGACAACGTGGTGTATCGCATGGGTTTTGCCAAGACGCGCGCCGAAGCACGTCAGCTGGTGAGCCACAAGGCGATCTCGGTCAACGGCCAGGGCGTCAACATCCCAAGCTACCAGATTGCAGCCGGTGACGTCGTCACCGTCCGCGAGAAGGCTCGCAATCAGCTGCGGATCCAGGAAGCCATCAATATCAACGAAGAGATGGACCTGATTCCGGGCTGGGTGGAGGTTGACTCCAAGAAGATGGAAGGGATTTTCAAAGCGGTGCCGGATCGGGATGACCTGTCGCCGGACATCAATGAAAACCTGATCGTCGAACTGTATTCGAAATAATTCTGAGGTTATCCGACCCATGGCAATGAACTTTGCAGATATGCTGCGCCCGCGAAGCGTGCAGGTTGATGAAATCAGCCCGCTGCGTGCCAAGGTGGTGCTGGAGCCGCTGGAGCGCGGTTTTGGCCACACGCTGGGCAACGCACTGCGTCGGGTCCTGCTGTCGTCCATCCCGGGCTGCGCAATCGTCGAAGTCGAGATCGACGGCGTGCTGCACGAGTACACGACCATCGAGGGCGTCCAGGAAGACGTCATCGAGATCCTCCTCAATCTGAAGGAGGTGGCGATCCGGATGCACGAGCGGGACGAGGCCGTCCTCACCCTCGAGAAAGAGGGCGCGGGCACCGTGACCGCCGGCGACATCCAGGTCGATCATGACGTGGAGATCGTCAACCCGGATCACGTGATCTGCAATCTGACCAAGTCGGGCAAGCTGTCGATGCGCCTGCGCATCGAGCGCGGCCGCGGCTACCAGCCTGCGGTCAATCGCGGCAACGTCGAGGAAGAGTCCAAGCCGATCGGTCGACTCCAGCTTGATGCTTCGTTCTGCCCGGTCCACCGCGTTTCCTACGCGGTCGAAAGCGCCCGGGTCGAACAGCGCACCGACCTCGACAAGCTGATCCTGGACATCGAGACCAACGGAACCCTGGACTGCGAAGAAGCGGTGCGGCAGGCGGCCAACATCCTGGCCGAGCAGTTGACCGTATTCGTCGACTTCCAGAGCAAGCTCGAAGAACAGCGTGAAGAGAAGAAGGCCGAAATCGATCCGACCCTGTTGCGTCCGATCGATGACCTCGAACTCACGGTCCGCTCGGCGAACTGCCTGAAGGCCGAAAGCGTTTACTACATCGGGGACCTGGTCCAGAAAACTGAAGTGGAGCTGCTCAAGACGCCCAACCTCGGCAAGAAATCGCTGACC
The DNA here is from genome assembly GCA_033722075.1 of Lysobacterales bacterium. Lineage (GTDB taxonomy): Bacteria > Pseudomonadota > Gammaproteobacteria > Xanthomonadales > SZUA-38 > JAWVZU01. Next base: position 5,604 of record JAWVZU010000038.1, read on the forward strand.
GAGATCAAGGACGTGCTGGCCTCCCATGATCTGTCGCTCGGCATGAAGCTGGAGAACTGGCCTCCGGCAAGCCTGAAAGCCGAGGCGTGAGAAAAAGGAAAGAACGATGCGCCACCTGAAAGCTGGTCGAAAGCTCAATCGTACGAGCCCGCACCGTAGGGCCATGTTCCGCAACATGGCCTCGTCGCTGTTCAAGAACGAAATCATCCGCACCACGCTGCCGAAGGCAAAAGAACTTCGTCGCGTGGCCGAGCCGCTCATTACGCTGGCCAAGACGGATGGTGTCCACCAGCGGCGCCTGGCCTTTTCCCGACTGCGGGACAAGGAGGCCGTGGGCAAGCTCTTCTCCGAGCTTGGACCGCGCTATGTCGAACGCCCCGGTGGATACCTGCGCATCCTGAAGTGCGGCTTCCGGGATGGCGACAGTGCGCCGATGGCCTACGTGGAATTGGTGGATCGTCCGGATGCGCTCGATGAGGGAGCGGAAGCCGGCGAGTAACCGGGTGCGGACCATGACGTTTGCAAAGGCCTCAGTGAACCGTACTGGGGCCTTTTTTGTTTCATGAGGATTGCTTACTTCATCGGTTTCCTGGCGTGCTGCGGCCTTCTTGGCTATGCCTACTATCTGCAGCATGTCCAGTTCCTGGACCCATGCCCGCTGTGTATCTTCCAGCGCATTGCCTTCTTCGGCATGGCAGCCCTGTTCCTGCTCGGTGCAATTCACGATCCCGATGGCTGGGGCGGGCGGACTTACGCGATGCTCATCTCGTTGGCCGGACTTCTCGGCGCGGCGCTCGCCGGTCGCCATGCGTATCTGCAGAGCCTGCCTCCCGACCAGGTGCCCGAATGCGGTCCCGGTCTGACCTACATGCTGGACACGCTGCCGTTTACCGAGGTCCTGGGGCGGGTCCTGAGCGGCTCCGGTGAATGCGCTGAGGTCGCCTGGACTTTTCTGGGCCTCAGCATGCCCTGGTGGACGCTCATCTGGTTCGTTGGCCTCACCGGCTGGGCGCTGCTCTTCGGCTGGAAGTCCACGCGGCGACATATTTTCCTGGACTGAAATCTCACTGTGAACCTTCGACTTGCCTGCTTCCTGGGGGCACTGGCCCTCCTGCTTACCGGCTGCAAGGAAGAGCCGGTTCCCGGACTGCCGCCGGCCCTGGCCGAGGTGGATGTCTCCTCGTGCGTCGCCTGTCACGGGCGGGACGGCATCAGTCCGGTTCCCAACTACCCCAACCTGGCAGGGCAGAAATACGCTTACCTCCTGAGCTCCCTGCGCCAGTATCAGAATGAGTATCGTCCTCACCCGGTGATGGGCCCGATCGTCGCCGGCATGGATGATGCCCGCCTGCAGGAACTGGCGCGTTATTACGCCGAGATCGATCCGTGTCCGAAGTAAGACCCTGGGGCAAGATCGTCGGCGGCATCGCCGGCCTGTTCATGGGGGGTCCGATCGGAGCAGCGGTGGGCGTCGTGCTCGGCCATTCGTTCGACTCGGGCCTGGGGCCGCTCTTGATCGGCAGCGACCTGGACCAGCTCCAGCAGAGTTTCTTTCAGACCCTGTTCCGCATGATCGGGTACCTCGCGAAATCCGATGGCCGCGTCAGCGAGCAGGAGGTCGCCTACACGGAACAACTGATGACCCGGATGGGTCTGGGCCAGGAAGCCCGGCGCCGGGCGATCATCCTGTTCAACCAGGGCAAGGAGCCCGGCTTCGACTGGATGGCCGAGCTGCACCGTTTCGCTCGGATCAGCAGTGCGCAACCCCAGCTGCGGCGGCTGTTTCTTGAGATCCTCATAGACTGTGGATTGGCGGATGGCCGGCTCCGGTCCGAGGCCCGGCGCATTCTCAATGCCACGGCACAGGCGTTTCAGGTTCCGCCTGCGGAGCTCGAGGCCATGCTGGGTGGGCGCCGCCGGGAACCGGGCGTGAGCGCGCCGGATCCCTACAGCGTGCTCAACGTGTCCTCCGGCGCTTCCATGGCCGAAATCAAGACCGCCTACCGACGGCTCATATCGCGGCATCACCCGGACAAGCTGGTCGCCCGGGGCCTGCCCAAGGAAATGATGCAGGTTGCCGAGGCCAAGACGCGGGAGATTCGAGCCGCCTACGACCAGATCCGGAAGGAGCGCGGCACCTGATGGCACTTTGCGGTTCGCTGGAATACCCTGTGAACCTGCCGCAATCAGCTGTGAGGCCAACATGAAGCAACCGATCATCGCGCCGTCGATCCTCTCCGCCGATTTCGCGCGCTTGGGGGCGGAAGCGGAAGCGGTGCTGCAGGCGGGCGCCGACTGGATCCACTTCGACGTGATGGACAATCACTACGTGCCGAATCTGACCTTCGGACCGATGGTCTGCAAGGCCCTCCGCGCCTACGGTATCGAGGCCCCGATCGACGTACACCTGATGGTCGAACCGGTCGACGACCTCGTCGGACGGTTTGCCGATGCGGGGGCGACCAGCATCAGCTTCCATCCGGAAGCCTCGCGTCATGTGGACCGGACGCTGCAACTTATCCAGGACAGTGGCTGCGCGGCCGGGCTGGTCTTCAACCCCGGAACCCCGCTCACCTGTGTGCCCTACCTCCTGGGCCGACTGGACCTGATCCTGATCATGTCGGTCAATCCCGGCTTCGGCGGGCAGAAGTTCATCCCCAGTGCCCTGCAAAAACTTCAGGAAGCGCGCCGCATCATCGACGAGTCTCAGCAGGCGATTCGCCTGGAGGTCGACGGTGGGGTCAAGGTCTCGAATATCGGCGAGATTGCTGCCGCCGGCGCGGACACTTTCGTCGCCGGCTCGGCGATCTTCGGTTCCGGCGACTACGCTTCAACCATCGGGGCCATGAAGCAGGCCTATCGGGACACGGTCAACCCGGTTGTGTAACCGGCGGGCCTAAAACGGCCGCGTCAGCTCTCCATGCTGCTGATGAACGCCTCGGCCTCGGCGATGGCGCGGTTCATGTCCACGATCAAACGATCGACCCCGTTCTCGATGCCGGCCAGTTCGGTCTTCAGGGCCGCAACTGCCCGCGCGTTCAGGTTGTGTTTCAGGTACAGCACCTGATCGCGAAAGGTATCCAGCACCGGATCGAGGCGTGACTCGGCGCGTCGCATGGCGCGAATGAGGCGCTCGTAGCGCCGGCGGGTTTCCGCCAGACTGGCCGCACTGCTTCGGCGCAGTTCCCTGTTCGAGTATTCATCCAGCTCGTCTTCCCACTCGTCGAACAAGGCCGTGGCCACATCCTGGACCTCGTCTATCCGCTCGCTGACCGCTTCCGCACGCGCTTCGCTGCGTTCGAATTCCGCCGAAAGATCGTCGTAGAGGTCTTCCAGGTCCCCGCCGTCGAAGCTGACCACCGAGCGAAACCGCTCCAGGGCGGACTGGAACTGCTCCTTGGCCTCCTGCTGGCTCTCCCGGGCATCGCCGATGCGATCGACGAGGATCTCGCGCTTGTGAACCCCGACTTTTTCCATGGCCCCGTAGTAGGCGCTGCTGCAGGCGCACAGGGTCAGCACCAGCGCCATCGTCAATGCATGTTTCACGGAAGTCCCGCCGTTTTCCAACCGGGCCCTATTGTGGCGCATCCGGGCCGGTCACGGCCAGCGCATGGACCACGTAACGGAGTGGTCCCCCGGGGCTGATCGCGTCAAAGGGGTAGCAGGTCACCAGCGAAAGGTGGTCGTCTTCGGGCGCTAGCAGGAGGCTTTCACGTCGGCTGTCGATGATCCGGGTCGCGGCAACCCGGTAGATCCGCTCCCTTTCCGGCCCGGCGAGCAGCAGGGTGTCTCCGGATCGCAGGTCCCCCAGGAACCGGAAATGGGTATCGCGGTGTCCGGATAGGACGACGTGTCCTGGAGCACCCGGGGAGGCGCTCGGGGCGACATGCGTCGGTCCGAAGGCCAGATTGCGTCCGCTGGCGTGCTCGAGCACCAGCTGGTCAATAGCCAGGCGGGGAACCCGGAGCCGCCCGACCGGCCGTGTGTCGGCCCAGGGCCAGGGGCGGATCTCGTTCTCACCGGCCCGAATCGCGATCCAGCTGCGGGCCAGGAGCGTCTGGGCCAACCAGGCCTTGGCCTGGATCTTCAATCCGTCGGCCAGCAGGAGGATTGCTGGGACAAGTAGCAGGAAAAAAAGGGCCCGGCGCCGCAGCGCCGGGCGACCCGGGTGTCGATGGACGGAGGAGAGAACCCGGGAAAGCTGGAGGCTACTGCTCATCGCGCAGCCGTCCGCCGAGAACGCCGGCCAGCAGCAGCAACATCAACCCCAGGGTGACCCTCATGACGGTGCCCGCATCGGTTTGCGGCAACGCCAGGGCGAGGGAAGATGGATTCGCATTGGTTGTGCTGTTGGGAGGCGAGTTTGCAATACCGGCACGGCGCAGTGCAGCCTCCCGCGATCGGGCCGGTGTTCGGTCGACGGCGACAAAGGACGTGTAGCGACTGACCAGCTGATGGGCGAGAGCGGTCTCGAGAATCTGTCCACGCACCAGTTCCGGATCGGCGCCGAGGCTCAGGTCGTCGCCCAGGCTCTCGATTTTCCGCCGGGCCCAAAGGGTTCCGATCGCATGGTGGGAACGAGCCTGCTTGGCGATCAGCGAGTCCTCCCAGCGATAGGCTGGGGTTGTTCCGCAGGCGAGGACCTTGCCGGAAAACAGCGAAGACTTCGCGGCAACGACCAGCGGCTCGCCCAGGTAGAGGTCCGGCAGTTGACGCGGATAGGCCTCTGCCTGCTGCGGCCAGTCGATACAGGTGTTGGTCATGGCCGGATGTTCCAGTCGGGTCAGCAGCCGGTCCATCTTCTCGGCGACCTCGTCCAGCTTGCCGACGTAGGTGTAGCTGCCCCGTCCGAATTCGGCCGCCTTGCGCATGAAATAGGTGTTGGGTGCAGAGCCGATGCCCACCGTGAACAGCCGGGCCCTGCCGAGCCGTTCCTGTATCCGCCGGAAGAGCGCGGTTTCGTTGCCGATGGCGCCATCGGTGACAAAGACCACCTGGCGCACAAAGCCGTCGGGCGCCTGCCCGGCAAGGGCGAGATCCAGTGCCGGGGCCATTTCCGTTCCCCCGTTGGCTGTCAACCGGTCGATCCGCGCAACGGCCTGGCCGACCGCCGACGGCGTGGCGTCGACGGGCGCCGCAAACAGGGCGCGTGCTTCCGAATTGAATTCGATCAGGTTGAAGCGGTCTTCCGGCTGCAGGCTGCCGACCGCCATGAGCAGCGATTCACGGGCCTGCTGCAGCGAGGCGCCCTCCATCGACCCGGACGTGTCGATGACCAGGATCAGCTCGCGTGGTTGCAGGCTGCGATGTTCGGGTGCCGGCGGGAGGATCATGAGCAGGGCGTAGGTGTCGCCGTCGATCTGCTCGCTGAACAGCGCTGCCTGGGGCGCGTCGCCGAGCCGGGGCTCCCAGATCAATTCGAAATCGCGGTCTCCCCGGTGCATGTCCTGCATCAGGTCGATCCGGTAGCGTTCGTCCAGGGTCTCGATTTCCACCGGGTGATGGACCGATTCGAGACGAGCAAGCTCGAAACCCGCATGCAGATGCACGCTCAGGTTCACCGGTGCCGCGACGGAACCGGCAACGGCGCTTGCTTCCGGCGAGTCCTCGCCATAGCGGGGCGTCTCGGTCATGGGAAACCGCAGGGAGAAACGCCCATCCCGGTATTCCAGGGTCTGGACGTAGCCGATCATGACCTGGATCTCGCCGCCGGGCGGGATGTTGGCCACCCGGCTGGTGAAGCGGTTGGGCCGCTGCTGGGAAACGAGGGAAGTGCTCTGGCCAGCCTCCCGGGCGGCGACGTAGGTGCGACGGGCTTCTTCCTTCTCCCGGATCTCACCTACGATGCGCCGCCCATCCACTTCGATCTGCATGCGATTCACCGCCGCCTGGTCCGGCAGCGGGAACGAGTAGACGCCCTCGACCCAGGTTGCGCCGGCGTTTCGAAAGGTCTGATTGATCTCGACTTCGGCCAGCATGCCGGTGACTTCGATGGAAACCCGGGGACCCAGGGTCAGGGCGGGTTGGCCGCCGATCAGCAGTGCACCGGATCGGAGTTCGGCCTCATGCTGCGGCGCTGCCTCCAGGCGGCACACCCCGAGGGCAAACCATGCGGCGATGAGCAGCAGAACATAATCACGGTAGGAAACTCTCACGACTTCTCCTCGGGTACGGGTTGACGGTAACCATGAGAAACTCTCGGCGGGGCACTTCTGCCGGTGACGGGAGTCAATCCCATGACGGGCGATGGCAAAGTTGTGGCAATGAACGTTCGCCTGGCGCGTTGCAGGCCGGGAACACCTATGATTGCGACTGCCCGAGACAGCAACCGACACGGACAAATAACCATGAGCAGAAGAATCGCGGTGGTCGAGGATGAGGCGGCCATTCGGGAGAATTACCTGGCGGCGCTCAAGCGCTACGGCTACGAGGCCAACGGCTATCCTGATCGCACGAGCGCGCTCCAGGCCTTCGGCAGCCGCCTGCCGGACCTGGTCATCATCGACATCGGGCTGGGCGACGAGGTGGAAGGCGGATTCGATCTGTGCCGTGAACTGCGCGCTCGCAGCCGCAGTCTGCCGATCATTTTCCTGACCGCAAGGGACAGCGATCTGGACGTCATCTCCGGCCTGCGGCTGGGCGCCGATGACTACCTCTCCAAGGACATCAGCATCCAGCACCTGCTGGCGCGGATCGTTGCCCTGTTCCGGCGGGTGGAGGCCCTGCGCTCGCCCGATCCCGAGGGGCAGCGCCTGGAGCAGGGGGACCTGACTCTGGAGATCGAGTCCATGGGCGTTTTCTGGAAAGACGAAAAAGTCCCGCTGACGGTCACGGAATTCTGGATGGTCCACACGCTTGCCCGTTATCCGGGCCATGTGAAAACCCGCGATCAGTTGATGGACGACGCCAATGTCGTGGTCGATGCATCGACGATCACTTCCCACATCAAGCGCATTCGCAAGAAATTCGTCGCGATCGATCCCGCTTTCGATCAGATCGAGACGGTGCACGGCGCCGGCTATCGCTGGCAGTCGTGACCCTGCGCCAGCAGCTAGCGCTGTTGGTGCTGCTCTCACTGGCGCTGCCGGTGATCGGGTGGCACTCGGTCCGGGAGATCGAGGCCGCCCTGCGGGAGTCCGAAACCCGCGCCCAGGTGGCGGTCGCCAGGGCATTGGCGAGGAGCGTGGAGGCTGAGGTCTCCTGGTCATCGGTGAACGCGCTTCGACTCTACGTCAACCGGGTGGCGCATCCGATGAGCGTTGACGGCTTCGATGACGACTGGCGCCCCTGGTTGGGTTCGGCGCAGGAGTTCGAATCCGGCCTCGGTCGACTGACCCTGGATCTTTCCCTGGCCAGCGACGGACGGCGGATCTTCGGGCTGGCGGAGGTCACCAGCGCAGCCGGCACCGATGCCCGTGACCAGTTGGTCCTCGTCCTAGCCGATGGTCAGACCATCCGGGTGCGCCGGGGGACACCGGAAAACGCCGAGATCGACCTGGCTGCAGCGGAAGATGTGGGCGCCGCCCTGGCAGCGGCCTGGGCGCGCGTCGATGCGACCACCTACCGGGTGGAGTTCTCCGTTCCGAGGTTGCTCGTGGGCGACGGGCTGGGCGTCGTCGCGGAAAGCCATGCGGTCGCGGTCGCGGCGATGGGGCCGGAGAGGGCGGGTACAACCCGCGATGGAGCAGCAATTCAGGTACCGATGGTCCATCGGTCACTCCAATGGTCCCGCCGGCTCGACGAGCTGGCGCCACCCGGTGCGCGGCTCTGGTTGCTGGATGACCAGGGCTGGGTGCTGGGTGCGGGAGGGCGTCTGTCCGCTGCCGCCGATCTCGGAACCAGCGGATGGGCGCGCCGAATCTACGAGTGGATCATCGATGACATCCCGCGTGAGACGGCCTGGCGTGATCCCAATGCGGACCTTCGACTGGACAGCAAGGCGATCGCGTTGGCGCTGCGCGGACAGCTCGGTGTCGCTCTGGCGGCGCCCGAGGCAGCCGGAACCGTGCTGGCCAGGGTGGCCGTGCCGCTACGGAGCGGCGGGCGGATTGCCGGCGTCATGCTCTACGAGACCGCCACCGAAGAACTGCTCCTGGCCACCAACCGGGCCTTCGCGGGTACGGTGCTCGCGTCTGCCGCTGCCGTCGTGTTGCTGGCCCTGGGGCTGCTCTGGTTCGCCGGCCGGCTGTCACTCCGGATCCGGCGCCTGCGCGATGCGACGGAAGCGATTGGCGATGCGGAGCGGCCCCGGCTACCGGGCTCCGGGGACGGCGATGAGATCGGCGATCTGGCCCGCAGCTTCGAGAAGCTCCTGCATGAGCTGGGTGTGTACAACCGATACCTGCAGAGTCTGTCCGGCCGTCTGGCCCACGAACTGGGCACGCCGCTTGCAGTTGTTCGGTCTTCCCTGGACAACCTGCAGCACGAGAGCCTGCAACCGGAGGCGGCAAGGTACGCCGACCGGGCCCGGTCCGGCGCCGAGCGGCTGCGCAGCATCCTGCAGGCGATGAGCGAGGCCCAGCGGCTCGAGCAGGCTGTTGCCCAGGTCGATAGGGAGCGTTTCGATCTCTGCGACGTGATTCGCGGGTGTTTCGAGGGCTACCGTGCGGTGGCGCCGGACTTCTCCTGGAAACTGGAGCTGGTCCTCGACCGGTTCCCGGTCGCCGGTTCCCCCGAGCTGATCGCCCAGGCGCTGGACAAGCTGGTCGACAATGCCCGGAGTTTCACCCCGCCTGGCGGGCTGATCAGGTTGTCCCTCGAGCCGAAGGGGCAGGGCGCGGTCGTTCGGGTGGCAAACGACGGCCCGCAGCTCCCGGAAGAACTGGGGGGACGGCTGTTCGATTCGATGGTGTCCGTCCGCGAGGGAAGAGAGGGATTTCATCTCGGCCTGGGCTTGCACATCGTGCGCCTGATCGTCCGGGCCCACGGCGGCAAGACCACCGCCCGAAATCGAAGCGACGGGCAAGGTGCCGAGTTTTCGCTGTGGTTTCCCCGCAAGGAATGATCCTGAGCCAAATCGAGCGGCGAGGTACACCTTTTGGCGACGCGCCCTTCGGTGAGATGATGGGCGCATGGACAAGACGCAGTTCGATCGACTCGCCGCCGAGGGCTACAACCGGATCCCGGTCCACCGGGAGATCCTCTCGGACCTCGACACGCCGCTCAGCGCCTACCTGAAGCTGGTCGACGGCCGTTACGCCTATCTCTTCGAATCCGTCGAAGGGGGCGAGCGCTGGGGACGCTACTCGATCATCGGCCTGCCCGCGCGCACGGTTTACAAGGTCTATGGGCGCACCTGGATCGAAGAGCGCTTCGGTCACCGCGTACAGGAGCACGAGGTCACCGACCCGCTGGCCGAGATCGATCGCGTAAGACTCGCCTACAAGGTCCCACGTCTTCCCGAGCTCCCGAAGTTCACGGGCGGGCTGGTCGGCTATTTCGGCTACGAGACCATTCGCTACATCGAACCTCGCCTCGACGAGGCGCCGGCCGACGACGAACTGGGCGTCCCGGACATCCTGCTCATGGTCTCGGAAGAAGTGGCCGTTTTCGACAACCTCTCGGGCCGGATGTATCTCATCGTCAACGCCGATGCCCGCGCGCCCGAGGCCTGGGATGCGGCGCAGCGACGCCTGGATCAGCTGACCTACCGGTTGCGCTCCGCCGGCGTGTCCTACCCCGAGGTCATCGATCCGCGCAGCGTCGCCGAAGCCGACTTCGTCTCCGGCTTCAGCCGGGAGGCTTTCGAGCAGGCGGTCCTGAAAAGCAAGCAGTACATCGCGGCCGGGGACATCATGCAGGTGGTGCTCTCCCAGCGCCTCTCGGTGCCCTTCCGCGCCCGGGCGGTGGATGTCTATCGGGCCCTGCGCAGCCTGAATCCGTCGCCCTACATGTTCTTCCTGGACTTCGGTGACGCCAAGGTCGTCGGGTCCTCGCCGGAAATCCTGATGCGGGTGGAGAACCGGGAGGTGGTGCTCAGGCCGATCGCCGGCACGCGCCCCCGGGGCGAGACACCGGAAGCGGATGCGGCGCTGGAAGCGGAATTGCTCGCCGATCCCAAGGAGCTCGCCGAGCACCTGATGCTGATCGATCTCGGGCGCAACGATGTCGGGCGCGTCGCCGAGGTAGGCAGCGTCGAGCTCACGGAGCGGATGATCATCGAGCGTTACTCCCACGTCATGCACATCGTTTCCGAGGTCAAGGGACGTCTGCGCGAGGGGATCGGGCCCGTTGACGCGCTGCGCGCGACGTTTCCCGCCGGAACCTTGAGCGGCGCACCCAAGATCAGGGCGATGGAGATCATTCGTGAACTCGAGCCGGTCAAGCGCAGCGTCTACGCGGGCGCGGTAGGCTACATCGGTTGGCAGGGGGACGCGGATACGGCGATTGCCATCCGCACCGCGGTCATTCAGGACGGCAAGCTTCACGTACAGGCCGGTGCCGGGATCGTGCACGATTCCGATCCGGCGCGCGAGTGGGAAGAGACCATGAACAAGGGGCGTGCCCTTTTTCGGGCTGTGGCCCAGGCCGCTTCAGGGCTCTGAAATCCCGGAATGATTTTTACTTAGCCTTCTCAAAAGTGAATCGATCATCAAATTTGACCCCAAAGGGTTGAGTATCTTCCCCCGGGGGTTCATGATCGGCCACCTACACCGCGGGGAGCGGTTGCAGGGGATCTTGATGAGTTCAATTTCGGTGAGTTTCTTCAAGCGCTGGGTGCCGGCGCTCCTCTTGCTGTGCGCGGGTGCAGTTCATGCGCAAGAAGGAACAACAACAACGCTTACAGCGTCTCCCAACCCGGGCGAACAAAACGCCTCGATTACCTTTACGGCGCAAGTTACTGGCAACTCGGGGGGCACGCCTTCCGGCACGGTGACTTTCACCGACGTGACTGGCGGCGGCTCCTCGGCGCTATGCTCTAACGTAAGCATTAACGGTAACCCGCGAACTGCGGACTGCACCGTAAATAACCTCGATGCGGGCACCTACGATATTCGTGCCGACTTCACGCCGACGGATTCTGCTGCTTTCGGCAGCAGCTTCGATACGCTGACCGGCTACGTCGTGAACCAGACCAGCACCAGCACGGCACTTTCGGCAAACCCAACGTCCTCGGTTGTCGGCCAGTCCGTCGTGTTTACGGCGCAGATCACGGAGAGCGGTGCTGGTGACCCGACCGGCACTGTGCAGTTTGAAATCGTGAGCGTGGGAACGATCAGTGGCTGTTCCGCAGTCACCGTCAGTGCAAAGGAAGCACAGTGCACAACGAGTTTCAGCAGTCCGGGAAACCGCCAGGTCAGGGCAACTTACAGTGGCGATACGAATTTCGCCGGAAGCCAGGATGACATTGCGGCATATAGCGTCTCCAAAGCCGACACAACACTCACGATTTCTCCGCCGGGCAGCAGCACCGTTGCCCTGAATACCTTTACCGTGACCTGGACGGTTACAGACTCGGGAAGCGTTTCTCCGACTGGAACCGTTGATGTGACCTGGGGGTCGGACAGCTGCGACAGCGGTCCCGTCAATGTGACCGCCGGACAGTGCGATATCACCCCGAGCGAAGTCGCCACCAATACCCTCATGGGCAGTTACTCTGGCGATTCCAACTTCAATAGCGCGACGGACAACACTGAATCCCACACGGTCATCAAAGCGGATTCGACGGTCAGTATTGACAGCCTAAGCCCGACGACGCCGGCCGCCCGGCAGCAATTGACCATCAACGTCTCGGTCAGTGGAACCGGCACCGAGACGCCTTCCGGTACCGTAATGGTCAGCCTCGATACGACACCGTCAGTCTCCTGTACCACCATGAGCCTTACCGACGATGGTATGGGAAATGGAGAGGGGAGTTGTTCGTTGACTCCGCCCGAATCGGGTACGGGCTTTACGCTGACAGCAAGTTACGCCGGCGACGGCAACCACAACGCGGCCACTGACGCTACCCAGTCGGTGAACGTGGACGAGGCCGAAGTCGACTTCAGCGCGACCAAGTGCGCCACGGTCAGTTCAAGCGATGCGACCTGCGACAACGCCCGGACCAGCGTCACGCCCGGCAGCAGTCTGCGCTACAAAATCACCATCAGCCGGGGCAGCGACGGCATCCCGCCGGGCACCCTGGTTGCCGACGTTTCGGACATCACCCAGGCCAATCCCGGGGTGGTGACCACTTCCTCTGCCCATGGTTTCTCGGACGGCGATCCGGTCACATTCAGTGGTGTAGGGGGCATGACCGAGGTCAACAGCATCAGCTATGTCGTGGCCAACGCGACTTCCACCACCTTCGAAATCGGAGACACCTCCGGGTTCGGGTCTTACACCAGTGGAGGAACGGCGACATCGGTCCAGTATTTCACTGCCACGCTGAGCGACGACGTCGATGAGGTGCTGCTTCAGGACATCACCTGGACCATCTGCCCGGCCGAAACCGACGCCGACCAGACCGGTGATCCGGATACCTGTGAGACCGAGGTTGCCTCGGGCACCGGCGATATCGTTGATCAGACGATCACTCTGGCATCGGGTGCCTCGGTCATTGGCTTTGTCAGTGCAGTCGTCAAGTCGGATGCGTCCGGTTCCCTGAGCAACTCGGCGGTCATCAGCCTCGACGCGGGCCAGGACGCGACGGACGGTACCACCGGCAACAACACCGGAACCGCCGGGCCCTTCGAGGCCGTGGTGTCGACCGACCTGGTCGTCAGCCACCAGGACGTCACGAGCACCATCGCCGGTGATACGCTCAGCTACACATTCACGGTGGCCAATACCGGATTCGTCAGCGCTGACGCTGTGCAGGTGGATTCCAGGCCCGTCGGAGCGGACGCCTCGTTTATCGGTATCCCCGGTTTCGTAAGCGGCTCGGTCAGCTGGCAGTGCCAGGCAACCGGTGGCGCCTGCTGTCTGACCAACGGTTCCGCGAGCCAGTGTGGTGCCACCAGTCCGACCAGTCCGGTGACCGCCGACTCCATCAACCGAGCCATCGATCTCCCGGCCAGTTCCTCGGTCACGTTCACCGTGACCGGCACGGTCGATCCGGCATCGACGGGCAGCATGACCAGCGAGGTCCAGGCGACCTTGCCGGCCGGCATTGCAGATACGTCCTCCACGACCCTGGACACCGACCCGACGCCCGTCGCCAATGTCACCAACATCACCCAGGCCACGCCCGGTGTGGTGACCACGGACGTAGCCCATGGGCTGTCGAACGGTGACCTGGTCACGTTCAGCGGCGTTCTCGGCATGACCGAGGTCAATGGCAGCACCTTCGTCGTAGGCAACGTCGCCTCGATGACCTTCGAGATCGCCGATACGTCCGGGTTCAGCGCCTACACCAGCGGCGGACAGGTCGAGCGGGTTCTGCCGCGCACGGAATCCGCGTCGGATTCCATCCCGATCAACCTGCGCGGTGACCTGTCGATCGACAAGACGGTCAATGGTGTATTGACCGACAACATGGACGGCACGCTGACCGCGCCCTATCGGATCATCGTCACCAACGATGGCCCGAGCCGGGTCGTTGGCGCCACCGTCGAAGACCTGTTCAACGCCACCGGTTTCATCCCCGGTTCGGTTTCCTGGAACTGCGACTCGGGATCTGCCGGTGACTGTACGCCGGCCAGTGCGATGGACGCGGCAAAGCTGACCCTGAAGGTCGACCTGGATCCGGGTCAGTCCATCGGCATCGATGCGACCGCGAAGATCGACGATACGACCATGGGTTCGGTGAAGAACACCGCCACGGTTGCGGCGCCGTCGGGCTTTACGGATCCGGACCCGACCAACAATTCCGACTCCGCCGAGGCAACTCTCTCGGCGACCGCGGACCTCACGGTGAGTGTCTCCGGCGGCAGCATTGCCGTACCGGGGGAGCAATACACCTATGGCGTGACCGTGACCAACGATGGTCCCGATGCGGTTTTCCGTGCCCGGGTACTCGACCTGTTCCCCTATGAGGCCGAATCGGTAAGCTGGACCTGCGAGGCCAAGACCCCGATTCCCGGCGGATTGACCTTCATTTCCAGTTATCCCGGTTCCAACCTCGCCGGCGCGGCCGATGTAGCCGTCAGCCCCGATGATCAACACGTCTTTGCCGTCGCGGCCAGCGCGGACGCATTGATCTATTACACCCGGACCGCGGAGCCGGGTACGGGCTTCGGCGAACTCACGCCGCTTGGCTCGGCCGTCAACGGCGCCGGCGGTGTGACCGATATGGAAACTCCCGTAGACGTCGCGGTATCGCCGGACGGCAGGCACGTCTATGTGGCTGCGGAATCCAGCGGGGCCATTGCCCTTTTCCTGCGTGACAATATTTCGAGCAGCCAGACTTTTGGCAACCTTGCCTTCCAGACCTCCATCGTGGATAGCGATCTCACCGGCGTTCAGGCCCTAGCGATCAGCGCGGACGGTCGCCAC
>JAWVZU010000039.1:0-19181 GCA_033722075.1 Lysobacterales bacterium
CCTCACCCCTAACCCCTCTCCCCGGGGCGGAGAGGGGAACCAGGAAAGGAGCGCGCCGCGCGGATCGTAAATGGCGGAGATGGGAGGCAAGAAAGATAGCCCCTCGCCCCTCGAGGGGAGAGGGGTTGGGGTGAGGGGTGAACAGTTGGCACCTCAATCGCATACGAACCCGCCCTCACCCGCCGGCCGACAGCGATCCGGCCAGCCATGTTCCCGCCAGAAACGCATCAGGCCGTGTCTGTCGGCAAAGGCGACGAATTCGTCGCTGTTCCGGAGTGGCTTCGAACGGGGATACCAAACCGGAGCGAGAATCGTTTCGTTGATCCGCCAACTTTCCTCCGCTGCGTTGAAAAAGCCCTCCGCATCCATCCGATTCAGGCTAAGCTCCGAGCGCACAAATGCGTCGGTCGGCAGCCCAGCTTCCTCGGCGGAATCAACAAACTGCTCGGTGGTCCAGTCTTCTTCCAGTGCCTCGCGGATCAACGCATAGGTGGCGACAATCTCCTGATTGGAATAACCCGGAAGCGGTTCCTCGAACCCGGACTGCGCGGCATCGAAAAACAGCAGCGAGTAGCCATTGTCCCGAGCAAGCTGCAGGGCACGCTTGGCCATCTTGCGCGCAATGTCCCATTGCCCGTTAGCCGCCATCGCGCTTGCGTACCAGCCTACCCCGACGCCTGAGACGGGATCGAGCTCGTAGGCGATACGAAGCTGTTCCTCCGCTTTGCTTGTGTGCCCGACGATCATGTAGTTGATGCCATGCCAGATGTGGCCCAGGGCGTGCCTGGGATGTTCGGCAATGAGCGCATTGTAGGCCTCCATGGCATCGCCCCAGCGATCCTCCCACTGGAGCAGAAGGGCGAGCACGGCCTTGGCGTCGGCCAGATCGGCGTCCAGTTCCAGAGCGCGCCGCGCAGCGTCGCGGCTGAGCCGGCCCGCTTCCTCTCGACTGACATCGACGTAATAGGGTTGGACGCTATAGGTCAGGGCGAGGGTGGCCCAGGCGTAGGCAAACTTGGGGTCGCTTTCAACCGCCTGGCGGAGGAGCTTCTCGGCTTCCAGCAGCGCATCGCCACGCTGGCGAAAGAGGTGCAGGCCCTGGAGGTAAAGATCGTAGGCCTCGAAATTCTCAGGCTGGACACGCTTTGGCGCAGGTTGGGTGGTCCCCAAGGCAACCTGAAGTGATTCGATGATGGCCTCGGCGATCTCGTCCTGGATGGCAAAGATGTCGGTGAGCTCCCGGTCGTAGGTGTCGGACCAGACATGCCGGTCGTTTCTGACGTCGATCAACTGCGCGGTGATCCGCACCTTGTCGCCGGCCTTGCGAACCGAGCCCTCCAGCACGTGCGCGACATCCAGTGTGCGGGCAATCTCCCGGATATCGGTGTTCCTGCCCTTGAAGGCGAAGCTGGAGGTCCGCGATGGGACTCGCAACTCCTCGATCCTGACCAGCAGGTTCAGAAGCTCCTCGGAAATCCCGTCGGAAAAGTATTCGTTGTCCGGGTCCGGGCTCATGTTCACGAAAGGCAGCACTGCCACCGAATTGGGATCGGGCTCGAACGCCGGTTCGGGAGGCTCGGCGGCGATGGTCGGCTCCGGCTCCGGGCTTGGCTCGGTTGCTTCCTGTTCAGCAGTCTGTTTTGGCCAGCCGCCTTTTTCCAGGACGAAGTTGTCGACCATGATCACTCCCAGGGCGAGGAGGATCATGACGATCGTGACCTGGTCCAGGCGGCGCCCCGTATGCGGGGTGATCGACTCGGAGCGGTCGACCTCCGACTCGCGCTTGACGCCTTCCGGGGTGAGTTCGTAGGCCCAGGCAAAGATGACCGTGGGGATCAGGCCCAGGGCCAGAACCATGATCAGCATCTGCGCCGCCCAGTCCGGAAACCCGAAGGCTTCGAACATTAGGCTGCCGATCTCGATCAGCAGCCAGGCCGACACCAGGTAGGCCGCCGCTACGCGAAATACGTTTCTACGCTTGAGTTCCCCGAGAAAGCTCATCTTCTCCCCGCCCTAAAGAGCAGGGAAAACAGTAGCAGAATCGGGAACGGCCAGCGAGGTGTATCAGGCGGCGCAGAAAGTCAGCCCCTTGACCACCAGGCCGAACAGCGCAAATACGATGAAAACGGGAATCAGGATCGGTGCGAACACCAGGGCAACGACTGCACAGACCAGCAGCAGCGGCAGTCCAATGGCCAGCAACAGGGCGCTTCCGAGCACGAAGAACAACCCGAAACCGACGACCGTGAGTGTGGCGACGGCGACGCCCATGGCGAGCAGCCCCGACAATACCCCGCCAGCCCACTCGAAGCCCGGGCCGTGAATCATGACCGGGCCCGACCAGGGTGATGCGCCGGAAAGCAGCGCAAGTCCGAGTACCAAAGCAACGATCCATTTCAGCATGCGCTAATTGTCGCGCAGGCACCCGCGGCGAGACGAGTGCCAAAAGCAACACAAGTGTGTAGGCTTTGCGACTCGAAAGCCGCCGGAGCTGAGGGGCCCGAATGCGAATGAAGAATGCGCTGATCACCGGCTGGGGGAAATGTACCCCGCCGGCCCGCCTGACCAACGAGCACCTGGCGACCTTTCTCGACACCTCTGACGAGTGGATTACCTCGCGAACCGGCATCAAGGAGCGGCGGATTTCCCACGTCACCCTGAGCGAAATGGCCGAAGCGGCGGCCCGGCACGCGATGGCCGCCGCCGGGATCGAGGCGTCCGACGTGGACGTGCTCATTCTGGCCACCGCCAGCGGCGATACGGTGATTCCCTCGTCCGCAGCCCGGCTGCAGGGTTTGCTGGGCGCGGACAAGGCAGCCGTGATGGACCTCAACTCGGCCTGCACCGGATTCGTGTACGGGCTGGGGGTGGCCCGGAGCATGATCCGATCCGGCGATGCGCAAACGGTGCTCCTGGTCGGCGCGGACCTGCTGACCTGGTACGTGGACTGGATGCAGCGGGAATCGGCGGTCCTTTTCGGCGATGCGGCTGGTGCGGTGGTGATCCAGGCCTCTGACGAGGGCAATGGCATCGTTGCCTCGAAACTGGGCTGTGACGCGAAGGGCAACGAAATCCTCAAGGTGTGTGAATTCGGGACCGGGATGGACCGGTTCAACGGGCCGAAGGGGCGCTTTCCCATCCAGTTCGACGGGCGGGAGATCTTCAAGCGGGCGGTGGTCGGAATGGGCCGCGCTTCGTCGGCTGTGCTCGACGCGGCGGGCTGGGACAAGAGTGATCTCGACCTGGTCATCCCCCACCAGGCCAACCTGCGGATCATCGAGTCCCTGGCGCACAAGCTGGACATGCCGCCGGAGAAAGTGGTCGTGAACATCGAACGTTACGGCAACACCTCCGCGGGTACGATTCCCGTTGCCCTGGCGGAAGCGCTGGAACAGGGGCGGATTCGACCGGGTGACAGGATTCTCATGGCGGCCTTTGGGGCCGGGCTGACCTGGGGCGCTGCAGCGCTGGAGTGGGGCAACCGGGTGGAGCCGGTAGCGGTCAGCGACTTCGAGCTACCCCCATGCGACAAGACCGGCCTGGAGCTGATCGCCGACGCCATCGATCATTGTCGTAGCCTTCAGTCGGCTTGAGCGATCCCGAAGTCATTCCGATCATCGCCGAAGATGGCGTCAGCAACCGCCTGACAGCCTTCGACGAGGGCGAGCTGTCAGCCGACTCACCCGTCCTGCTGGTCAAACCCGCGCTGGGCGTCCGCGCCTCTTTCTATGCGCCTCTCGCAGCGCCGTTCGCGGAGATCGGCATGCGAATCGTCACCGCCGATCTGCGTGGCCACGGAGAAAGCGCGGTCCGGCCCGGGCGAACGACCCGCTTCGGCTATCGCGAAATGGTCGAGTCGGATCTGCCGGCGGAAGTGGATGCGCTGGAGGCACGCTACCCGGACGCACCGATCCTGCTCCTTGGCCACAGCCTGGGTGGTCAGCTCAGCCTGCTTTTCGCAGCGACCCATCCGGGCCGCATCTCGGCCGTGGTTGGCGTGGCCACCTGCTCGGTCTACTGGCGAGCCTATCCGGCCGCGTTACGGCTGCTGATCCTCCTGGGTACGCAGTTGACACCGGTCATCGGTGGTCTCGTCGGACATTTCCCTGGGGACCGCCTCGGCTTCGGCGGAAAAGAATCCGTCGGCCTCATGCGCGACTGGGCCCGCCAGGCGAGGACCGGACTTTACGAGCCCGCCGGCTCGTCGGTCGACTATGAGGCGGCACTCCGGCAAAGCCGCGTTCCGGCGCTGCTTGCGACCCTGCCCGGCGATCACTATGCTCCGGCGTCCGCCGCAGATCACCTTGCCGGAAAGCTCGATCCGCGGGTCGTGACCCGCAGAAACCTTGGCGAGCCGCGCATCGCCAACCCCCACTTCGGGTGGGTCCGGCAGGCCGAATCGATTGCGCCAGTCGTCGGGGATTGGTGGCTGGAAGTGCAGGGTGAGTGATTGCCAGTGATCGGCGCGGTGTGGCTATAGCCGTGGCTTTTGAAAATTCTGTCAAAGCCCTGAAAAGAACAGCGCGCCGCGCGGTTTGATCCGGCCGATTTGGTACACTCTGCCGATCTGGGGTGCGCGGGGGCAGCATGCGGCCGAGACTTGGCAGACTCACGGGATTTGAACGGTTTCTGAGCCTGTTTACGTCCGTTCGCCCCGGCGAGGGGACGAGCGTGCTGTTCCTGTTTGCCACGGCCTTCGTGCTGATGGCGTGTTACTACATCCTGAAGCCGGTTCGAGATGCCTTGATCCTGGCCGAGGGCAGCGCCGAGATCAAAGCCTACTCGCAAGGCATCGTGGCGGTGACGCTGGTCTTCATCCTGCCGCTCTACAAGCAGCTCTACGAGGGGCTGTCGGATCACGAAAGCCGCTCCCGCGTGCTGCACTGGGTCACCGCATTCTTCATCTCCAACCTGGTGATCTTCTATCTGCTGGGGCACGGTGGCATTCCCATCAGCGTGCCGTTCTACGTCTGGCTGAGCATCTTCAACGTCACGGTAGTGGCCCAGTTCTGGGCGTTTGCCGCAGACCTCTACAACACCCGTAGCGGGCAGCGCCTGTTCGTGGTGATCATGGTCGGGTCGTCCATCGGTGCATGGGTGGGGAGCCAGGCTTCCAAATACCTGTTCTCCATGATCGGGGGCTACGGCCTGATGCTCCTGGCTGCGGGCATCCTGGTGCTGCCGATCTTCCTGTCCGTCCTGGCGGAGCGGGCAGTGCCGGAGGGCTCGGAGAACATGAGCCGGGAGCAGATCGGCGACGGTCGCCTGACCCTGGCCGA
This sequence comes from Lysobacterales bacterium, assembly GCA_033722075.1. GTDB lineage: Bacteria > Pseudomonadota > Gammaproteobacteria > Xanthomonadales > SZUA-38 > JAWVZU01. Next base: position 5,280 of record JAWVZU010000039.1, read on the forward strand.
CCTGGTCGGCGGATTCGACATCGTGCTCAAGAGCCGCTACCTGACGATCATCGCGGTACTCATCCTGGTGATCACCATGGTCAACACCGCCGGCGAGTACATCGTGTCCCACTTCGTCGACGCCCGGGCGGAAGCGTTGGCCGCGGCGCCGGGGGCGACGCTGACCGAAGTCGAATACCTGGGGCGCTTCTGGGGCGACTATTACGCCTGGATCACCCTGTTCAGCATGCTGCTCCAGCTGTTCGTGGTGTCGCGAATCTTTCGCTGGGTCGGCATTCGGGGCGCGGTGCTGGTTCTGCCGATGTTCATCATCATTCACTACGGCATCCTGTGGGTCTTGCCGGTCTTCGGGGCCGTACGGATTCTGCAGATTGCGGAAAACGCGATCAGCTATTCACTGCAGAACACGACCAACCACTCGCTCTACCTTCCGCTGGAGCGGGAAGAAAAATACGTCGGCAAGACCACCATCGACACGTTCTTCTTCCGGGCCGGCGACGCGGCAATCGCCGCCCTGGTATTCGTCCTCATCGATCGCCTGGGATTGGGCATCGAGGCATTCATCGCGCTCGGGTTCTTCCTGGGAATCGTGGCCCTGTTTGCGGCCTTCGAAATCCGGCGGCTTCACAAACAGGCCATCAAGCGCAACCTGAGCAATCTGCCCCCGAAGATCACCGCGCCGCTGCCGGATGTCTACGTGCCTGCCGGGCAACTGCTGATGTTCAGCGTTCCCGAGGGCTGTTTCATGGATCCGGACCCCGGGGATACGCTCGAATATCAGGCCCAGCAGATTGATGGTTCGCCTTTGCCGAAGTGGGTCAAGTTCGACCGCCACAATCAGACCTTCGAAGTGCGGCCGCCGGGCCAGAGCGAGGGTTCGGTGACGGTCCAGGTGATTGCCAGCGATTTCGAGGGCCTGACCGTGGAGTGCTCGTTCGAAATCGAGCACGGGGTGGAGGGACACCCGGAGTTCAGACCTACTTCCGAAGATCCTGCAGGCGCCTGAGCCGGGCCGCCAGCGCCGTGATCTGCTTCGGGTGCAGATAAGCGCCGAGCTCACGCTGCAGGTCGTCCTTGTCCAGTGCTTCGAGCGCGGCATCGAAAGTCGGGCTGGTTTCCATGCCTTCCTCGAGGTAGAGCCTCGGGATCCGGCGCTCGGACCGGAAAGCTCGCGAATGGTCGATCAGCCACAGCTTCCACCGGCCGTCATACATCACGTTCGTCAGGTTGCGATCGTCGTTGTGGATCAGCGCATCGAAGACGTTCATGAGATTGTACTGTTCCCCGAGGTCGCAATGGCCCCCGTAATTCAGGCCGCGCTCGCGCTTGTCCTTCTCGTTGATGGCCCCCTCGATCCAGTACTGCACGACACCTTCGGTGCCGTCGACCTCCCGAATCGCCGTTGGCGGCACGAGTTCGAGACCGAGCATCCGATCGAGCTTGTAGGCGGCCATGTCATAGACGTAGCGATCGGACTTGTTGGCCAGGCGGCCCCAGCTGCGGTTCTGCAGGTTCGGGTCGCTGTCGTAGTCCTTGAAAGCGGCGAACAGTTGCCGGTCGCCCTTTTTCAAGGTCAGCTTCTTCGGCTTGGTCACGCCCGTGCCGATCTCTTCCACGAGGACCACTTCGGCGGTGGCCAGGAATTCTTCGATTTCCGCATCGGACATGTCGTACGGACGATCCCAGTTGCGGTTCGATTCGGTCACGAGGGTCGGGCTGGTCGGACCGAGGGCTCGGACTTCGGAGCCCACGATCTCCAGGGCCGTGGGCTGTCCGCCGTAATGGTCGACATTCATCCCGGTGTCGATACGTATGACTCGCCCGTCGAGACGCCGGTGGGGGTTGCCGTCGGTCGTCGTATGGGCGACCACGATTCGCTTCAGCCCCAGTTCATCGAGGACCTTGTCGACCGCTTCGTTTTCATAGTAGGGGTGGCAGACCGCGTTGCCTCGGTACCACAGCGGCCCATCCGAGTGGAACGGGAGTCCGTTGATGGCCTGCATGAGCCGCTTGGCGGCTTCGATGGCTTCCTCGGGGACGGGCTCCGGTTCGGCGTCGCCCTCGGGCGGTGGCGGGTCGAGAATCGTGCGCGTGGCGGCCAGGATTTCACCGAAGCCGGCCAGAGAATCGATCTGCCCGGCCTGGATGAGCGCGTTGCGGCTTTCCAGGAACAGCTCCAGTGCCTGCCTTCCTCCCAGGTTGATTTCCTCCAGTGACCGCCCGGCCATCGCCTCCGACATGCCGCCGTGGACGAACAGCGTGTCGTTGACCGCAATGACCAGCGGCCTGGCCAACGCCCATTCGCCGTAAGGGCCGTCGGCTGCAAATGCGACCGCGTGGCCGCGCCGGCCATCGCCCTCGCCAAGGGGGTCAAACTCCGCGTACTGGGCCAGTTCCTCGGCGTCGGCATAGCGCAGGTCCCGGCTGACGTTCATGGCCTCATGGTTACCCATCAGGACGTGGGCCTGTCCGCCGGCTTCCTCCGCCTGCTCGGAGAGATTTCTGAGCAGATCGATGACCTTGCGGGACTCGGCCCCGCGATCGACCAGATCGCCGAGACTCACGAAGTGTGTCTTGCCGCCGGTCCAGTTCAGCTCCGCATCGATCACACCGGCAGTCTGCATTACCGAGACCAGTTCGTCGTAAGCGCCATGAACGTCGCCCACCGCCACGACCCGATCGACACCTGTCCAGTGAAAGTCGTCGGCATGGGCCATGGCGCCGCAGAGCAGCATGAGCCCGGCGACCAGGCGAACGAGATCGGGAAGAAGCGCGGGTCTGTTCATCGGGTTCTCCTGCTATCGGTAGGTAGTCAGACCGCAACCGGCGCCTTGATATGCGGATGAGGATCGTAGTCCTCGAGCGTGAAATCATCGAATTTGAAGCTGAACAGATCACGCACCTCCGGGTTGAGCACCATCCGCGGGCGCGTTCGCGGCCGGCGTTCCAGTTGCGTTCGGGCCTGGTCCAGGTGGTTGAGATAAAGATGCGCATCGCCCAGCGTGTAGACAAAATCGCCGGGTTTCAGGTCCGTGACCTGGGCAACCATCATCGTCAGCAAGGCGTACGAGGCGATGTTGAACGGCACCCCGAGAAACACGTCGGCGGAACGCTGATAAAGCTGGCACGACAGCCGTCCTTCGGCCACGTAGAACTGGAACAGGAGGTGGCAGGGGGGTAGGGCCATGTCTTCGAGCTGGCCGACATTCCAGGCGCAGACGATGTGGCGGCGCGAATTCGGGTTGTGGCGAATCGACTGAAGCACCTCCGAAATCTGGTCGATGTGCCGGCCGCGCGGTGTCGGCCAGGATCGCCACTGGTAGCCGTAGACGGGACCCAGGTCGCCGTTCTCATCGGCCCACTCGTCCCAGATCGTGACGCCGTGGTCGTTCAGGTAGTGGACGTTGGTGTCGCCCCGCAGGAACCAGAGCAGCTCATGGATGATCGATCGCAGGTGGAGTTTCTTGGTGGTGAGCAGCGGGAATCCGCGCTCGAGGTCGAACCGCATCTGGTGCCCGAATATGCTCAGCGTTCCGGTCCCGGTTCGATCGCCGCGTTCGACACCGGTATCCAGGATGGTGCGCATCAGGTCGAGATAGGGCTGCATTACTGTTGATCTCCTGCGAATTGGTTTTTGCGATAGGCGTAAGCCATCATGCCCAGGCCGGCGACAATCATGGGTAAAGATAACAGCATTCCCATGGTGACCCAGTCAGCTGCCAGGAAGCCGAGATGCTCGTCCGGTTGCCGGAAGAATTCGACGAAACCGCGAAACAGCCCGTAAAGCGCCAGGAACAGCCCGGAGACCGCCATGGTCGGGCGGGGGCGACGCGAGTACCACATGAGAATGATGAACAGCAGCAGCCCCTCGAGGCCCGCCTCGTAAAGCTGGGAGGGATGGCGGGCATGCTCGTTGAGCAGTCCCGCCTGATACTGCTGGTAGAGGGCCGCCGAGTCCCAGTTCTGAAAGTCGATGGACTTGGGGAAGATCATGCCCCAGGGCGCATCGGTGGTCCGGCCCCACAGTTCGCCGCCGATGAAATTGCCGAGGCGACCGAAAAACAGGCCCGGCGGGGCCAGGGGCGCCACGAAATCGGCGACCTCGAAGAAGCGGCGGTCGGTCTTCCGCGCGAAGTAGAACATGGCTGCAATGACCCCGAGCAGGCCGCCATGGAAGGACATTCCCCCCTGCCAGATCTTGAGGACGCGCAGCGGGTCGTCGAGGACATGGGGCAGGTCATAAAACAGGATGTAGCCGATGCGGCCGCCGAGGATGACCCCGATGGCGCCGTAGAACAGCAGGTCGGACACCTGTTCCGAGTTCCAGCCCTGGCGGCTCCGGGCGCGCAGGTTGGCCAGGTACCAGAAGGTGCCGAAGCCGAGCAGGTACATGATGCCGTACCAGTGGATATCGATCGGGCCCAGGGACAGGGCAACCGGATCGAAATTCACGAAATAGGGCAGATCGGACGCCATTTCGGGCTAGCTCACCGTCGAGCGGAAGACTCCGCCCTTCAGGTAATCCGTCTCGGGTATGGCGGGGTGGACCGGATGGTCCGGGGCCTGCTGCAGGCGTTCGAGCAGCTGGAGGTTCCGATCGACGTGACGGGCTGCCTGGTGCACCACGTCGAAGAACACGTCCTGGCGCATGTGATAGGAGCAGGAGCAGGTTACCAGGATGCCGTCCCGGTCCAGCAGTCGCAGCGCCATCTCGTTGAGCTTGCGGTAGGCCTGAATTGCGGCCTTCGCGTCCTTCTTGCGCTTGGCGAAGGCGGGCGGATCGAGCACGACCACGTCGAAGCGCTCGCCCTCGGCGAGGGTCTGCTCGAGAAACTGGAACACGTCGCTGCGCACCAGCCTGACCGATTCCAGCAGACCCAGCTCGCGAGCGTTGTATTCCATATCGGCAATGGCCTGTGCGCCGGAGTCGACGCAGGTTACGGCCTGCGCACCATTGACGCCGGCCCGGAGCCCCCAGGCGCCGACGTAGGCGAAAAGATCCAGCACCCGCTTGCCGGAGACATAGCGGATGAAGCGGTCCCGGTTCGCGCGCTGGTCATAGAACCAGCCGGTCTTCTGGGCTTCCCCGGCCGCGATGGAAAAAATCGTCCCGGACTCTTCCACCCGAAGTCGCTCGGGCATGTCTCCGTGTCCCATGGAAACCTCCAGGGGCAGCCCCTCCAGTCCACGGATCGGGCTGTCGTTGCGCCACAGCAGCGCTTCCGGCCGATACTTGTCCACCAGGATTTCGGTCAGCAGGTCCTGGCGCCTGGCCATCCCCGCCGTGGTGATCTGGCCCACCAGTACCTCGCCGTAGCGATCCACGACCAGTCCGGGCAACCGGTCGGACTCGGCAAAAACGGCCCGATAATGGGGGGATGCTTCAAACTGATCGCGCAGGCCGGCGGCTACATTGATGCGGTGGGCCAGCAGCGAGTGATCAATGCGGTCGTCCGGGCTGCGGGAGACGATTCGAGCCGAGATCAGGGACCTGGGATTCACGTAGGCGATCCCCAGCGGCTTGCCGTTGCCGCCCACGACGAGCGCCTCGTCACCCGGTTCGAAATCGGTCAGAGGGGTTTTCCCGGTATCGACTTCGTTGCTGAAGATCCACAGGTGTCCGGCCCGCAGGCGTCGGTCCTCGTTCTTCTTCAGGCGCAGTTGGGGCAGGGCACTCGACATCGCGCGGCAGCATAGCAGAGGTCGGAAGAAGGAAGACAGGGGACGCAACGCTTCCCCGATCGCAGGGCGTGAAGTGGGTCAGATGAGGCGGTTGGGTGAACCATGTACACTGCCTTTCGTTTGAGTGCGGGGAGACGGTTCATGCGTTTTGCGACGGCCCTGGTTCTAATTGCCAGCTTCCTGACCGTGTTTGCAGAGGAGGGCACTCTCACGCTCGAAGAGTTTCAGCAGATCGATCCTGTGGCGGAAATCATGATCCTCGGCACCTTTCATTTCAGGGACAAAGGCCTGGACAGCTACAAGCCCGAGGTGGACATCGACATCTTCTCGGTACAGCGTCAGGCCGAGCTGCGCGAAGTTCTGGACCGGATCAAGCAACGATTCGACCCGACCAAGATCGCCCTGGAAGCACGCGGCGACTGGGCCGAACGAATGACCGAGAAGGAATATCCGGCCTGGCTGCGCGACGAATTCGAGCTCAAGGCCAACGAGGTCTATCAGGTCGGATTCCGCCTGGGCAAGGAGTTGGGCCATGATCGCCTCTACTTTGTGGACGTCATGGGTCGTCGCTATGCAGACTTGCCCGAGGACGTGGAGGCCTACGCACGCAGCAAGGGCCAGCTCGACTACCTTTCAAGTCCCTGGGACGAGCGCTACACCAGGCTCTACCGGCACGACGACCTGGCCAAGGCCAAGCGTCCGCTGATTGAGACTTTTCTGGCGATGAACGATCCAGAACGCCTGCTGGTGGGACACGGACACTACCTGTTGCAGGCCATCGCTCTCGGGGAGGGGGACGAATATGTGGGCGCGGATCTGGTCAGCGGCTGGTGGTACAACCGCAACCTGCGCATCTTCGCCAACATCCGTCGACTTGCCGAGCCCGGCGATCGGATTCTGCTGGTGATCGGCGCCGGACACGTTCCGATCCTGCTCCATGCGGCTCAGGCATCACCGGAATTCCGGGTCGTGCCCGTGGCGAACGTGCTCACCGACTAGCCCGAATATTGCACGAATGACGCACGCCTGTGACTTGAAGGATCAATCAAATCAATGGGTTGCAAACAAAATAGGTAGGGGTCCAGGGGATGCAGTTTGCGCGCTGTCGGCTTTGCGTCCAATATCGCGGGTCATCTCGCCCGATCCCCCTTGAACCGTAGCTACGGCTACGCTTCTGCGGTCGATCGAACAAGCTGCCTCCCCGAGATTGACCGCAAATTCCGACCACTCATGCAATATTCGGGCTAGAGTTCTGGCGGGTCACCGGATTCCTCTTTGAATTGTGAATATCGCCGCTCTCGCGCTGTGATACCTTGCTGCTGACTTGGATTGCTATGAATTGAGGAGGACAGGTGATTGTGCGGCCCGGCTTCTGCATAATCGCCTGAGCTTTGGGGGTCGAAAGATGAAATTGCCAGGAAACAATCGCAAGTGAGGTGGATCCTGTTTGGGGGCGTGCTGCTGATTTCCGTCTTTTCAGCAGCGTTCCTGGCGACTTTTCTGCCATCCGATCTGCCGGTCCCCGAGGCGCCGGCCCCGTCGCTGCATCCGGCGGATCCTCCGCCGGAATTCAAGATCATGGTGCTCAATACGGGGCACATGGTTGCCAAGGAGGCGTTCGCCTATCGCGGTGGAGACCTGGCCGAAGATTTTGTCTTCGCCGTTGCGGCAATCGTCGTCGATCACCCGCAGGGCCGATTTCTCTTTGATGCGGGCTTCGGGTCGGTGGCCAGGGAACATATCCAGTCGGTCCCGCCGCTGGTCCTGACCTTCAGCGACCACGACGTCGACGAGCCGGCGATCCAGATGTTGGGTCCCGACTACGAGCTCGACGGCATCATTCTCTCGCACCTTCACTGGGACCATGTCAGTGGCATCGCGGATTATCCGGATACGCCGGTCTGGCTCTCGGCAGAGCAGCGCAGCTTCCTGGAGAGCGGCCATCGCAGCGTGGGCCTGGCCAGTACCCTGATCGATGCCGCGAACATCCGCAAATTCGACTACCCGGCGGAGGCGCGTTCCGGCTTCGAGCGCAGTTTCGATCTTTTCGGAGACGGCAGCGTCGTGCTGGTACCGGTTTCCGGACACACGCCCGGTTCGCTGGCGATGCTCGTTGCGCTGCCCAGCGGGCGACGCTTTGCCTTCATCGGAGATCTGGCCTGGGTGGAGGCGGGGGTTCGTCTGCCGGCCGAGCGTCCCTGGCTGGCTCGGGTCGTGGTGGATCATGACACGGACCAGGTAATCGATGGCCTGGTCCATTTCCACCGACTTCAGAAAGCAACGGAACTCACTATCGTTCCGTCCCACGATGGGAAGGTCATCAGCCGTATCGCCAATTATCCCAACTGGGAGCGGTAGGGTTGGGCACGGTTCGAATCCCCCCGCACGCGCGGCGCCGTCGCGCTCTGCGACCCCCTTTGTCGAGCAAAGGGGGTAATCAAGGGGGTGCCGCGGCTCAGCCGGCGTTGCCCTCCGGCGTCCAGCGCAGATCAAGGTTCCGCGCGGCGGATACTTCATCAAGTCGACGCACCGGCTGCGTGTACGGCGCGCCGTCGCTGTAGTCCGGATCTTCGCTCGCCTTTTCGCGGATGGCAATCATGGCCTCGACGAATGCATCCAGCACTTCCTTCGACTCCGTTTCCGTGGGCTCGATGAGCTGGCACTCGGGCACCAGCAGGGGGAAGTAGTTGGTGGGTGCATGCATGTCGTGATCGAGCAGCATCTTCGACAGGTCGGTCGCGGTGAGGCCGTATTCCTTGGCCTCGCGCTTCAGGGTGATGATGAACTCGTGACTGGCCCGCCGCTCGGGATACGCCAGCTGGAACCCCGCCTTGCTCAGCCGTGCGGCCAGGTAATTGGCGTTTAGCGTGGCGTACTCGGCCACCCGGCGCATGCCTTCCTTCCCGAGCATCCGGGCATAGACATAGGCCCGCAAGAGGACGCCGAAGTTGCCCCCGAAAGCGGACAGGCGGCCGATCGATTCCGGTCGATCCGCTTCCCCGAGCCAGCGGTAGCCGTCGTCGTCGCGGTCGACGATAGGCAGCGGCAGATGGGGCAGCAGCCGCTCACTCACGCCGACGGCGCCAGCCCCGGGGCCGCCGCCCCCATGGGGCGTGGAGAAGGTCTTGTGCAGGTTCATGTGGATTGCGTCGAAGCCCATGTCGCCGGGTCGGGCCTTGCCGAGAATCGCGTTCAGGTTGGCTCCGTCGTAATACAGCAGTCCGCCGGCATCGTGGATCAGCTCGGCGATCTCAAGGATGCGCCGCTCGAATACCCCGAGGGTCGACGGGTTGGTCAGCATGATGCCCGCAGTCTGGGGACCAACGGCCTCCTGCAACGCCGCAAAATCGACGTCGCCGTCCGGGCCGGTCGGCAGCTCACGCACCCGGTAGCCGCACATGACTGCAGTCGCGGGGTTGGTGCCATGGGCTGCGTCCGGGACCACGATCTCCGTGCGGTCCTTGTCGTTACGCGCCTCGTGGTAGGCCCGGATCATCGCCACCCCGGTGAATTCACCCTGAGCACCGGCCATGGGCGCAAGCGATATGCCCCGCATGCCGGTCACGTCGGCCAGGATCTCCTGCAGTTCGTACATGGCCTGCAGAAAACCCTGGGACAAGCGGCTCGGAGCGAGCGGATGCCGGGCCAGGAACCCGTCGAGCATGGCCAACTTGTTGCACGCTCGCGGGTTGTACTTCATGGTGCACGATCCCAGCGGATAGAACTGGGTATCGATCGAGAAGTTCTTCTGGGACAGCTTCGTGTAGTGACGCACAACCTGGAGTTCAGAGACTCGCGGCAGTTCGGCACGCTGCTTGCGCCGAAACTGCTCGGGGATGTCCGACAGGTCGACGTCGCTTCTCGGGAACTGGGCTTCGGCCTTCCGGCCGCCGCTGGATTGATCAAAAATCAACATGCTGGCTGGTATCCGTCCTGGCTGGATGTCACTCATGTACTTCGCCGGAGGCAGTTTAGGCCGTCACGGCGTGAGAGGCGCGTAATAATGGCAAATAAGATCGGCAGGGACAATTGATCCGGACACCGAACACCCCCCGCCACTGCCGCCGCCGGCGTTGCTCGACCGCAATTATCCTTTTTCTCTGCGTGGCGTTTTCCCAGCCCGTGATGGCCACCTGGCCGGAAGCGATCGAGCGGGTCGCCAACGCCGTGGTTTCGGTGCAGATCGACCAGACCCGGGCTTTCGAGGGCGAGTCCCCGAGTTCCTCCCAGGGCACCGGTTTCGTCGTCGACGCGGAGCGCGGTCTGATTCTGACCAACCGCCACCTGGTCACCGCGGGGCCGATCGTCGCCCGGGCGATCTTCATCAACGGCGAATCGGTGGAACTCGCGCCGGTGTATCGCGATCCGGTACACGACTTCGGGTTCTTCCGCTTCGATCCGAGCGAACTCGGCTTCCTCGAGCCGCCGGCGCTGCCACTGCAGCCCGAAGGGGCCGCGATCGGCACGGAGATCCGGGTGGTCGGCAACGACGCCGGTGAGAAGCTGTCCATACTCGCCGGTACGATCTCGCGACTCGACCGGCCAGCCCCCAACTACAAGCAACTCGGCTACAACGATTTCAACACGTTCTATATCCAGGCGGCGACCGGGACCTCCGGGGGCTCGTCGGGATCGCCGGTGATCGACCAGCGTGGGCGGGTCGTGGCGTTGGCGTCGGGTGCCCGGACGGATGCGCAGACCAGCTTTTTCCTTCCCTTGTGGCGCGTGGTTCATGCGCTGGACCGCATCCGTGCCGGTCAGCCGGTCCATCGCGGTTCCCTGGCGGCCACGCTGGTGCCGGTCCCGTTTTACGAATTGCGGGAACTGGGGCTTCCCATTGATCTCGAGAAGCGGGTGCGCACCACTCATCCCCAGGCCAACGGCATGCTGGTGGTTCAGCGCCTCCTGCCGGGCACGCCGGCCGCCGAGACACTTGAACTCGGCGACGTGGTGCTTTCCGCCGCGGGCGAGGCGGTCGTCGATTTTGCCTCATTGGAAGAACGGCTCGATGCCCGGGTCGGCGAGACCATCCAACTGGTGGTCCTCAGGCGGGGCACCGAGCTTCCCTTGGAGTTGCCGGTGGCGGATCTGCATGCCATGACCCCGGCAGCGTTCGTCGACTTCAGCGGTACGACGCTGCACCGGACCTCCTATCACCTGGCCCGCAACCTGAACCTGCCCCTGGCGGGGTTCCAGGTCTCGTTGCCGGGCTTCTTCCTGGCGGAATCGGGGATCGAGTCCGGGAGCATCATTACCGAGTTCGACGGTCGGCGTTTTGCCACCACGGCCGAGCTGGCGGATTGGCTTGCGGGGATTTCGGATGGGCAGGACATCGGCTTGCGCTATCGTCGCGCCGATCAGCCCGGGCAGGAACGTTTCGCCCTGGTGCGTGCACACCGCAGCTGGTTTCCGGAACGCTATTGCGAACGGCCGACGGTCGGACCCTACGAGTGCCGAGACCTGCCGACTTCGGCTTCCGGGCCGCCCACCGAACCGTTGCCGGCGGCTGAGCCGAACGGCAATGCCCGGGGCGTGGATCCGGCGCTGGTCCATGTGGAGTTCAGGGCTCCCTATGGCATGCTCGGTTTCAACGAACTGCATACCAATAGCACCGGGCTCGTGATTGACGCCGAGCGCGGCTGGATTGCCGTCGATCGAGGCCGAGTACCGCACCCGATGGGGGCCGTCAGCGTCGTGCTGCACGGTCGGCACGAGATTCCGGCCCGGGTGCTTTACGTGCACCCGACCCACGGGCTGACGATTCTCGAGAGCCCGCCGAAGTTGTTGGCAGCATCCGGGGTCGTGGTTCCGGGCTTCAGCGAGGCAGGCCCGGGCGAGTTTGTCACCGTGGTCAGCAGCGGCGCGGATCGTCGTCTCTCCCGTCGTGCCGGCGAAGTCGTCGGGGTCCGGGCTCCAAGGCCGGGGCCCTTCAAACACCTGCGTTTCAGTGACGTCAACCTGGAAGCGATGCTGTTGCCCGGTTCGCTCGAGGTCGAGCAGGGCGTGCTCGTGGACTCCCAGGACCGGGTCGTCGGGCTGCTCTCCGCGACGCTCGAAGTGGAGGGCCACCGGGCCGCCATTCCCGCGGCCCTGCTGCAGGATCTGGTCGAGGATCTGGAGAGCGCCGGCCCCGTCGAAGTCATCGAGGCGGAGTTCCAGCCCATTCCCCTGTTCGAGGCGCTCAGGCTGGGGCTGGATGAGTCGCTGGTCGATGATTTCGCGCGGAATGCGACCGATGCAGCGCAGGTCCTGGGGGTCGTGCGGACCGTGACCGGTACCAGTGCGGCACAGCGACTGCGCAGCGGAGATCTGCTGCTCAGGGTCAACGGTCGCCTGGTCACATCTTTTGCCGTGCTGCGCGAAGCGCTCGGGGATTCCTCGGCGAAGCTGCTCGTCTACCGGGATGGCCGAGTATTGGAATTGGATCTGCCGCTGACGCCGCTGGAGAAGAGCGGAATCGACCGCGTGATTCACTGGAGCGGGGCGGTCTTTCATGAACTCCATCGTGCCGCCCGGCTGGCCGGATCGCGCCCCGAGGGTGTGTATATCGCGAGCTATTTCTATGGTTCACCGGCCCAGCGCCATGAGCTCTCGCCCCTGCACCTGGTCGTGAGCGTGGAGGGCGTTCCGGTGGCTACGCTGGAGGAGTTCGCTGCGGCGGTCCGGGACGTCGGGGATCGCCAGACCGTGCGCCTGACGCTCGAGGCCTGGAACCGGTCTCAACGGGTCGTGACACTGCGGACGGATTCCACCAACTGGCCGGGGTTCGACCTGCGGATCTGCGATCCCGGCGGCGAGATCCACCGATCGCCGCTCGATGCCGCCTTCCGCTGCGATTCCCGTCGCGCTGCCGTCCTGGGCGCTGACGCTGATTAGGGCCGGAACCATGAAAGCCATGAAATACATGAAAAAAAGGGTGGCTGGTTGCCCGCCTGCGCGGGCATGACGAAGCGGGCGAGAGCCTTCGCAAGCAGTCGTCATCCTCGGGCGGCGTTCGCAGTCAGAGCGTCATCCTCGGGCGGCGCGCCGACCCGGGGATCGAGGCCTTTTTTTTGGCCGCTGACGCGGATCAAAGCGGTAACCATGAAGACACGAAGCCATGAAGAAAGCGAGGTAGGGGGCGTGGCAACTGTCACCGTGACAGAAACACGCGCAACAGCGCCCCGTTTCCTGTTTTTCCTGATTTCCTGTTGACCGCTTTGGCCTCTTCAGGCCTTCAAGTCTTCATGGTTACCGCTCTGGAGCATAAGCGACATCTTTAGCCGAAGGGGCAGTCTTTCCGTTTTTTCCTGATTTCCTGTTGACCGCTTCTTGTTCCTGCTTTTCTCCATGGCTTCGTCGTGCTTCAAGCCTTCATGGTTACCGCTCTGAACCACAAGGGTCATTTGTAGCCGAAGGAGTTGCCGGGCAGGAATTGCCAGGTCCGGGTGATGTGCAGGATATCGACCTTGTCCCGGATGTTCTCCGGCAGCGGCGAATAGGGAGAGCCCATGCGCACGATGCGGATGGCCGCCTCGTCCAGGATCTTGAAGCCGGAAGGCTGGATCACCTCGATGCTGTCGATCTCGCCGGTGCGCTTGATCCCGACGCTGAGGACCAGGCTCCCGGACAGCCTCCGGCGCCGGGCCTCGTCCGGGTAATTCAGGTTGCCGAGGCGCTCGACCTTGGCAACCCACGCCTGCATGTAGGCGGCGTAGGCGTACTCGCGGGTGTTGGCCGAGATGAACTTGCGCCGAGGTCTTTTGGCGTAGGCCTCCAGGTCCCGGCCGATTTCGGCTTCCAGGCGGGCGATCTCCATGCTCCGCTCGATCAGCTGCTTGTCGGTCACGGTCGGCTCTTCCGGTTGCAGCTCGCGCTCCGGTTCCACCTGGACCTTGGCAACGGCCTGATCTCGGGTCAGGACCTCCGGAGGTGTTTGGGGCGTGGGTTCGGGAACGCTGCGCCGCACCGGCTGGGGTGCCTCTCCGGGATCCGGTTTGGGGACCTGGCTGACCAGCGGCGCCTGCGGGCGAACCTTTTCCACCGCCGTGCCCCCGCCCTGCTGGGAGGCCTGGGCCAGGAAGTCCGCCTCCTCCGGCTCTTCCTCGGTCTGTCGCTGCACCAGGATGACGTCCAGCGCCGGCAGGTTTTCCGGATCCATCAGGTCCTCGTACTCGAAACCGACGCCGAGCACGATGACCGCGTGGACCAGAATGGCGAACACGGTGGTGACACTCAGCC
>JAWVZU010000040.1:0-18840 GCA_033722075.1 Lysobacterales bacterium
GCCACCCACGTCTGGTCCCACAAGGCGCGCATCGTTCAGTTCCTGGCCGCGATGCGGCATTTTCGCGCGGCCCGGGAGGCGGAGGGCCGGGAGGTGATCTATCGTTCCCTTGGCGCGCACCCGCACCGATCGTTGGCGGCCTGCCTCGCCGGCGACATTGAGTCGCTGGGCGTCTCCAAGGTCCTGCTCATGGAGGCAGGAGATTACCGGGTGCAGCATGGCCTGGTCTCGGCGATCGGGCGCACCGGGGCGGAGCTGGAAGTGATCGACGACCCGCACTTCCTGTGTTCCAGGACGGATTTCGAGGCCTGGCTGGCCGAGCAGAAACAGCCCCGCATGGAGTTCTTCTACCGGCGCATGCGCAAGCGCTACGACGTGCTGATGGAAGACGGCGAGCCGGTCGGCGGCAAATGGAATCTCGATCGCGAGAACCGGGCGTCCTTCGATCGGGATGGGCCGCCGGGGGAGGGGGCCTGCTTACCGTTCGAGCCGAACGAGCTGACCCGTGTGGTCATCGACCTGGTCGAGGAACGGTTCCCGGATCATCCGGGAGAGCTGGACGATTTCGGCTGGCCGGTAACGCCGGAACAGGCCCGCAGGGCGCTGGACGACTTCATCGCCAACCGGCTGGAAGACTTCGGTACCTACCAGGATGCCATGTGGACCGGACGGCCTTTCCTGTTTCATGCCCGGATCTCATCGGCGCTCAACCTGAAGCTCCTGGATCCGCGCCAGGCGATCGAAGCGGCGCAAAAGGCCTATGGCGACGGCGCCGCGCCGCTGAACTCGGTGGAAGGCTTCATCCGGCAGATCCTCGGCTGGCGGGAATACATTCGGGGGATCTATCTTGCGCGCATGCCGGGCTATCTGGAAGTCAACACCCTGGACCATCGGGAAGCGCTGCCCGAGTTCTACTGGACCGGTGAAACGACCATGAACTGTGTGTCCGAAGTGGTTCGCCAGACCCTGCGCTACGGCTATGCCCACCATATCCAGCGGCTCATGGTGACCGGGCTTTTCGGGCTGCTCTACGGAATCGAGCCCAGGGAACTGCACGAGTGGTATCTGGCGGTCTACGTCGATGCAGTCGAATGGGTCGAGGCACCGAATACGATCGGCATGTCCCAGTACGCCGACGGCGGCTTTCTGGCCAGCAAACCTTACGCGGCGACCGGCAAATACATTCAGCGGATGAGCAACTACTGCGATGGGTGCCGTTACAAACCGGCCGAGAAGGTGGGCCCGAAGGCGTGCCCCTTCACGACGTTCTACTGGGATTTCCTGCTCCGCCACGAGGATCGGTTTCGGGACCACCCGCGGATGGCGCTGCAGGTGCGCAACCTGGACCGGCTGGACGACCAGACCCGCGAGGCGATCCAGAGCAGGGCCTCGGAGCTCCGGTCCGCCGTCCTCAGCTCGGAACTCTAGTCCGGGGTTCAGGCGCCGACGGCAAAAAGGTCCATGAACTCGTGCACCGGCGTGGCCTCCAGCTCTTCCTGGTCGGCGCACAGGGTCTTGATCTGCTCGGCCTGGCGCTTCGAAAGGTGGGCGCCCAGCGCCTTTTCGAATTTGCTGATGAGCACCGGGATGCCCTCGTCGCGGCGCCGGCGGTGGCCGATCGGGTAGTCGACCTGGACCCGGTCGGTGGAACTGCCGTCGGTGAAGAACACCTGTATCGCGTTGCCGATCGCCCGCTTCTCCGGGTCGAAATAGTCCTTTGTGAACGCTTCGTTCTCGCTCACTTCCATCTTGTCCCGCAGGGCGTCGATACGCGGGTCGGCGGCGACCCGGTCTTCGTAGCTCTCGGCGGTCAGCTCGCCGAAGATCAGCGGCACGGCCACCATGTACTGGATGCAATGGTCGCGGTCGGCGTAGTTGTCCAGCGGACCGGTCTTGTCGATGATCCGGCTGCCGGCTTCCTGGGTCTCTATGACGACGCGTTCCACCTCGTCGATGCGCGGCCCGACCTGCTCGTGCAGCGCGAGCGCGCATTCGACGGCGGTCTGGGCGTGGAACTCGGCCGGGAAGGAGATCTTGAACAGCACGTTTTCCATGACGTAACTGCCGTAGTCGCGCTGAAACTGGAACTCGTTGCCCTTGAACAGCACATCGTAGAAACCCCAGGTCTTGGCCGACAGGGCCGACGGGTAGCCCATCTCGCCGGTCATCGCGATCAGTGCCAGCTGCACGGCCCGGCGGCAGGCGTCGCCGGCCGCCCAGCTCTTTCTCGATCCTGTGTTCGGCGCGTGACGATAGGTACGCAGGGCCCCGCCGTCGATCCACGCATTGGAAACGGCGTTGACCACGTCATCGCGGGATCCGCCGAGCATGCGGGTCACGACCGCCGTGCTGGCGATGCGGACCAGGAGGACGTGGTCCAGGCCCACCCGGTTGTAGCTGTTTTCCAGCGCGAGCACGCCCTGGATCTCGTGAGCCTTGATCGACGCGGTCAGTACATCCCGCATGGTCAATGTCGCCTTGCCGGAGGCGGCGCTGCGGCGTGAAAGATAGTCCGCGACCGCCAGGATCGCGCCCAGGTTGTCGGACGGGTGGCCCCATTCCGCCGCCAGCCAGGTGTCGTTGAAATCGAGCCAGCGGATCAGCGCTCCGATGTTGAAGGCGCCCTGGACCGGATCGAGCTGATGCGAGGTGCCCGGGACCTTGGCCCCGCCCGGCATGTCGGCGCCCGGCACCACCGGCCCCAGCAACTTGACGCACTCCGGATGATGCAGGGCCATCAGGGCGCAGGCCAGGCTGTCCATCACGCAATAGCGGGCGGTCCGGTAGGCCTCGTCGCTGTCTACCCGATAGTCGCAGACGTAGTTGGCGATATCCAAGAGCGGTTGATCGGGGTCGGGCCGTGCGGCCGAGCGTCGGTCGTGGGTGGACATGGTTTTTCTCCGGGCTAGTCGTCGTCGCCAAACAGCGCGTCGAGCTTCTGTTCGAAGCTGTGATAATCGAGGTAGTCGTAGAGTTCTTCCCGGGTCTGCATGATCTCCAGGACGTTCTTTTGATGGCCGTCGGCCAGCAGGGCGCGGTAGGTGGTCTCGGCCGCCTTGTTCATGGCGCGATAGGCCGAACAGCAGTAAAGCACGATGTCCACGCCGGCCTCGCCGAGCTCCGGCGTCGTGAACAGCGGGGTCTTCCCGAATTCCGTGATGTTGGCCAGGATGGGCACGCCGACGGCGTCCTTGAAGGCCCGGTACTGGTCCAGGGTCTGCATCGCCTCCGGGAAGATCATGTCGGCGCCGGCTTCGACGCAGGCCACCGCCCGATCGACCGCCCGGTCCATGCCCTCGACGGCGAGCGCATCGGTCCGGGCCATGATCACAAAACCGTCGTCGTCCCTGGCATCCACCGCCGCCTTGATCCGGTCGACCATCTCGTCCCGGGTCACGATCGCCTTCCCGGGGCGGTGACCACACCGCTTCTGCGCGACCTGATCCTCGATATGCATGGCCGCGGCGCCGAACTTGATCAGCGATTTCACCGTTCGGGCAATGTTGAAGGCGCCGCCGAAGCCGGTGTCCACGTCCACCAGCAGGGGCAGATCGCAGACATCGGTAATCCGGCGCACGTCGGTGAGGACGTCTTCGAGCGCGCTGATGCCGAGATCCGGCAGACCGAGGGAATTGGCGGCGACACCTCCGCCGGACAGATAGATTGCCCGGTGACCGATCTGCCTGGCCATGCGGGCCGTGTAGGCATTGATGGTGCCGACCACCTGGAGCGGCGCGTGCTCGGCCACGAGGGCTCGAAAGCGAGTGCCGGGTGTTCCTTGTCGGTCCATGGGGATCCTCAGAGCAGCGCTTCGACCGCGCTGCGCTCCTCACGCAGCTCGCGGTCCGTCGCATCCATGCGCTCGCGGCTGAACTCGTCGATCTGCAGATCCTGGACGATCTTCCAGTCACCGTCCGAGCATTGGCACGGGAAGCTGTAGATCACGCCGGGGTCGATCCCGTAGGAGCCGTCCGAGGTTACGGCCATGGAAACCCAGTCGTCGTCCGGCGTCCCCAGCGCCCAGCTGCGGACGTGGTCAATAGCCGAAGATGCCGCCGACGCCGCGCTCGAAGCGCCGCGAGCCTTGATGATTGCGGCACCGCGCTGCTGTACCGTCGGAATGAACTCATCCCGGTACCAGTCCTGGCCGACCATGGTGGGCGCCGCCTTGCCATCCGCCATCGCAAACCGGATGTCCGGGTACTGGGTGGACGAGTGATTGCCCCAGATGATCATCTTCTTCACCGTGCCCTGGTGAACGCCGGTCTTTTCCGCCAGCTGGGCGATGGCCCGGTTGTGGTCCAGGCGGGTCATGGCGGTGAAATTCCGGGGATCCAGGTCCGGGGCATTGGCCTGCGCGATGAGGGCGTTGGTGTTGGCCGGGTTGCCCACCACCAGCACCTTGACGTCGCGCGAGGCGTGGTCGTTGAGGGCCTTGCCCTGGGGGCCGAAGATCTTGCCGTTTTCGCTGAGGAGATCCTTCCGCTCCATCCCCGGCCCACGCGGCTTGGCGCCGACCAGCAGCGCATAGTCCGCGCCGGCGAAGGCCTCATTTGCATCGGTAGTGCCGACGGTCCCGGCCAGCAGCGGAAAGGCGCAGTCGTTCAGTTCCATGATCACACCGCCCAGCGCATCCAGAGCCGGTGGAATCTCCAGCAGCTGCAGGATGACCGGCTGATCCGGTCCCAGCATGTCGCCGGCCGCAATTCGAAAGCACAGTTGGTAACCGATCTGACCGGCCGCGCCGGTGATGGCGACTCGCACGGGCTGTTTCATGGAAGTTCCTCATGTCGCAGGTTGGGAAGGCCCGGTATTGTAATGCGACCGCGGTTTGGACCCAAGCCGGCCAGGTCAAATGCTTGAAATGTTCCGATGACCGCAGCAAGATCCTTTCATGACTGAGCGGCGGCCGATGAACGAGCACGGCAACTACGATCTGCAGCGGCACGGTCAGATTATGCTGATCTCCATCGAGGGCGCGTGGAACGTCCCGGCATTCGAACATTACGAATGCGATCTACGGAGCCTGGCCGAGGAGATGTTCTCCGCGGGCCCGTGGGGCCTGATCATGGATGCCCGACGCTGGGAGCTTTCCACGCCCGATGTGCTGCCGATGGTGTCCCGCCTGTCCGCCTGGCTCGATCAGCGTCGTCTCAAGGGATCTGCGCTGATCACGAAGGGCGACTTTCTCTCCGAGTCGGTAGCGCGCGAGACCATCTTCGGGCGCGATCGCCAAGCCCCGGTCCGACTGGTCCAGAGCGCTCAGGATGCAACGGAGTTTCTTGCTTCCTGTGGCCTGAAGATCCCCGAATCCCTCATCCAGTCGATCCGCGCCTTCGAAGCCGCGGCCGAACGCGATGCGTGAGCACGGGGACTACCGGATCGATCGGTTCGATGACGTCGTAGTCTCCGTTGTCCTGGATGCGTGGAATCTCGAGACCATGCAATCCTACGCGTCCCAGTTTCGCGCGCTTTTTGACGACTGTGGCCGGGACCCGTGGGCCCTGGTGGTCGACGCCCGTCAATGGCGTCTGGCGACGCCGGAGGTCGGCCCGGAGCTCGGTGAACTGGCACGGTGGAAAGACCGCAATGGGCTGGTGGCGGCGGCCTACATCAACATTGCGGACGACGAGCTGAAATCCCATTTTGCCGCCGACCAGATATTCCGCCACTACGACAAGGCACGCGTCGCACTGGTCGAAGAACCGGTTGATGCACTGACCTGGGTATCCGCCCACGGCTTCGAGGTGTCCCCGGACCTGCAGGCGCACCTGCGCTGACGGACTACAGTGGCGCGTCGCGCAATTCTCGGCGGAGCACGCCCGTAGCGAGTGTCACCAGTCCGTAAATTGCCATGGCGCCGCCGATGAGCCAGGCGAGATTCCCGATTCGCGTGGTCAGCGTCATATCGGCCCAGGCGGCCCAGGGGGGCATGCGCCAGACGAGAAACGCGACCATGAGCCCGCAGGCGGCGCCGATTCCGGCCCAGTGACGTCCCCAGCCGGCAACCGGCTCGTAGGCGCCGTCACGCCTCAGCGCCCGATACAGCAGCCCGGCATTCAGGTAGGCCGAGCAGCTGCTGGCCAGGGCCAGGCCGGCGTGCGGCGGGGCGATCGGATTCCTCAGCAGAATGGCCACGAAGGTAAGGTTGAGCACGACGTTGCTCACCAGGGCGACCACGGCAATCTTGACCGGGGTTCGCGTATCCTGGCGCGAATAGAAGGCCGGGGCCAGGACCTTGATCATCACGTAGCCGGGCAGGCCCAGCGCATAGGCGGCGACGCTGGCGGCCGTCATGAACAGGTCGTCGCGGCCGAATTCGCCATAGTGAAACAGGGTTGCCACCAGCGGAGCGGCGATCACCCCGAGGCCGACCGCAGCTGGAAGGGCGATGAGCGTACCGGTGCGAAGACCCCAGTCCAGCGTGCGCGAAAATCCATCCGGATCCACTCCCGCGTGCCGGCGCGACAGGCTGGGCAGGATGACCGTCGAGATGGCGATGCCGAACACTCCGAGCGGAAATTCGAGCAGCCGATCCGAGTAGTACAGCCAGCTGATCGCGCCGGCCGTGATGAAGGACGCGATCTGCGTATCCACCAGGATATTGAGCTGGGCGACCGAGGAGCCGATCAGGGTGGGCACCATCAGCTTGCCGATCTTGCGCACCCCGGGGTGATCGAAGCGGACCACCGGCCGGCGCAAGAGGCCCATGCGGGCCAGCGCCGGAAGCTGCAGGCCCAGCTGAAGCACCCCCGCGATGAACACGCCCCAGGCCAGAGCGACGATGGGCTGTTCGAAGGCAGGTGCAAGCCACAGCGCTGCGCCGATCAGGGCGAGATTGAGCAGCACCGGCGTGAATGCCGGGACCGCGAAGCGGCCGAAGGTATTGAGGATGCCCCCGGCCATCGCGGTCAGGGAGATGAACAGGGCATAGGGAAAAGTGATCCGGAGCATCCGTTGCGCCAGATCGAACAGTTCCGGCTGCTCGGTCAGCCCGAATGCAAACAGGTAGACGAAGCCCGGGGCGAACAGCATGCCCAACCCCACGATCAGGCTGACCACGGCGAGCAGTGCGCCGGTGGTTGCGTCGATCAGGTCGCGTAGTTCCTCCTCCCGGCCACGCTCGCGGTACTCGTTGAGGACCGGAACGAAAGCCAGCGAAAACGAGCCTTCCGCGAACCAGCGTCGCAGCAGGTTGGGGATTCGCAGCGCCACGATGAATGCATCGGTGGCCGCGGTTGCGCCGAATATGCGTGCGATGACCACGTCGCGGATGAAGCCGAAAACCCGCGAAAACAGCGTCATCGAGCTGACGATGGCGGTAGAGCGCAGCAGTTTCATGCGAGCATCTGGAACTCGAGCTTGACACTTCAGCGCGCCACTATACGCGCCAGGGCCCAAAGGGTCATGGCTGCAGAAGGGCGAAGAGGGGGCAACCGCGGGTGAGGTATACTGGGGGCATGGCGCACGCGGCGCTCCACGGACTGTACTGGCTCATGACGAGTCTCCTCCTGCTGGGCCCGGCCCAGGCAGACGGGGACAGCATGGGAGAGCAGCGGGAGGCGCTGGTGGAAGTCGTGGCGCAGCAGCTCAAGACCTGGAAGGACGGCCCTCCCGAGCCGGTGGTGCTCAAGGCGTTACGCACCGTGCCCCGTCATGAATTCGTGCCCCGGGCCCAGCGCCGCTTTGCTTATCAGAACCGGCCCTTGCCGATCGGCTACGGGCAGACCATTTCGCAGCCGTTCATCGTTGCCCTGATGACCGATCTGATCAAGCCGGGGCCGGGGCAGAAGATCCTCGAGATCGGCACCGGTTCGGGATACCAGGCTGCCATCCTAAGCGCCGCCGGCGCGGAGGTATTCAGCATCGAGATCGTCCCGGAGCTGGGCGAGGCGGTGGAGGACCGCTTCGAGCGCCTGGGCTATGCGATCGAGACCCGTATCGGCGACGGCTATTACGGCTGGGAGGCACATGCGCCTTTCGACGCGATCATCGTCACCGCTGCTGCCGGCCACGTGCCGCCGCCGCTGGTCGACCAGCTGAAAGTGGGCGGGCGCATGGTTATCCCCGTCGGCCCGCCGTTCCTGACCCAGCAGCTCATGGTGATCGACAAGACCGAAGCGGACCGGATCCGTTCCCGCCAGCTGCTTCCGGTCCGGTTCGTACCCCTCACCGGCGGGCCGGATTGAATCCACCGGAATCAGTGCGCCCCCTGTGGATGGGCGCCGGCATCGGCCTGCTGGCGGGTATCGGACTGGCCTTTGAGCTGTGCCTGATCCGGATCCAGGCCTGGATCCACCATCCGGAATTCGCGGCACTGATCATCAGCCTTGCATTGCTCGGATATGCGATTTCCGGCACGTTGCTCGCCCGGATCGAACTCGATCCTCGTCGTTGGGCGGTGGCCGGTGCCGGGACGTTCGCGCTGGCCATGCCGGTTTGCTCCGGGCTCGCCGCCCGGATCCCGTTCAACGGCCATGCCCTGGTCTGGGATCCCACCCAGTTCCTGTGGCTGGGGGGCATCTTCATCGTGCTGGCAGTGCCTTTCCTGCTCGGGGCGATCACCATCGGGCTCCTGCTGATCGGCTTCCCGCGACATCTGCCGAGACTTTACGGCGCCGACCTGATCGGTGCGGGCCTGGGAACGGCGGGCGGGTTGATGCTGATCGAACTCGTTGAACTTCCGGCCACGGTCGCGGTCCTGGGCATCGCATGCGTGGTCCCCATTGCCTTTCTGGTCCGGGGGCTGGGACTTTCCGCCCGAGCCCTGCTGTGGGCTCTGCCGGTGATTGCCGCCTCCATCTTCGGCCAGCCGCTGCTTCATGCCCTGTTTCAGCCCGCCGAACACAAGCCCCTGGCTCGAACGCTGCAAGCGCAGGGTGCCCGGATGGAAACCACCCGGCACGGTGTCCTGGGCGTCCTGAGCGTGGTGTCCAGCGAAGCGGTGCCTTTTCGGTTCGCCCCGGGACTGAGCATCTTCTCGCCCGCGTTACCGCCTTCCCAGCAGGCCCTCTTCTTCGACGGGGCGGACATGACCGCGATCGATCGGGCTGGGTCGTCCGGGCGCTACCTCGCTTCAATGCCGTCCGCGCTTCCCTTTGCGCTAGAGACCCCCGGTCGAACGCTGGTACTGGGCCTGGGAGGTGGGCAGCCGCTTCGCCAGGCGCTGCATGCCGGCGCCGAGTCGGTGACCGTTGCCGAGGTCGACCGGCGGGTCACCGCGCTGGTCCTTGATCGGGGCTTCGACGTGGTGCCGGCCGGGCTGGAAACCCTGGAGGCCATGCCCCGGCAATTCGTCAGCGCTACGAATCAACGCTATGAGACCATCGTTGTCGATCGGTCGACCGCTCCGGCCGGCCGCGGCATGAGTGGTGAAGACTACCTGCTGACGGCGGAGGGCCTGGCCGCTGCCTGGCGGGTGCTGGCGCCGGGCGGACGCCTCGCCTTGACCGTGCCCCTGCAGGTACCGCCACGCGCCGCAGTGAAGCTCCTGACGACGGCCCACGCGGCGCTGCAAGCGTCCGGCGTGGCCGAGCCGATGGATCACCTCGCCATGCTGCGCAGCCTGAATACGGTCACGCTGCTGGTGAGTCGCGCTGCGCTCGGCAGTGCCGACACTCAGCGCATTCGCGAATTTTCCGGCGCACTGGGCTTCGACGTGGCCTGGCTACCGGATCTTCGGCCAGATGAGGCCAATCAGTCGCTGCAGTGGGAGCAAGCCTGGCTTTACGACGCGGCCCGGGCGCTGCACGAACGCCGGAACGAGTGGGTGGAAGACTACCCTTTTGCCGTCGCGCCGGCGTCGGACGACCGCCCGTTCTTTGGGCATTCCTTCCGCTGGTCACTGCTGCCCGAATTGTGGGCGCAGCGCGGAGAAGGCGGCCTGGTGCTGGTCGAAATGGGCTACCTGCTCCTGCTGGCGACCCTGCTCATCGCGGGCATTACCGGCACGTTGCTGCTGGTGTTGCCGGCGCTGGGCCTGAGCCGAGAGCAGTCTGGAGCACTGCTTGGCCTCGGGGCCTACTTTACGGCGGTCGGCCTCGGTTTCATGGCAATCGAGATTGCCTTCATCCAGAAGCTGCACCTGTTGTTCGCCACGCCGGTTCAGTCCATCGGCGTGGCCCTGGGCGGATTCCTGGTCTTTGCCGGCCTGGGCTCACTGCTGTTGACCGGGCGACTCTCGCCGTTGAGGGCCGCAGGGTGCATCGCTGCGGTCTGTGCCCTGGCGATGGTCGTGATCGATCCGATCGGTGAAGCAGTCGTTGCCTGGCCCGCGGCGGCCCGCCTGACGACGGCTGTCGTGCTGCTGGCGCCCCTGGCGCTTTGCATGGGCGTTCCGTTTCCCGCGGGACTGCGCCGGGCAGCCTCGTTGGATGGTCGGCTTGCGGGATGGGCCTGGGGCGTCAATGGCTGTGCGTCCGTGGTCGCTGCACCGGCGGCGGTGCTCCTGGCCCACCACCTGGGATTTCGTGGGGTGCTCGCCGTCTCGGCTGCCCTCTACCTGGTGGCCGGAATGGTCTATCGCCTGCGATGGGCTTGATTTCAAGCCAAAAAAGGAAAATAATTCCCGCCTTTTGTTTGCACCGACTAGCGGAGATTTCCCTTGGCACATTCAGTATCTGCACGAAAGCGCGTCCGGCAGAATGCCCGTCGGCGGGAGCAGAACGCGGCCATGCGTTCCATGTTCCGGACCCAGATCAAGCGCGTCCTGCGGGCCATCCACGATGGTGACAAGAAGAGCGCGGAAGAGGCCTTCAGGAAGGCCGGACCGGTCATCGACAAGATTGCCGGCAAGGGCCTGATTCACAAGAACAAGGCCGCACGGCACAAGAGTCGGCTGGTCAAGCGCATCAAGGCGCTGGACTAACCTGGATGTTGCACAAGTTACGCGCGGTTCGGAGCTAAATAGCCTGCCAGGTCAATGAGTTGGAAGTTATCTCGGCAAGCGATTGAGGGCACAGTTTGCGCGCTGTCGGTTTTGCGCCCAATCTCAAGGGTCATCTTGCCCGATCCCCCTTGGACCGTAGCTACGGCTACGCTCCCGCGGGCGATCGAACAAGCTGCCTCCCCGAGATAGGCCGCAATTCCCGACAACTCATGCAACATCCAGGCTAAGTCGGATCAGCGTTGCGGAGCCTGGCCTCGCCGGTTA
Source organism: Lysobacterales bacterium (assembly GCA_033722075.1). GTDB lineage: Bacteria > Pseudomonadota > Gammaproteobacteria > Xanthomonadales > SZUA-38 > JAWVZU01. The sequence continues at coordinate 11,153 of JAWVZU010000040.1, forward strand.
CTCCGCGACCGCGCCGTCCTCCGGTTTCCCGGCGGCGGCCGCGTCCTCCTTCCGGAGCGCCTCCAGCGCGCTCATCGTCTCCTTTTTCAACCTTTCCAGACCTTCACCGGAAACCGACGAGATCAGGAACCAGGGCGCCTGCCAGGCCAGCGCCTGGACGACTTCCCGTGCCCGGGCTTCGGCCTCCTCTGCAGCAAGCAGGTCCGCCTTGCTCAGAACCAGCCAGCGCGGCACGGATTTCAGGTCCGGATCGAAGGTCTCCAGTTCCTGTTCGATCTTGCGCACCTGTTCCGCCGGGTCCTGGTCGTCCAACGGCGCCAGGTCCACCAGATGCCACAGGAGCCGGGCCCGTTGCACGTGACGCAGGAACTGGATGCCCAGGCCGGCACCTTCGGCGGCGCCCTCGATCACGCCCGGGATGTCGGCAACCACGAAGGCCTGGTGGACCTCGATCCGGACCACACCCAGGTGCGGGTGAAGGGTAGTGAAAGGGTATTCCGCGATCTTCGGCGTGGCTGCTGAAATCGCCGCGATGAGGGTCGATTTCCCGGCATTGGGGAAACCCAGCAGACCGACATCGGCAAGGACCTTCAGCTCCAGGTCCAGCTGGCGACACTCGCCCGGCGTTCCCGGCGTCGACTGGCGCGGCGCGCGGTTGGTCGAACTCTTGAAGCGGATGTTGCCCCGGCCCCCGGTACCGCCGCGGGCAACCACCAGTTCCTGCTCGTGCTCGGTGATGTCCCCGATCACCTCGTCGGTCTCCCGATTGGTCACCACCGTGCCGATCGGTACGCGAACCCGCAGGTCTTCCCCGCTGCGCCCGGTCTTCTGCTTGCCCATGCCGCCCTGGCCGTTTTCCGCCTTGAAATTTCGCTGGTGGCGGAAATCCACCAGTGTATTCAGGCCCTGGTCCCCAACCAGGATCACGTCGCCGCCATCGCCGCCGTCGCCGCCGTCCGGACCGCCTTTAGGGATGTATTTCTCCCGCCGGAAGCTGACCGCGCCGTTGCCTCCCTTTCCGGCCTCGACCCGGATCGAGGCTTCGTCGACGAACTTCATGGCTCGCTCAGAACAGGGTGTAGATGAAGGGCGCGACCGCGGAGCCCTGGGTCAGAACGATCAGCCCGCCCAGCAGTCCCAGGGTGAGCACGATGGGCAGCAGCCAGAATTTCTTCCGGACCTTGAGGAATTCCCAGAATTCTCTGAACGTTTCAAGCATCTCGCGGGGTCGTTTGCGGCGAATCGGGGCGGACTATATCACTTAGTCGCAAACACCCGCTATGCTGCCCCCATGGGAAAGCAGGATGACAAGACCATTGCCCGACGCTTTCGCGGTTTCCTCCCGGTCGTGGTGGATGTGGAAACCGGCGGCCTCGACGCGGAGCGCGACGCGCTGCTGGAGATTGCCGCCTGCCTCGTCGAGATGAACGACGCCGGGGATCTGCAGCCCGGTACCGTCGTGCACGCACATGTCATGCCGTTTCCCGGCGCCAACATCGATCCGCGTTCCCTGGAGATCACGGGTATCGACCCGGAACACCCGTTCCGCGACGCGCTGGAGGAAAAACAGGCGCTGCGGGAGATCTTTCAGCCGGTGCGGCGGGCGCTGCGGGAAACGGGCTGCACCCGGGCCATCCTGGTCGGTCACAACCCCGCCCTGGATCTGGGGTTCCTCAATGCCGCCGTTCGGCGGACCGGATACAAGCGCAATCCGTTTCACCCGTTCAGCACTTTCGACACGGCCACCCTGGGCGGTCTGGCGGTTGGCCAGACGGTGCTGTCACGGGCGGTGCAGGCGATGGGGGATGACTGGGACGCGAACGAGGCGCACTCGGCACTGTACGACGCCGAAAAAACGGCGGGTTTGTTCTGCGGCGTGGTCAATGCCTGGCACGCCGCTCACGGCGTGCCGCAGATCGTCACCAGGGGTTCGACCTGATCCTCTAGAGGGGCTGATCAGCCGTTGCTGGCCTGGGGCGGCTGGCAATGGAGGACCATCGGGCACAGCTCCCCCTGCTCGTAAAGCTCCCGAATGATGTCGTTGCCGCCGATGAACTCACCCTGCATGAACAGCTGGGGAAAGCTCGGCCAGTCGGAGTATTTCGGCAGGTAGGCGCGGATCTCGGGATCCAGCTGGATGTCAACCGCAAGGAACTCGGCGCCACAGCGCCCCAGAGTGCGACTGGCTTCCCAGGACCCCCGGCAGGTCGGCCGCTGGGGGGAGCCTTTCATGTAGAGCACGATGGGATTGAGGTCGAGCTGCTGCCGAATACGATCGATCACTTCCATGGACGCTGCCTTGCTTTGTCGTTCCCCCTGAGTTCCCTATTGTGCCACAGCCACGGTCGAAACCGGTTGTGCCGATGGTGGGATTGACAGGCTTGAGGCTCGCGGACGCCTACTTGCCGTCGTCGGCAATGGTGTTCGGACCCTTGCCGGCCGTCTTCTCGTAATAGCCCTCGCCGGCGCGTTTGTACTGGGTGAAACCGTGCCGTGAAAGGTTGTCTTCCTTCAGGACATGCTTGCTGCCGCTCTGAACGTAGGGTGCCGAGACGATCCGCTGAATCGCGCAACCGCACTCGGGACACTCGACCAGCGGATCCTCGGAGAGCCGCTGGAGCGTGTCGAAACCGGAACGGCAGTGATCACAGCCTCGCTCAGCCTCAACCGCGCGATATTCGTAGATCGGCATGGCAGTTCTCGCTAGTTCGGGCTAGTGAACGTCATGCATCGCCTTGCGCAGCAACGGCGAGATGATCAGCATGAAGGCCCCGACGCCGAGGCCGAGCCACATCAGGAACTCGAACAGCCCGGTATAAGCATTCAGTGCGGCGGCGACATCGGTTGCCTCCCCGCCCACGGTCTCGATATGGGCCAGCTTGGAGAGCTGGGTCGCAAGCGTTTCCGACAGCGCTGTGGCCAGGAACCAGGTTCCCATGCTGACGCCGACCACCCGTCCGATCGACAGCTTGGTCACCGCGGACAAACCCACCGGCGACAACATGAGCTCACCGGTGGTATGCAGCAGATAGGCCAGCACCAGCCAGATCGCCCCCACCTTGCCGGCCTCGTCCGGGAACTGGGCGCCGAGCACCAGTGCGCCGAAGCCGAGCCCGGCCTGCATGATGCCAAGGGCAAATTTCACCGGCGTTGAAGGTTCCAGGTTGCGCTTGGCGAGCCACACCCACATCGCGGCGAAGGGAATGGCCAGGAGCATGATGAAACCGGCGTTCAGGGACCCGAACTGCGCTGCCGTGAAGGTGATGCCGCCCACGTCGCGATCGACGACCCGGTCCGCGTAGAGGGTCATGCTGGCCGCCGACTGTTCGAACAGCGCCCAGAAAACGATCGACGAGACGATGAGCACCATGAGTACGACCGTCTGACCGTATTCGTTCGAGTTGTGCCGCATGAAGCCGTAAGTCACGAAAACCACCAGGCCGAGAAGCATCAGGCCCAGCCAGATATCGATGTCGGTGAACGCCCAGACCAGTCCGAGTACGGCGGTCGCTACCGCAAGACCGACCGCGGTCTTGTCCTCGAAGGCGCCGACCTGGTGCATCATGGCGTACAGGATCAGGCTGACGATGGCGACGATCAGGAGGCTGTTCTGCGCCGTATGCACGACCGCGACGCTCTGTACCAGCCACCAGATCACCCCCAGGCTGACGATCGACAGCAGGTAGATCGCCCACTCCACGTTGATTGGCCCGAGCGCCGACTTCTTCAGCCGCTCCGGTTCGCTGGGTTCCGCGTGGCCCATGAGGTATTTCTGGCCCCAGAGGAAGGTGATCAGGCCGATGATCATGCCGATACCGGCGGCGCCGAAGCCATACTTCCAGCCATAGGTTTCGCCCAGCCAGCCGCACAGCAGGGTGGCCGTGAAGGAGCCGATGTTGATGCCCATGTAGAAAATCGTGAAACCGGAGTCGCGCCGTGCGTCGTGTTTCGGGTAGAGGCGGCCGACGATGGTGGAAATGTTCGGCTTGAGGTAGCCGACACCGGCGACGATCAGGGCCAGCGCAAGATAGAAGACATTGAGCGCGCCTTCGTCCCGGACCACCGTGCCGTCGGCCAGGGTGGTTGCCTGCGTCCCCTCGACGGCCATCAGAATATGCCCCAGCGAGAGGAGGATGCCGCCGAAGACGACTGCCTTGCGGAAACCGAGGTAGCGGTCCGCCAGCAATCCGCCGATGACCGGAAGCGCGTAGACCAGGCCGGCGTAGGCGCCGAGCACGTCCAGGCCCATGGAGTCGGTAAACAGGTGGTACTTGGTGAGATAGAGGAGCAGCAGGAACTTCATCCCGTAGAAGGAGAAGCGCTCCCAGAGTTCGGTCGCGAAGCAGACGTAAAGCCCCTTCGGATGACCCAGGAACTCGTGCTCGGGATCGGTGATGAATTCCCCGGGCCGGTCGTCGCTCATACCGGCGACATCAGTATCTCTCGTCGCATCCGTTGTCATTATTCTCTCGGGTTCTGCTGCTCGGGAGCGCGTAGGTATACACCATTAGACCTTCGCCGCGCAAAACGCCTTGCCGCGTTGAGTCGCGTTGCGCAGCCAGGGCAACACGCGGGCTAGGGAAGAGGATTTCAACCGAACTCGTAGGCGAGTACTTTTTCCGGCTCCTGCAGGAAATTGCCCTGGACGAAGTTGACGCCACAGCTGTAGAGGATGGCCATGCTCGCCGCGTCCTCGACGAACTCCGCGACGGTCACCTTGCCCTGCGCATGGGCCTGGTCGGTAATTTCCTTGATCTTGTCCTGGTTTTCCTGGCTCTTGGGAAGCCCTTTCATGAAAGCCCGGTCGATCTTGAGATATTCCGCGGGCAGGTGCTTGAGGATCTGGAACGAGTTCAGACCGCTGCCGAACTGCTCGATCGCAAATTTGCAGTGGAGCTGCTGCAGCCCCTTGAGGAACTGGCGCGCCGGCTTCAGGTTGGTCATCAGCTTGCTTTCCGGCGCCTCGAACACAAGGCAATCTCCGCTCATCCGGTATTTCTGCAATACCTTTGCGATCCAGCGCAACACCTCCGGTCGGGCCAGCGTCTCGTTGGACAGCTTGATGAAGAACTGGGTCTTGGCGTCCGGATTCTCCTCCCGGTGGGTCTTCAGCTTGGCCACCGCATGCTGGATCACCCACTGATCGATCTTGATCATGATCTCGTGCCCCGCGACGTGGGGCAGGAATTTCCCGGCTGCGATCTCGTCGTCATCGTCCGTCTGCAGGCGGAGCAGGACTTCGTAGATCTGATCTTCCGCACCGAAGAGGCTGACGATCGGCTGGTAGACGAGCAGGAACTTGTCCTTGTTGAGCCCCTCCTTGATGCGTTCGATCCAGTGCAGGCTGTCGTCGGCATCGTCGCCGGTGACCTTGGCGGGGTCGTAGATTTCGACCTTGTTGCCGCCCGCGGAAGAGGCCTGGCGCATGGCTCCGCTGACCATGGACAGCAGGTCCTGCGGATTGGTGACCGACTCGGTCGAGCGCGAGACACCGACGCTGACGGTGAGGGTCACCGATTTGTCGGAGATCTCGGAAATATGGCCTTCCACGGCGGCCCGGATCGCTTCTCCGATCTTGGCCGCATGCTCCATGGGCTGTTTCTTGCAGAGGATTACAAACGTGTGGTCAGCCATGCGACCGGCGATTTCCGACTCGGTCTGACAATCCCGGATCAGCTTCGCGATATCGCCGAGCAGCAGATCCACGCCGGCCAGTCCAACCTGCTCCAGGACCGACTTGAAATTGTCGATCTCCAGCATGACCAGGCTGTGCGACTGGCTTTCCTGCTGCGTGGCGGTAATGGCTTCCTGCAGGGACTGGACCATGAACTGCCGGTTGTGCAGGCCGGTGACCAGGTCCTGCGTCTTCAGATCGCGCAGTTCCTTGGCCAGTTCCGGGTCCACGGACTTGTCGCGCAGGACGATCTGCGTACAGGGCTCGCCCTCGATGCTGGCGGAGGAAAACTCCATGACCGCTTCCTTGGGGCTGCCGTCGGGCATGGCGAGCTTGACTTCGATCTCGTCCGGCGGCGGATTGCCCTTGCTCAGCTCCTTGAGTACGTCACGCAGCTTGCCGGCGTCATCGCCGACCACCATGTCGAGGATCGGCAACCCCTCCAGATCTTCGAAATCGGTGTAGTCGAAGAGCTGCAGATAGGCCGGGTTGGCATAGATGTGCATGCCCTCGTGCACGTAGGCGATCGCATCCCGGGACGAGTCCAGCAGGGCGTGGCAGCGCTTTTCCGTTTCCCGCAGGCTGGCATCCAGGCGGCGCGTCTTGCGGCGCTGCTCGAGATTCTCGAATTCCGCGCGGACCACGTTCTCGACGAACTGGGGGTGCTCGCTGGAAACGACGTTGCGCGCACCGGCCTCGAGGGCGGCCGAAGCCGTCTCGACATTGAAATCATCGATCAGCGCAATGACCGGGATGTCCTTGCCTGCCCGGTTGACCACGTCGCTCACCTGGGTGATCGAGAAGTCCGGATGGTCGGAGTTGAGCAGGACGAGGTCCAGGGCCTTCTCTTCGACAACCTTGTTGAGCTCTTCCTCGTCCTCGACGGTGGTCGGGCGGACGGCGATTCCTGCGTTGCGCAGGGTGCTCAGTTGTTGCTCTCCATCCTCGAGCGAAAGTTCGATGATCAGCACGCGGAGGATTTCTTCGCTCATCGAACCGATATTCCCTCAATCAGCACCATAGTGACCGGCATCCAGCGGATTTTGCGCGAAACCGCTACGTTGTACATGATTTCCAAACCTGTTTCTAGCTGCTGGCTAGAGCAGGGGGATCTTGTATGGAGCGCCGGGCATCTCACGAACCAGCCGGGGTACGAGAAAGCCGGGCAGGAGACAGCGGATGCGGTGCATCAGTTCCTGGGCTTTTTCGTCGGGAACGGCAAAGTGCGCGGCGCCGGCTACGGGATCCAGCATATGCAGATAGTAGGGCAGCACGCCGGCTGCAAACAGCGTTTCCTGAAGATCGACCAGCACCTCAGGGTCATCGTTGACGCCACGCAACAGAACGGCCTGGTTGAGCAGGGTGACGCCGGCATCGCGCAGGGCCTGGAGGGCATCGCCGGCCGCGAGAAGTTCCGCCGGATGGTTGGCGTGCAGGACCAGTACGACCTGCAGACCGAGCGTGGCCAGCCAGTCGAGCAGTTCCGCGTCGATCCGCTCGGGCAGAACGCACGGGATCCGGCTGTGGATCCGGATTCGGCGCACATGCGGCAGCGCCTCCAGTCCGTCCGTGAGACGCTTGAGCTTGGCGGTACTCAGGGTCAGGGGATCGCCCCCGCTCAGGATGACCTCCCGGATCGTTTCGTCCGAGGCCAGGTAGGCCAGTGCGCCGGCCCAGTCGTCGCGTGCGGCCAGCTCGCTGGCGTAGGGAAAATGGCGCCGAAAGCAGTAGCGGCAGTGGATTGCGCAGGCGCCGGTCGCAATCAGCAGGAGCCGACCGTGATACTTGTGGATCACCCCGCGGGCGGCGGAGGCGTCCAGGTCGCCCACGGGATCGGTGACGAAGCCGGGTGCATCCTGGAGTTCCTGCGGATCCGGTGCGACCTGGCGCAGCAACGGCGGGCCGCCCGCGGCAATGGCCGCCGAAAAGGCCGGCGGAACCAGGACCGGAAATTGCCGGTGAGCGTCTTTTTCGGCGGGCGACGACGACGCCTCGTCCCCGAGGCGAGCCCGCA
>JAWVZU010000041.1:0-18820 GCA_033722075.1 Lysobacterales bacterium
TCGATCCACTGGCCGACAAGCTCATGCTGTTGGCCTGCTTCCTGGTGCTCACACTGCAAGGCTTGTTCCCGATGTGGCTGCTGGTCCTGATCCTGGCTCGCGACCTGCTGATCGTGGCCGGGGCAACCGCCTATCATTTTCTGGTCCGGCCGGTGGATGCCGCGCCGAGCGCCGTCAGTAAGGTCAACACCTTCCTGCAGATCGCGCTGGTGCTTTGGGTTTTGCTGGACCTCGCATGGCTCCGCTTGCCCGGGCAGGGCCTGACCGTGCTGGTGTACCTTGTGGCGGCAACCACCCTGGCCAGCGGCATTCACTATGTATGGCGCTGGAGCATCCTGGCATTGCGAGGCGGAGCGAACGGAGAGAGCCCATGAAAGAGTCGCAGCGCTGGTTCATCCTCGCCATGCTGGCCCTCACGGGCTGGCTGGTCTACCTGCTGGCCCCGATTCTCACGCCCTTCGCCATGGCCGCGATCCTCGCCTACCTGGGTGACCCGTTTACCGACTGGCTCGAAACCCACGGCCTGAGTCGGACCATGGCCGTCGTGATCGTCTTCATGTTGTTCACCCTGGGCTTCGCGATCCTGCTGCTGGTCCTCATTCCCAGTCTCGAGGACCAGGTTGCCCGGTTGGTGCGCCAGCTGCCGGCCATTCTGCAGTTCCTGGAAGGCAAGATCCGTCCCTGGATCGACAAGGTGCTCGGACCGGACTACGACCTGTTCGACATCGACCGGATCCGGACAATGCTCAAGGAGCATTACCAGCAGGTGGGCGGTTTCGCCGCTTCACTGCTTGGTTCCATTTCCCGCTCTGGCATGGCAATCATCGCCTGGCTCATGAACCTGGTGCTGGTCCCGGTGGTGACGTTCTATCTGCTTCGCGACTGGGACAAGCTGCTGGATCGTCTGCATGCGCTTTTGCCGCGCCGCCTGGAATCGACGGTCGCCCGTCTGGCCCGGGAGTGCGATCAGGTCCTCGGCGCGTTTCTGCGCGGACAACTGACGGTGATGTTGGCCCTGGGCACGATCTACTCGGTGGGACTGTGGCTCGTCGGGTTGGACCTCGCCATGCTGATCGGCATGATCGCGGGTCTGATCTCCTTCGTGCCCTATCTCGGGGCGATCGTGGGTGTTGCCCTGGGGGTCATCGCGGCGTTGTTCCAGTTCCAGGAAATACTGCCCGTCGTCTGGGTGCTCGTGGTCTTCGGTCTCGGTCAGACCCTGGAGGGTTATGTCCTCACCCCGATGCTGGTCGGCGATCGCATCGGGCTCCACCCGGTTGCGGTGATCTTCGCCATCCTCGCCGGGGGGCAGTTGTTCGGTTTCCTGGGAGTCCTGATTGCCTTGCCGGCCGCTGCCCTCATCATGGTTCTCCTGCGCTACGCCCACGAGCAGTACAAGCAGAGTGATCTGTACGGACCGGAGCCGCCGCCGGACGGCGACGAGGCGAGTCCCGAGGAGGAACCGGCGGCACCATGAGCGCGACATCGCAGTTGCCGCTGGCGCTGGATCGGCTCCCGCCGCCGAGCTTTTCGAATTTCCACGCCGGCCCGAACGCCGCTGCGGTCGCGACGCTGCGCACGCTTGCGGCGGGCAACGAAGGGCACTGGCTTGCCCTGGTGGGCCCGGGGGGGTCCGGCAAGACCCACCTCCTGTCGGCCCTGGTCTCGGAGGCCGTGGCGGAGTCCGAGCAGGCCGTCTACCTGTCGGGGCGCTGGCTTGCGGATGAGGCGCGTTACCAGGCCTTGCGGGATTGTTCGGAGCTCAGGCTCCTTTGCATCGACGACCTCGATCGGTTGCTCGGGAACCCGGCGGGTGAGGAGGCCCTGTTCCATACCCTGAACGATCTGCGCGCGGCCGGCAGTTCGCTGGCCTTCTCCGTGCCCTCGGGTCTGGCGACCCTCGAGATCGGGCTGCCCGATCTCCGCTCCCGGCTGGCCACGGCCACCCGTGTTCGCCTGGAAGCCTTGAGCGATGCGGACAAGATTGAATTGCTGAATGCCCGGGCACGGGGAACCGGAATCGAACTCGAGCCGGGCGCCGCAGAAGCACTCCTCAGGCAGGTGCCGCGGGATGCACCATCGCTGGTCGGTTGGCTGGATCGACTGGCCGAGGCGAGCCTGGCCGCCCGCCGGCGCATCACCGCACGCTTCGTTCATCAGCAGCTGCGCGCTCGTCAGGGTAACGATTCCGCCTCGTCCAGCGAGCCGCAGAACGACTCGGTGGTGTAGACCTGGGCCTGGAGCCCGCGCGGCCAATCCTCGACGCTGAGTCCGGCCTTGACCCGCAGATGGTCGATGAACTGGTCCGGATCGGGAAGGCTTTCCCAGACCTTGGGCAGAAACGTGGCCCGGCGGTCCCCGTGGCTGATCAGGAGCCCCGTGACGCCGGGAACCAGATTCGAGATCAGGGCTTCCCGGCTGCGCGCTTCCACCGTGCGCAGGGGACTGAGCAGGGAGATTTCCAGGACCTGACCGGCAAGTTCTGCGTGGCTCATCGGAGGAAAGCGCGGGTCGTCGAAGGCGGTGCGCCAGGCATGTCGGGCCAGATCCTCCACCAGCGTGTCGATCGCCACCGTGGCGCCGCAGCATCCGCGGAGCATCCCGCCTGAGGTCAGGGTGACGAAGCTCGCCTGGCGGCGTCGCAGGGCGTCCGGAAAAGTCGCGGGATCCACAACCATCCGGACCCCGCGGTCAGTGCCGGTGCGAATCACTTCCCGGGCCAGCTGGAGCAGGGCAGTCCACTCGTCCCGCTCAGGCATCCTCGAAAACCAGGGCAGCATAGCCGACGACCCGGTCCTTGCTTCCCGCCGTGTCGCCGGAGTTGCGATATTCGAGAAGCCGGCTGGTCCAGCTGCGCCGGTCGGCAAGACGCAGCAGCCCGTTGACGCCGCGACAGCCGCAAGCCTGTTCGCCGTGGAGACGCCAATCCCCCTCGGCAATTCGCTCCAGCGTGTCCTGATCCGTCCGGCGTGCCTCGTGATAGGAGAGGTAGTGGCTGAGATCGGTGCTGATGATCAGCAGCGTATGGTCATCCAGGCAGTGGTCCAGAAGCTGCTCGACCTGCTCGGCGGTGGCGTCGCCGACGGCAACGGGGACGAGGCGTGCATCCGGCAGCAGGCGCTGCAGGAAGGGGAGCTGGACCTCCAGGCTGTGTTCGTGGGCGTGCACCGCATCGGAGCGAACGACCCCGGGCCATGCGGCCAGTTCATCGACCAGCGGCCGGTCCAGGGAAACTTCGCCCAGGGGCGTCGCGAAGGCCGCGGACTCGGGGAGTGCCATGCCACGTACGGGCATGCGATGTGCCGGCCCAACGAGGACGACCCGGCGGAAACGCGCCTCGTGACCGCTCAGCAGGCGAAAGGCCTTGGCAGCCACTTCGCCGGAATAGATGTATCCGGCATGCGGCACGACGAGCGCCCGCGGTGGGTGGGGCAACGTTTCCGGAGCGGGATCCAGATATCGGTCCAGGGTGCGTTCCAGGACAGCTGGATCGTCCGGGTAGAAAAATCCGGCCACGGCCGGTTCGCGAATACTAGAACTCATGGCAGTTACCTCGGTCTGAGATAATAACCAGCGCTGGGAAGGACATACCCTGACTCGGATCAATTCATGACAGCGGTCGATACACAATACTGGCATACCCTCGAGGATGGTCGCATCCAGTGCGACCTCTGTCCGCGCGAATGTCGCCTTAAGGAAGGTCAGCGGGGGCTGTGTTTCGTGCGCGGTCGGGAGGACGACCGGATCAAGCTCTTCAGCTACGGCCGTTCCAGCGGCTTCTGCATCGACCCGATCGAGAAAAAACCCCTCAACCACTTCCTGCCCGGCACCCCGGTATTGTCCTTCGGCACGGCGGGCTGCAACCTGGCCTGCAAGTTCTGCCAGAACTGGGACATGAGCAAGTCACGGGAGATGGACCGGCTGGCCGACAGCGCCTCGCCGGAGGACCTGGCAGAAGCGGCGGCCCGGACCGGCTGCCGCAGCGTGGCTTTCACCTACAACGATCCGGTCATTTTCCTCGAATACGCGGTGGATGTCGCGGCCGCCTGCCGCGAGCGGGACATCCGGACCGTGGCGGTGACCGCCGGATACGTGAGCCCGGAACCACGGCGGGAATTCTTTGCCGCAATCGATGCGGCCAATGTCGATCTGAAAGCCTTCAGCGAGCAGTTCTACCGCAAGATCTGCGGGGGGTCGCTTGCCGACGTGCTGGATACGCTGGTCTATCTGAGGCACGAAACGGACCTCTGGTTCGAACTCACGACGCTGCTCATCCCCGGCGAGAACGATTCGAGCGACGAGTTGTCCCGCATGTGCCGCTGGGTGGTGGACGAACTCGGGCCGGACGTGCCGATGCATTTCACCGCCTTCCATCCGGACTGGAAGATGCGCGACCACCCCCACACTCCGCCCGCGACGTTGAGCCGGGCGAGGCGGATCGCCATGGACCAGGGCGTCCACTACGCCTATACCGGCAATGTCCACGACGGCGAGGGTGGAAGCACCTGGTGCGCCGGCTGCGGCAATCTGCTCATCGAGCGGGACTGGTATGCCCTCGGTGCCTGGAACCTGGACGCAGAGGGCCGCTGCGGCGAGTGCCGCATGCAGCTGCCCGGGCACTTCGACGGCCGGCCGGGCCGATGGGGACGCCGGCGGTCTCCGATCCACATCGGCGGCAGTGATTCAGTTTCGGTTCAGACGAGGTCGCTAGACTGAAGCCAGGCTTGAAAGAGCATGGTCGTAAGGAGACCCACGATGAAAAGAATGATGATTGGATTGGCTGCCGCAGCAATGTTCGCGACCGTGCCCGCGCAGGCGGACCGGGCGACGAGCTACGAGCGCGGCAGGGTCCTGGCGGTCACTCCGATCTTTCGAACCGTCCAGGTGCCGGAAACCCGCGAGATCTGCTACGAAGAGGAAGTTCGCCATCGCGGTCGCGCGGCGCCGACCATTCTCGGCGCCATCGTCGGCGGCGCGGTGGGCAACCAGTTCGGCGGCGGAAACGGAAGACGCGCCATGACCGTGGCCGGTGCGGCCCTGGGTGCGGCGATTGCCAATGACAACAGCGCCCGGCGCGGCCGCGGACACTACGAGACCCGCTGTGAGCTGGTCGACGAGTATCGCGAGGAAGAGCGAATCACCGGTTACCGCGTCGAATATGAATACAACGGCCAGGTCTATGCGACCCGGACCCAGCGCGACCCGGGCGAATACATCGACCTGCGTGTTTCGGTTTCCCCCGTCAGTCCCTAGCAAGCAAGCCAACGCCATCCCACTGCCCTTTCCCGGGGGCAGCTGACAACACTCCTGACGGGTCCCGTGCCGCCGGTGCCAAACCGGCGGCCCTTTTTTTCCTCCCCGATATGATTTAATTCCTGCTCTGACGGGATTCTTGGAGGCCCATGGGCATGGAACCGCGCTGGGTGGTGATGAAATTTGGTGGGACCAGCGTCGCCACCGGGGAAAAGTGGCGCCTGATTCATCGTACTGTGACCCAGCGGATCACCGAGGGTTACCACGTGTTGCTGGTGGTCTCCGCGATTCGCGGCGTCACCGATCAGCTCCAGGCCTTCATCGACGGTGTTTCCCAGGCTGACTCGACTTACGCGGCGGTGCGGGCCTGCTATGTGCGGCTCTGGTCCGATCTCGAACGGAGCGCCACCGAGGCGGAAGTGGCCGAGTTTGCTCGCCTCGAGAACCTGTTGGGAGGCGATGCGGAAAAGCAGGCGTTGCCGGCTCACCAGGCAGAGATCCTGGGGATGGGCGAATACCTGTCCAGCCGCACCGGTCAGGCGGTCCTGGCTGAGACGGGACTGGAAACCGCCTGGGTGGATGCGAAAGACCTGCTCCGATGCGTTGGGGAGGGCGCAGGCGGTACTCGCGCCGACTATCTCTCCGCTCGGGTGGACCATGCGCCGGTGGCGGACCTGCCTGCATCCCTGGCGGACCGCGGGCGGGTACTCATTACCCAGGGATTCGTAGCATCCAATCATCGGGGGGAGGCGGTCGTTCTCGGACGCGGCGGTTCGGACACCTCGGCCACCTGCATGGGCGCAGTGCTGGGTGCGGAACGGGTGGAGATCTGGAGCGATGTCCCGGGCCTGTTCAGCGCCAACCCGCACCAGATCCCCGGCGCCCGCCTGCTGCGCCACGTGAGCTATCGCGAGGCCCAGGAGCTCTCCTCAATGGGTGCCCGGGTGCTCCATCCCCGCTGCATCGAGCCGGTCCGCGATCACCTGATTCCCCTGCATCTGTTCCAGACGGACAAGCCCGAGCTGGCCGGCACGATCATCTCGGCCCAGGCCCGGGACTACGCCGCGCAGGTCAAGGCGATCGTCCATCGCAAGCGGATCACGCTGATCGTGATGGAAGGGTTGCGTATGTGGCAGACGGCCGGCTTTCTGGCCGACGCCTTTGCCGTTTTCAAGCGTCATCGCCTGTCGGTGGACCTGATCTCGACGTCCGAATCCAACGTCACCGTGTCGCTGGATCTCGACGAGCAGTTGCTCGAAGAGTCGGTTCTCGAAGCGGTGCGGGAGGAACTCGCCGACCTCTGTCGCGTGTCCATCATCCATCATTGCGCCTCGGTCAGCCTCGTGGGTCTGGGTATCCGGACCATCCTGCATCGCCTGGGACCGGCGCTGGAGGTGTTCGAGGAGCGGCGTATCTTCCTGGTTTCCCAGGCGGCCAATGACCTGAACCTGACCTTCGTGGTCGAGGAACGGCACGCGGAGAAGCTCGTCCAGCAGCTTCACCAGACGCTGATTCCCGGCGGGGTCGGCGGCGACTCGGTGTTCGGTCCGACCTGGGAGCAGCTTCATTTCGATCGGGTTCCCGGCCGCGACCGGCCGGATCCCTGGTGGCGGCTGCGATCTGAAGAACTCCTCGCGCTGCTGGGCGAGCGTGAAGCCGCCTACGTTTACGATACGGCGATCGTCGCCGCGGCCGCAGATCGGCTGTCACGGATCGAGCAGATCGATGCGGTGTTCTATGCGGTCAAGGCCAACGCACACCCGGCGGTTCTGCGTACCGTGGCGGATCGCGGCCTGGGCTTCGAATGTGTGTCGTTGGCCGAGGTGGACCACGTGCTGGCCACGCTGCCCGCGATTGCGCCGAGGCGGATCCTTTGTACTCCGAACTTCGCGACCCGGGGGGAGTATCGCGCACTGCTCCAGCGCGGCGTGCACCTGACCCTGGACAACCTCTATATCCTCGAGAACTGGGCCGAGGAGCTGGCCGGGAGCGAGGTCTTCATCCGGGTGGACCCGGGCTCCGGGCTGGGCCATCACAAGCTGGTCCGGACGGCCGGGACGCACTCCAAGTTCGGGATGCCGCCGCGCGATCTGGAGCGCGCAGCCGAACTGGCCGAAGCGCATGACATCCGGATCGTGGGCCTGCACGCCCACACGGGCAGCGGTGTCATGCATCCGGATGCCTGGGAGCGGACCCTGCGGGTCCTCGGCGAATGGCTGCCCCGGTTTCCGGACGTTCGGCACGTTGATGTCGGCGGCGGTCTCGGTGTCCCGGACAAGCAGGATGACCTGCCGCTGGATCTGGACGCGCTCGGGCGCGGGTTGGCCCGGGTACGCGACGAACTGCCCGAGGGGGTCGAGATCTGGATCGAGCCGGGACGCTACCTCGTTGCGGAATCCGGCGTGCTTCTGCTTCGGGTCACCCAGCTCAAGGGAAAGGGCGATGTCCGCTACGTCGGCGTTGCCAGCGGGATGAACTCGCTGATCCGGCCGGCCCTCTATGGCGCCTATCACGAGATCCAGAACCTCAGTCGCCTGGACGCCGATGCTTCCGGGGTCTACAACGTGGTCGGGCCCATCTGCGAGACCAGCGATGTCCTTGGCCTGGACCGGGTGCTCCCGGAGTGCCGCGAGAACGACATCCTGGTGGTGGCCAACGCCGGCGCCTACGGTGCCGTCATGGCCTCCGCCTACAACCGCCGCATGCCCGCCGAAGAACTGGTCCTGGAAAAGGCGCCGCCGGATGGCTGACGGGTCCACCGGATTCGATCCTGCACGCTGCGAGGTATTCCGGTTTTCCGGCTGGGATTATGCGGCCGACGACGCCCGGATCGAGCTGCACTATCGCCTGGTCCCGGATGACATCGAGTTCACGGAGACGATCCGCTTTCCCGACCCTGTCCATCGCCCGGATCATGAGACGATGGCCCCGCGGATCGAACTGCTGCACCTGCTCGCGGGCGTCAGCTATTACAAGGCAGCCTGCCCGCCCCAGATCGAGATCGACCGGCCGCCGTCGCCGGCCGTGGCGCGGCTCGTCGAGACGGTCTATCGCAACGGGCTGGGTGAATTTGCCTACTGCAACGAACTCACCGACCTGCGCCGGCGGATCGTGCTTCCCGATGGGACCGGTACCATTGCACCGCCGTCGAAGGGGCGGGAAGGGATCGTCGTGCCGCTGGGCGGGGGTAAGGACTCGCTGGTCAGTGTCGATCTGCTGGAACGGGCGGGACGTGATTTTCGGCTGATCTCCGTGGGAAGCTCGAAGCTGATCCAGGCAGTCGCCGCGACGATCGACCGGCCCCATCTGCGGATCGATCGGAGGATCTCCCCAAGGCTGCTGGAGCTGAACCGCCTCGGGGCACTCAACGGGCACGTCCCGATCACCGCCATCCTGGCCGGCGTAATGCTCTGTGCCGCACCCGTCTACGGCTTCGATACGGTGGTCATGTCCAACGAGCGCTCGGCCGATTCGGCCAACCTGGTGCTCGATGACGGATTCCAGGTCAATCACCAGTACAGCAAGACGTTTGCCTTCGAAAAAGACTTCAGCGACCTGGTGCAGACCCGGATCGACCCGGCGTTTCGCTATTTCTCGCTGCTCCGCGGTCACCCGGAGTTGGCCATCAGCCGCTACTTCGCGGAACACTGCCGTCGCTTTCATGGGGTGTTTTCGAGCTGCAACGGCAATTTCCGACTGGACGGCGCTGCCGGCGACCGCTGGTGCCGGGACTGCCCCAAGTGCCGCTTCGTGTTCCTGATGATGGCGCCCTTTCTTCCGCCGGGGGAACTCACTGCGATCTTCGGCGCGAACCTGCTTGACGATGCCGCGCAGGCCGCGGGCTATGCAGAGCTACTGGGGCTCGCCGGGAGCAAGCCCTTCGAGTGTGTGGGCGAGATTGCCGAATCGCAGGCAGCGCTGGGACTGCTGCTCGAGCATCCCGCCTGGCAGGACATGGCAGTTGTGCGGCAGTTCAGCGGGCAGCTCGCGCCGCAGCCGGCGGGCAGCTGGCTGACGGGTCTGGGCGAGACCGCCATTCCGGCCGGGTTTCGGGAGCTGGTCGATGCGCTTGGCTGATCTGGCGGATCGGCGTATCGGGATCGTCGGATTCGGGCAGGAAGGACGGGCCATCTACGGGCTGCTCCGTGAAGCACTGCCGGCGCCGCAACTTCGCATCTACGATGAGGCGGAATCGGCCGCTGATGCGGATTTGCCGCTGTCGGTCGGGCCGCTGAAGGACGCCCCGCTCGCAGACCACGAAGTCCTGATTCTGTCGCCGGGCATCAGCATCTACCGGCCCGAGATCCAGCGCGCCGTAGCCTCGGGCGCGACATTGACGACGGTCACCAACCTCTGGTTTGCCGAGCCGAGGACGGCTCCGGTGGTGGCTGTAACCGGCACCAAGGGCAAGAGCACCGTGGCCAGCCTCATCGTCCACCTGGCGGGCGCCGCGGGCGTGGAGGCGACGGTCGGGGGCAATATCGGAACCCCGCTGGCGGCGCTCTGGGATGCTGCCGCGGAACTGTATGTGATCGAGATTTCCAGCTATCAGGCGGCCACCTTCGAGGGCCGGCCGGACCTTGCCTTGCTCACCAATCTCTACCCGGAGCACCTCGATTGGCACGGCGGGACGGATCGCTATTATCAGGACAAGCTGCGCCTCCTGGCTGCCGCCGAGCGCACGGTCGTGAATGCGGCCAACGCCACTGCCGAGGCGCTGACCCGAGCGATGCGCCCGGTTCCGGCCAACGGAACGGGACGCTGGGCGGCCGATGCATCAGGGCTCCGTCGGGATGGAGAGCGGGTGGTCTTTCGCTGGACTCTCCGCGGAAGGCGCAACCTGGAGAATCTGGCCCTGGCCTTGACCGCCCTCGATTGCCTGAGTATCGATACGGCGCCCGGCCTGGCGGCGCTGGAGGACTTCGCGGCGCTGCCCCACCGGCAGGAGGTGGTCGCCGAGCATGGCGGCTTTACCTACGTAGACGACAGCATTGCGACCACGCCCCACGCGACCTTGGCCGCTCTGGATGCATTCGGCGAGCAGGCGGTGGCCGTGATCGTCGGCGGTTATGACCGAGGCCTGGACTGGACCGACTTTGCGCGCAGGCTGGCTGTTGATCCGATCGCGGGGGTGATTGCCCGGGGAGGCAATGCAGGCAGAATCCTTTCCACCGTCCGGGACCTTGCCCCGGAGCAGCAGGTCGTCGCAGTAGACAGTCTCGAAAGTGCGGTCAGGACGGCCGAAAGCTGTCTCCCTTCGGAGGGTGTCGTGCTGCTGTCCCCGGGCGCACCCAGTTTCGGCGAGTTCCGGGACTACCGCGAGCGAGGCCGCGCTTTCCAGGCGCTCGTGGTCAGGCCGTAAGCGCCCCTGTGGTATGATCGCGCCCTTTCGACCGATCGATGGACCGATGACTGGAAAATCAAACGCCCTCGGGTCCGTGCGCCCGGCAAAAGACTGGAAGCCGGAATCCTGGCAGAAGAAGCCGGCCGCGCAGCAGGCGAAGTATCCGGACGCGGATGCTTTGGACGATGCGTTGCGCCAGCTCGCTGACATGCCGCCGCTCGTCACTTCCTGGGAAGTCATCTCCCTCAAGCAGCAGCTCGCAGAGGCTGCAGAAGGAAAGCGCTTCCTGCTCCAGGGCGGTGATTGCGCGGAATCCTTCGCGGAATGCACGCCGGACGTGATTTCCAATCGGCTCAAGGTGTTGCTGCAGATGAGCCTGGTGCTGGTCCACGGCCTGCAGATGCCGGTGGTCCGCGTGGGTCGCTTTGCGGGTCAGTACGCGAAGCCGCGCTCGGCCGATTTCGAGACTCGCGACGGGGTGACGCTGCCGAGTTATCGGGGCGATCTGGTCAACGATATCGAGTTCACCCCGGAGGCGCGCAATCCCGACCCGCGGCGCCTGATTCGCGCCCACGCGCGCTCGGCGATGACCATGAACTTCGTCCGCGGCCTGGTCGACGGCGGCTTTGCGGACCTCCATCACCCGGAATACTGGGACCTGGCGTGGGTGGATCACTCGCCGCTGGCGGCCGAGTACCAGCGCATGGTGCAGTCGGTGGCCGACTCCGTGAAGTTCATGGAGACGCTCGCCGGGCGCCGGGTGGGTGCGCTCAGCCGGGTTGATTTCTATACCTCGCACGAGGGGTTGCACCTGCTCTATGAGCAGGCGCAGACCCGGCAGGTCCCGCGCCAATGGGGCTGGTTCAACCTGTCCACGCATTTTCCGTGGATCGGGATGCGCACCGCCAAGGTGGACGGGGCCCACGTCGAGTATTGCCGGGGTATCCGCAATCCGCTGGGCATCAAGGTTGGACCGGGCATGACTGCGGATTGGCTGGGCGAACTCCTCGACATTCTCAACCCGGAAAACGAGGCAGGGCGAATCACCCTGATCCATCGCATGGGCGCCGACCGTATCGGCGATCACCTTCCGCAGCTCATCGAGTGCGTGCGCGAGCGCGGCCACAAGGTGCTCTGGTCCTGTGATCCCATGCACGGCAATACGGAGAAGACCGAAAACGGGGTCAAGACGCGGCGGTTCGAAAAGATCCGCGGCGAGCTGGAGCAGGCTTTCGACATCCACGCGGCCTGCGGCTCGAGGCTGGGTGCGGTGCACCTGGAACTCACCGGTGAGAACGTGACCGAATGCACCGGCGGGGCCCGGGAACTGACCGACGGCGACCTCGGACGAGCGTACAAGTCGACGGTCGACCCGCGCCTCAACTACGAGCAGGCGCTGGAGATGGCCATGCTGATCGTCCGCAAGCGCTCCAGCCTGGTCGATCAGACCGCCATCGGCTGAGCGACCCCAGCCATGTCCGATTCCGGGTGCGCAACCGCCGAGGAGAAGCCTTACGCCCTGACGGTGGTCGCCCCATCGAGACGGCAGCGGTCCATGGGCGAGGATGTCCGCGACGGCCTCAGCGAGAGGCCCCGGGAGTTGTCGCCGAAATATTTCTACGATCAGCGCGGCTCG
This sequence comes from Lysobacterales bacterium, assembly GCA_033722075.1. Classification (GTDB taxonomy): domain Bacteria; phylum Pseudomonadota; class Gammaproteobacteria; order Xanthomonadales; family SZUA-38; genus JAWVZU01. The sequence continues at coordinate 12,234 of JAWVZU010000041.1, forward strand.
CTGCTTTTCGACCGGATCTGCGACACCCCCGAGTACTATCCGACCCGCACCGAGGCCGGATTGCTGGATCGACATGCGGGAGAAATCGTGCGCATGACGCAGCCCAGGTCCATCCTGGAACTGGGCAGCGGCACGTCGCGCAAGACCCGTACCCTGCTGGATCACTGGCGGCCCGTCGAGCGCGGCACCTATTGGCCCTTCGATGTAAGCGCCGAGATGCTCGAGGAGGTGGCCGAGCAGCTGGCCGACGAGTATCCGCACCTGGGGGTGCACGCGCTGGTCGGGGACTACACCGGTGGCTTCGGAAACTTCCCGGATCTGGACGGCCGGACCCTGGCGCTTTTCCTGGGCAGCACGCTGGGTAACTTCGCCCCGGAGTTTGCGGCCCATTTCCTCGCCGAATTCGCAACCCACCTGGATCAGGGCGATTATTTCCTGTTGGGGACCGACCTGGACAAGGATCCCGCCGTCCTCGAAGCGGCCTATAACGATGCCCAGGGCATCACTGCCCAGTTCAACCTGAACATGCTTCGGGTCTTGAACCGGGAACTCGATGCGGACTTCGCCGAAGAGGCCTTTGCCCATCGAGCGGTCTACAACAGGCGGCTGCGCAGGGTCGAGATGTATCTAGATTCCCGGACCGAGCAAGTCGTTCGCATCCGCAGGCTGGGGCTGGTACTGAAGTTCGCCGAGGGCGAGCCGATGCTGACGGAAATCAGCCGCAAGTTCACCGTTGCCGAACTGGACCGTATGCTCGCAGCCGCCCGCCTGAAGGTGGTCGAGACGTTTGTCGACGACGCGTTTCCCTACGCGCTGACGCTGGCCAGGAAATAGCACGCGCCAAGGTCGTAACTATTAGCGGGACCGGCGCGGTCCGGTATACTCGGAATTCACGTCAGCAAAGGGGTTCGCCGGGGTGGGGGTTCTCTCGGGATCATTGCCGAGGCGCGGCCGCGGACGTGGGCCCACTGTCCGCAATCGAGGAAGGGAAAATGAGCGAAGAAGGTCTGGTGCCGGAACTGAAAGACGGCAAGATGAAGTGTTCCGATCTCTTTATCAAAGCGCTGGAAAATGAGGGGGTCGAGTACATTTTCGGCGTTCCCGGCGAGGAAAACCTGGATTTCCTGGAATCCCTGCGAACGTCCAGCATCAAGCTCGTTCTGACCCGCCACGAGCAGGGCGCCGGATTCATGGCAGCGACCTATGGCCGTCTGACCGGGCATACCGGCGTCTGCCTTGCGACGCTCGGTCCGGGCGCCACCAATTTCGTCACTGCAAGCTGTTACGCCCAGTTGGGGGCAATGCCGATGATGATGATCACCGGCCAGAAACCGGTCAAGAAATCCAAGCAGGGCCGTTTTCAGATCGTCGAAACGGTGCCCATGTTCACCCCCATCACCAAGTTCGCCAAGCAGATCGTCAACGCCAATACGGTGCCGTCGCTGGTTCGGGAGGCGTTTCGGCTCGCCGAGGAGGAACGACCGGGGGCGGTCAACCTCGAGCTGCCGGAAGACATCGCGCACGAGTACGCTGACCAGACCCAGGTCTATACGCGGCGGGTCCCACGTCGACCGCACGCCGACGAAAAAGCGATCGAACAGGCGATCAAGATGATCCGTGCGGCCAAGCGACCGCTGCTCCTGGTCGGGGCCGGGGCGAACCGCAAGCGCATCATGACCGCGCTACGGGAGTTCGTCGATCACACGGGAATTCCCTTTTTCAACACGCAGATGGGGAAAGGGGTGCTGAGCGAACGCCACGATCTGTTCATCGGCACCGCCGCCCTGTCGGACACGGATTACGTACACTGCGCGATCGACCGCGCCGACCTGATCATCAACGCGGGCCACGATGTCGTCGAGAAGCCGCCGTTCTTCATGGAGCACGGGGGCATGAAGGTCATCCATATCAATTTCAAGGAGGCCGAAGTCGACGCGGTCTACTTTCCGCAGCTCGAAGTCATCGGCGATATTGCGGACTCGTTCCAGGAAATCACCAAGGACCTGGAGCCCAACCCGGAGTGGGATTTCGACTATTTCATGCGGGTCGCCGAGCAGGTCCACAAGTCGATGGATGCAGGTGAAGACAACCCCGATTATCCGCTCAAGCCGCAGCGGGTGGTCGCTGACGTGCGCCGCGCCATGCCGGACGACGGGATCATCGCCCTGGACAACGGGATGTACAAGATCTGGTTTGCGCGCAACTACCGGGCCTACCAGGCCAACACCATCCTGCTGGACAACGCGCTGGCGACCATGGGGGCCGGTCTGCCCTCGGCGATGATGGCGGCCATGCTATATCCCGAGCGCAAGGTCATGGCCATCGCCGGCGACGGCGGTTTCATGATGAACAGCCAGGAGATCGAGACCGCGGTCCGCTACAAGCTCAATCTCGTCGTGCTGATTCTCCGCGACGATGCCTACGGACTGATCAAGTGGAAACAGACCGGCGGCGGCTTCCCGAGCTGGGGTCTGGATTACGGCAACCCGGATTTCGTCAAGTATGCCGAGGCCTATGGGGCTCGCGGACACCGGGTGGAGTCTACGGAGGGCTTTCTGCCGCTCCTCCAGGAGTGCCTCGACGAAGAGGGCGTCGACCTGATCGACTGCCCCGTGGACTACTCGGAGAACGTCAAGGTCCTGATCGAGGAACTGAGCCAGAAGGTCTGTCTGCTTTAGCCTGAATATTGCACAAGTTTAGGGGACCACATCGATGGGTAAGCGCAGCCATGATCAGACCGGCTACTTCCGGCTGATTGATCCGGTCCTCAACAAGTCGACCGGGTTCACCGAGGAAGAGCGTGATCGCCATCATCTGCGCGGATTGCTGCCGCCGCGGCAATTCACCCTGGAGCAGCAGAAGAAGCGCGTGCTGGCCAATCTTCGGCGTAAGGAATCGCCGATCGAGAAGTACATCTATCTCCAGGGGCTGCAGGACCGCAACGAGACCCTGTTCTTCCGCACCGTCGTCGATCACATCGAAGAGATCATGCCGCTCATCTATACCCCGACGGTGGGGCAGGCGTGCCGCGAATTCGCGGCGATCTTCCGCCGGCCGCGCGGTCTCTACGTGACCGCCGAGGATCGGGGGCGTATCGCCGGGATTCTCGCCAACTGGCCGGAAACGGATGTGCGGATCATCGTTGTCACAGACGGGGAGCGCATCCTCGGTCTCGGTGATCTGGGCGCAAACGGCATGGGCATTCCGGTTGGCAAGCTGGCCCTTTATGTCGCCTGCGCCGGCATCGAACCGAGCCATTGCCTGCCCATCCAGCTGGATGTCGGCACCGAAAACGCTGCGCTGCGTGAGGACCCGCTGTATCTGGGTCTGCAGCGGGCGCGCCTGCGAGGTGAGGACTACGATTCGCTGGTCGATGAGCTCATGCAGGCGTGCCAGGAAGTGTTCCCGGGCGTACTGGTGCAGTTCGAGGATTTCGTCACGCCCAACGCCTACAAACTGCTGGGCCGCTACCGGGACCGGATACTCTGTTTCAACGACGATATCCAGGGCACGGCGGCGGTGGCACTCGCCGGCGTCTACGCCGCCACCCGGATCAGCGGTGTGCCCTTCCGAGATCAGAAGATCCTGTTTCTCGGGGCCGGATCGGCGGCCACCGGCATTGCCGACCTGATCGTGCCGGCGCTGGTGCGGGAAGGGCGTTCCGAGGCCGAGGCCCGGCAACGCCTGTGGTTCTGCAATTCCCAGGGCCTGTTGACCGCGTCCTCGGAGCGCATCGCGGACCATAACCGACCCTATGCGCACGACGCGCCTTCCATGACTTTTCTCGAAGCGTTGGACTTTGTGAAACCGACGGCATTGATCGGCGCGACCGGTCGTCCCGGAACGTTCACTGAAGAAGCCTTAAAAAAGATGGCGTCGATCAACGAGCAACCGGTCATCTTTGCACTGTCCAACCCGACATCGAATGCGGAATGCACCGCGCAGGAGGCGTACGAGTGGACCGGGGGGCGGGCAGTCTTTGCCAGCGGCAGTCCCTTCGGTATGGTCGAGTTCGATGGGCAGAGCTTTCGCCCTGGGCAAGGCAACAACGCCTATATCTTCCCGGGCATCGGACTGGGCGCCATCGCGTGTGGGGCCCGGCACCTGAATGACAACATGTTCATGGCCGCATCGCAGGCCCTGGCCGAAGCGGTCACCGAAGATTCCCTGGCCCGTGGCGCCATTTATCCGCCACTGCCGGACATCCGGCGCGTGTCATTGGCCATTGCCGTGGCCGTGGCACAGCAGGCCGTCGCCGATGGCGAAGCCGAGGTGGATTGCAGCGACTGGCACGGCAAGATCGAAGCAATGATGTACGATCCGAAATACTGAAGAAAACGACGAAGGCCGATGAATCAGAGACCACTCTCACCGCACTTGCAGGTCTATAAACCGCAACTCACCTCGGTGCTATCCATTACCCACCGGGCGACCGGCATCGTGCTTGCCGGCGGCGCCCTGCTGGCCGTTTATTGGCTTTACGCTCTGGCCAGCGGTGCTTCTGCCTATGCCGAGGCGCAGGCGTTGCTCGCATCGTGGTTTGGAAAGCTCGTCCTGATGGGCATGATGTTTGCCCTGTTCTATCACCTGCTGAACGGAATCCGGCACCTGTTCTGGGATGCCGGGCACGGACTGGAGCTCAAGTCGGCCTATCAGACCGGGTGGGCCGTGGTGATTCTCAGCGCCATCCTGACGCTTGGGTCGTGGGCGTTCATCCTGGGAGGTTTGCGATGAGACTGGTTCATCCCCTGGCAACTGCCCGCGGAAAGGGGCCGGCGAAATCCGGCGTCGAGCACTGGTGGATGCAGCGCCTGACGGCGATCGCGCTGGTCCCGCTGATGATTTGGTTCGTCAGCGCCATGGCCGGCCTGGCCGGCGCGAGCCACGAGGACGCCACCATCTGGCTGACGGACCCGCTCAATGCTGCGCTGATGATCGCCTTCATCGTCGCAGCCTTTCACCATGCCCAGCTGGGGCTGCAGGTGGTCATCGAGGACTACATTCATGGCCCGCTATGGGAATACGGGCTGCTCATCAGCGTGAAGCTGCTGGCCATTCTGGCGACCATCGTCGCCGTACTCTCGATCCTGAGAGTCATGTTCGGAGGTTGAAAGCATGGAAGCCTATCCACTGACGAAACACCAGTACGACGTCATCGTCATCGGCGCCGGCGGCGCCGGACTGCGGGCCACGTTCGGCCTGGCCGCCACCGGTCTCAAGACCGGCTGCATCACCAAGGTGTTTCCCACCCGCAGCCATACCGTGGCGGCTCAAGGGGGCATGAGTGCGGCGCTTGGCAACATGGGTGAAGACGACTGGCGCTGGCACATGTACGACACGATCAAGGGTTCGGACTGGCTTGGGGACCAGGACGCCATCGAGTACATGTGCCGCGAGGCCATTCCCTCGGTCATCGAGCTGGAGCATTACGGGGTTCCGTTCTCGCGTACCGAAGAGGGCAAGATCTACCAGCGCCCCTTCGGCGGCATGACCACCCACTTCGGCAAGGGAACTGCGCAGCGAACCTGTGCCGCCGCGGACCGGACCGGTCACGCCATTCTCCACACCCTGTATCAGCAATCGATCAAGCACGACGCGACTTTCTTCATCGAATACTTCGCGATCGACCTGGTCATGGACGAGGACGGTGCCTGTCGGGGGGTACTCGCCCTGGACATGGAGACGGGAACCATGCACCTGTTCCAGTCCCATGCGGTGATACTCGCTACCGGTGGCTACGGACGCTGCTATTTCTCCTGTACTTCGGCCCACACCTGTACCGGCGACGGCAATGGCATGGTGGTTCGCGCGGGTCTCCCGCTGCAGGACATGGAGTTCGTCCAGTTCCACCCGACCGGCGTGTACCGCGCCGGGGTGCTGATTACCGAAGGCGTGCGAGGCGAGGGCGGCTATCTCCTGAATTCGGAAGGGGAGCGCTTCATGGAGCGCTATGCCCCGAACGCCAAGGACCTGGCCTCGCGCGACGTGGTCAGTCGGGCCATGACCATGGAGATCCGGGAAGGCCGGGGGGTCGGCGACAAGGCCGACCACATCCATCTCAAGCTCAGCCACCTCGGCTCCGATGTGATCAATGAACGGCTCCCCGGCATTGCCGAGACCGCCAAGGTCTTCGGTGGTGTGGATGTCACCAAGGACCCGATTCCGGTGCTGCCGACGGTGCATTACAACATGGGCGGCATACCGACCAACTATCACGGCGAGGTGGTGAAGTTGCACGACGGTGATCCGGAAACGGTGGTCCCCGGATTGTTTGCCATCGGCGAGGCCGGCTGCGTCTCGGTGCATGGGGCCAATCGACTGGGGTCGAATTCGCTTCTGGACCTGATCGTGTTCGGCCGGGCGGTCGCCAAGCGTTGCAAGGAGATCATCAGTCCGGAGCAGTCGCACCCGCGTCCACCGGAGGCGGAGATCGAACGGATCCTCATCGAGTTCGACCAGATCCGCTATGCCGACGGCGACACGCCGACGGCGGTCATCCGGGAAAACATGCAGCAGACCATGCAGAAGGACGCCGCGGTGTTCCGTACCGAAGAGTCCCTCGCCAGCGGTTGTGAGGGCATGGCCGA
>JAWVZU010000042.1:0-18819 GCA_033722075.1 Lysobacterales bacterium
ACGGCGAGCCGTTTCATGGGCGCCTGACCTCCAACCAGGAGATCTACGACATGTACAAGCTAACGGCAGCACACAAGTCGCTGCCGTTGCCGACCTATGCCGAGGTCACCAACCTGGAGAACAACCGGACCATCGTGGTCCGGATCAATGACCGGGGGCCGTTCAAGGACGATCGAATCATCGATCTTTCCTATGCGGCGGCGCGGGAACTCGGCATGGTCGAAGCCGGGACGGCCCTGGTTCGCGTGAAGGCGCTCGTACCCGAGGACACGGCGATGGAAGAAGAGCTTGTGATTACCGCGGAGAACCTCTATCTGCAGCTGGGCGCGTTTTCAGAACGCGACAACGCGCTGGCCCTGGTCGGACGTCTCCGGGACGGTCGCCTGCCCCCGGCCCAGATCGTGACCACCGCTGCACCTTCCGGGCGGGTACACCGGGTCCGCATCGGGCCGCTGGAGGACAGTTTGGAAGCCGACATGCTCATTGCCGAGCTGCTGCTGATGGGCCTCGAGCGCCCGGTCGTGATCTTCGAGTAGCGTCGTCGCAGTGCCGGTTTCTGTATAATGCGCGCCCCCCAAGTCCGTAAATTGGAAGGTGTCTTGAGACTCATCGGATCCATTGCGTCGAATCGCCGTTGCCGTTGTTGCTGGCTGGCAGCGCTTGCCTTCCTCTGCGCGGCCGCGTCGGCCGCCGCTCAGACGCCGGTTCCGTCTGCGCCGGCGCTCAATGCCGAAAGTTATCTGCTGGTCGATTTCCACAGCGGCCATGAGTTCGCCGCCGCCAATGCCGACGACCGGGTCGAACCGGCCAGTATCACGAAGCTCATGACCAGCTACGTGGTCTTCCACGAACTGCGCAAGGGCAACCTGACGCTGGAAGACGAGGTCTACGTCAGTGAGAAGGCCTGGAAGACGCCGGGCTCGCGGATGTTCATCGAAGTGGATACGCAGGTCAGCATCGAGGCGCTGCTGAAAGGCATGATCATCCAGTCGGGGAACGACGCCAGCGTGGCACTGGCCGAGCATGTCGCCGGCAGCGAGGAGACCTTCGCCAGCCTCATGAACCAGTACGCCGAGCAGCTGGGCATGAGCAACACCCACTACATGAACGCAACCGGCCTGCCGGACCCGGAGCACTATACGACGGCTCGGGACGTGGCCCGTCTGTCGGCAGCACTGATCCGCGAGTTCCCGGAACTCTATTCCTGGTACTCGGAAAAGGAATACACCTACAACGACATCACCCAGCACAACCGCAACAACCTGCTGTGGCGGGACCCGGCCGTCGACGGTCTGAAGACAGGGCACACGGAATCGGCCGGCTATTGCCTGGTCACCTCGGCCAAGCGCGATCAGATGCGCCTGATCAGCGTGGTCATGGGTGCCGACAGCGAGAAACTGCGGGCGGATGACTCCCAGAAGCTCCTCAATTACGGATTCCGGTTCTTCGAGACCCACAGGCTCTACGAGGCCAACACGGCGCTCGATCAGGCCGAGGTATGGAAAGGCGAAAGCCGGTCCGTGTCCCTGGCAATCGGCGAGGATCTGTGGGTCACCATTCCCCGCGGGCAGTACGAGATGCTGGATGCCAGCATGGATCTCCCGGCGGTCCTCGTCGCTCCGATTTCCGCCGGCGAACAGCTGGGCGTCCTGCAAGTCCGCCTGGGCGACGAAACCATCCACCAGCAGCCGCTGCTGGCGCTGGACGGCGTGGAAGCGGGAGGGTTCTGGCGCCGGCTCAGCGACAGCGTCGCCCTCTGGTTCGAGGATTTCTAGCGAACGTCACCCCATGAGCAGCGCAGAGCAGCCATCCGGCTTCCAGTTTCCCTGCACCATTCCGGTCAAGGCGATGGGCCGATCCGGCGAGACTTTCCGCAGCATGGTGGTGGAGGTCATCGAGCAGCACGTCTCGGTCGTGCCCGAGCAGGTTCGCAGCCGTACGTCGGGATCCGGCAACTTCCAGTCGGTCACGGTCACCGTCGAAATGGCCTCCCGGGAGCAGATGGAAGCAATCTACGCCGACCTCGCCGAGTGTGAGGAAGTGCTGTGGACGCTCTAGCCCCGGGCAACCCCCTGATCGTCCGTAAGCTAGGCAGGCGCGACTACGAGCCGGTCTGGCGTGCGATGCAGCACTATACCGATGCACGGGACGCGACGTCGGCAGACGAACTGTGGCTGCTGGAGCATCCCCCGGTATTCACCCTTGGTCAGGCGGCCCGCATGGAGCATGTTCTTGCGCCGGGCGATATCCCGGTGGTGCAGGTGGACCGCGGCGGACAGGTCACCTATCACGGGCCCGGCCAGGTCGTGCTCTATCCGCTGCTGGACCTGCGCCGCAGCGGGCTGGGGATTCGCGGGCTGGTGGAACTGCTGGAGCAGGCCGTGATCGAAGTGCTCGAAGGCTATGGCGTATCGTCGCAAAGGCGGGATGGCGCCCCCGGCGTCTATGCCGGAGATGCGAAGGTGGCTGCGCTCGGCCTGCGGGTGCGCCGTGGATGCACCTTTCATGGGCTGGCCTTCAATGTGGCCATGGACCTGGAGCCGTTCAGCCGCATCAATCCCTGTGGCTTTCGCGACCTGGCCGTCACCCAGGTCAGCGACTTGTGTGGCATTGACGACATGGGCCGGGTCGGCGACGACCTGCTGGAGCAGGTGGCATGGCTGCTGGAACGGCCGCTGCGCGACGGTGCCGCGGACTTGCCCCGGGCCGGCGTCCGATCAATCATGGAGCAACAATGAGCGAACCGACCGACAATCAGATTGCAGTCAAGCTGGTCGACAAGCAGACCGGTGCGTCGAAGATCGCCCGAAATCCAGTAACGTTCGATCCGTCCGCCCGGCCGCTGCGCAAGCCGGACTGGATTCGCGTCCGGCTGCCGGCCGGCAACGCCGTGGGGCAGCTCAAGTCCCAGCTCAGGGCGAATTCGCTGGTCACGGTCTGCGAGGAAGCGTCGTGCCCGAATATCCACGAGTGTTTCAACAAGGGTACGGCCACTTTCATGATCCTCGGCGAGATCTGCACCCGCCGCTGCGCCTTCTGCGACGTGGCGCATGGTCGCCCGCAGCCGCCGGACCCGGCCGAGCCCGCCAGCCTGGCGGAGACGGTGCAGCGCATGGGCCTGAAATATGTGGTGATCACTTCGGTGGACCGGGATGATCTGCGCGACGGGGGTGCGGGGCATTTCGTCGACTGCATCAATGCCGTGCGGGCGGCCAATCCGCGTACGAAGATCGAGATCCTCACCCCGGATTTTCGCGGCAAGGGCCGGATGGACCGGGCGCTGGCAACACTGGCGACGGCGCCGCCCGACGTGTTCAATCACAATGTGGAGACGGTGCCCGAGCTGTACCGGCAGGTTCGGCCCGGCGCTGATTACCAGTGGTCGTTGACCTTGCTCAAGCGCTTCAAGGCCCAGCATCCGGAGGTGCCGACCAAGTCGGGCATCATGCTCGGCCTGGGTGAAAACCTCGAGCAGGTCGAGGGCACCTTGCGGGACCTGCGTGCGCACGATGTCGACCTGGTGACAATCGGGCAGTATCTGCAACCTTCCCGCCATCACCATCCGGTCGTTCGCTATTGGACACCGGAGGAATTCGAGGCGCTGCACGACCTGGGGATGAGGCTGGGATTCAGCCATGTAGCAAGCGGTCCGCTTGTCCGTTCGTCGTACCATGCCGACCAGATGGCGGACGAATCGGGTCTCGTCACCGGGGATTGATCGGGCCGGTGGCACAGTGCTTCTGCAAACTTTCGGCTATTGCGTGGCGCGGAAGGCAGCCGTAGCATGATTTTTCTACGCTGGCGAAACCAAGGCCCCATCCGGCGGTCAAAGGGCCAGAACCGCCAAGGAGGAGGTATGACAAAACCGATTTCTGTTCTTGCGGCACTGCTGATGGTGATCGTCGGCACGGCCGCAGCAAAGCCCATCACCCAGGATCAGACGGTGGTGCTGCAGCCTGAGCCGCACATGGCCGAAGCCAGCAAGTGGGCGACGACGTTTCTGACCCGAGCGCACTACAAGAAGACGCGGCTGAACGACGACATGTCGTCGGAGATCCTCGATCGCTACATCGAGAGCCTGGACCCGAACCGGGTGTTCTTTCTGGCCAGCGACATCCGGGGCTTCGAGGTCTACCGCAGCGCACTGGACGACTCGCTGATCAAGCAGGACCTGAAACCCGCCTTCGCGATCTTCAACGTGTATGCGCACCGGGTTTTCCAGCGCATCGATTATGCCAAGGGGCTGCTAGAGCGCGAGTTCAACTTCGGGATCGACGAATCCCTGCAGCTGGACCGTTCCGAGGCTGCCTGGGCCGAGAACGAGAAAGAGCTCAACGAAATCTGGCGCAAGCGGGTCAAGAACGATGTGCTGCGCCTGCGTCTCGCCGAGAAGGAAGAAGGCATCGAGGAAACGCTCGAGCGTCGCTATGACAACCTCGCCAGCCGCGTGGCCGAGCTCGACTCGGAAGACGTGTTCCAGTACTTCATGAACGCCTTCGCCGCGGCGATCGAGCCTCATACGGGCTACCTTGCGCCACGCACCTCCGAGAATTTCAACATTTCCATGCGACTCTCGCTGGAGGGCATCGGCGCGGTACTGCAGCGGGAGAACGAATACACGGTCATCCGGCATGTCGTTCCCGGTGGTCCGGCAGACCAGGATGGGCGCCTGCACGTGGGTGACCGGATCATCAACGTGGCCCAGGGGCCCGAGCAGCCGGTCGACGTCATCGGTTGGCGGCTGGACGATGTCGTGGATCTGATTCGCGGGCCGGCCGGAACCGAGGTGCGGTTGGGCGTTATCCCGGCCGAGTCCGGGCTGACCGGAGAGGCGGAGACCATCGAGATCATCCGCGACCAGGTGAAGCTGGAGGAGCAGGCTGCGCAGAAGGCCATCCTGGAAGTCGTCGGCCAGGACGATGAGATTGTCCGCATCGGCGTGATCGATCTGCCCGCCTTCTACCTTGATTTTGCGGCCCGTGCCCGTCGTGAGCCGGATTATCGCAGCTCGACTCGGGACGTGCGGCGACTGCTGCAGGAGCTCAAGGAAGCCGAAGTGGACGCGGTCGTCGTCGATCTGAGAAACAACGGCGGCGGTTCGCTGGCCGAAGCCACTTCGCTGACCGGCCTGTTCATCGACCAGGGACCGGTGGTGCAGGTTCGGGATTCCAGTGGTCGCATCGACGTGGAAACCGACCCGGAAGACGGCGTCGAATGGGAAGGTCCCCTGGCCGTCGTGGTCAATCGCCAGAGTGCCTCGGCCTCCGAGATCTTCGCCGCCGCCATCCAGGACTACGGTCGGGGCGTGGTGATCGGCGAGCCGACCTTTGGCAAGGGCACCGTTCAAAATCTCATCAACCTGGATCGGTACGGCCAGGGCGATGATCCCCGGTTTGGGCAACTGCGCCTGACCGTCGCCCAGTTCTTCCGCGTGAACGGCGGATCCACCCAGCACCGTGGCGTGATCCCGGACGTGGTCTTCCCGACCATGGGCACGGATGAAGAGTATGGGGAAAGCTCCTTCGACAACGCCCTGCCGTGGACCTCGATCCGTCCGGCGCGCTACAAGATTGCCGGCGACTTGTCGGCGGTGCTGCCGGCGCTGATTGAACGATCCGAAATGCGGGTTTCGCGCAATTCCGAGTTCAAGTACCTGATCGAAGACCTCAACGCGCTGCGCGAAGCACGGGACCAGAGCGAAATTTCGCTGCTGGAGAGTACTCGGCGGGCAAAGCTAGACGAGCGCAAGATGGCAGAGGATACGCGCAAGGCCGCTCGCGAACATTGGAACGAGAAGAACGCCGGAGCCCTGGTACGCGTGGTCGAACCGCTTCCGGGCGTGGACGACGAAGCGGAGGCCGAAGAGGCAGCCGCCGATTCGGCCGAAGCCGATGAGGATGAAGAGGCGGAGACCGAGGCCGAGGACGTCCGCGACGTGGTAATGAACGAAGCGGCCCGTATCGTCGGCGATCTGGTGTGGTTGACCGAGGGTCCGAGAACGGCCCTGGTCGAGCCGGGGAAGCTCGGAGAAGAGTTGAACTAGGCTGCAGGTTTTGGTCGTGACCCGTGTTCGTCAGGGTCGCCAAGGCAACGAAGGCCCCGGAACGCAATTCCGGGGCCTTTTTGTTTTATTTCAAAAACTTAGGCGGCCTTCTGAAAATTATTTGTTTAAAGTCTTGCCTAATGTATATGTTATAAGTTACTCTAATTACTAATAATAAGAAGAAAAACGAATCGAAGAACAACAGAATCGGAGTCCAAGCCCTGCTTTGGCTCCTTGAACAAACCCCGGAGCGGTCCGGGGTTTTTTTTCCGTCAAGTCATCCGGAAGCCGCTATTCCTGGTCGGAAAACGACAGATCGATGTCGGCGTGGACCAGATCCTTGTCTTCGATGATGCGCGCGATGTCGTCCGGGTGCAGGCGGCCGGCGACGTTTACGAAGACGGCTTCGTGCCCCTCATCCAGCGCCACCAGCGTAATCCCGTCGATCATCTGGTCGCTGCCCTTGACCAGGACATAGACGAAGCCGTCCCGACTTCGCACGGTCGCAAAGGTTTCCCAGGCATCACGCCGCAGTTGATCGACCAGGTCGGCGGCGGTCCCGGCCAGGTCCGGGGTTCGGTCATCGATTTCGAATACCCGGATCTGTACGGAATCGATGTCGCTCAGGACCTGCGCGTCCGGATCGCGGCTTTCTTCCGCAGCCTTCCTCGCGAATCCGAGCAGCCAGCCGTCCAGCCGGATATTGACCAGTTCCTGCGCCGCATCGATTGCCCCCAGTCGCGAAAGGTCGATCCGTCCGGGGTGGTTGCGATCCGCCGCTCCGGCGGTCAGCGGCAGCAGGATCGAGGCGATGGCCAATGGTTTGATGAATCGGTATAGCATGTGATGAGCTCCCATCTGGGTGGTCAGGGCCCGCGTGCGGGTTGTCTGACCTCTTTACGACGGGCCCGGCGCGAAGTTACAGTCCCCGGCCATCCAATCTTTCGAGGATCCCCGATGGCGCACATGGAGCCGCTACCCGCAGAGACTCACCCGGAGTTGGCCGAGGACTTCGCCATCTTCGAACGGATACTGGGCTTCGTGCCCAACAGCTTGCTCACCATGCAGCGTCGACCGAAGCTGGTGAAGGGCTTCGGCGAACTCACCAAGGCCGTGATGGATCCGGAAGGAGAGGTCGATCTCGGCTTCAAACGGTTGATTGCTCACTTCGCCTCACGGGCCGCCGGCTGCCAGTACTGCGAGGCTCATTCGCTGGTCGCCGCCCGGATTCACGGGATCGACCAGGCGAAACTCGATGCGATCTGGGATTACCAGACCAGCCCGCTCTACAGCGACGCGGAGCGGGCCGCTCTGGATTACGCACTTGCAGCAGGATCGGTGCCCAATGCGGTGGACGACGACATCATGGCCCGCATGCGGGCGCACTGGACCGAAAACCAGATCGTGGAGATCCTGGCCGCCGTTTGCCTCTACGGCTACCTGAATCGCTGGAACGACTCCATGGCGACGGATCTCGAATCATCGCCCCGGGAAATGGGTGATCGGGTGTTGAAGTCCGGTGGCTGGACCGGCGGCAAACACGTAGCCGAATGATTCTGTTGCACCGGAAGGAGCTGGCGCAGACAAAAGAACGATCACCATGAAAACCATGAAATGACATGAAAAAGGGCGCATGGCGCGAAGGGTGCAGCCCGAACCAAACGATGCCGTCGGACACCGCACCTTGGTCCCCTTTCATGCATTTTCATGGCTTTCATGGTTCCGGCTTTGAAGCGGTGAATAGTCAGGCGCTTTTCTCGTCCGCGCCGACGGTTGGTGGGGCTTCCAGCGCGGCGATCTCGCGGGGCTCGACCGGCAGTTCCACCTCGATGACCGCGCCCCCTGATTCGGCATTGCGGGCCCGAACCGCGCCGCCGTGCTCCTCGGCGATCTTCTTGACGATGGCCAGCCCGATGCCGGTGCCGCGGGTCTTGGTGGTCGCGTACGGTTCGAACAGCTTGTCGATGATCTGCCGCGGAACGCCGGGGCCGTTGTCGCGCAGGCTGAAGACCAGCCAGGGCCGCTCGTCGCGCCAGTAGAGGTGGGTGTCCAGGTTCAGAGACAGGTCCTTGTCTTCCAGCGCCTCCTGGGCATTCTTGATGAGGTTGTGCAGCAGCTGGCGGATTCTTCCGCAGTCCACCAGGACCCGCGGTTCCGGATCCATCCAGTCGGCCTGGTAGCTGAGTGCGCCGGCGCCATGGCGGTAGAGTTCCAGTACGTCCTCGACCAGGTCGCTGAGCTTCACCTTCTCCAGCTGCAGCGTCGGTGCCCGTGCATACTCGCTGAAGGCGTTGACCATGGTCTTCAGGGCCTCGACCTGGGCGACGATCGTGCGCGTCGTCTTGTCCAGTACGCGGTCGTCTTCCGCCTCCAGTCGCCCCAGGTACTTGTGCCGGATCCGTTCTGCGGCGAGCTGAATCGGGGTCAGCGGGTTGCGAACCTCATGGGCAAGACGCCTCGCGACCTCGCCCCAGGCGGCGGCTCGCTGGGCCTGGACCAGGTCGGTTACATCATCGATGACCACGACCTGGCCCACGTTGCTGGCGGTCGTCAGCTGGGCCCCCCGGCAGACCAGGACCTGCTGCCGATCGCCCGTTTCCAGGGTCAGTTCATCGCGCCATTCCCGTTCACCCGCCTGGCCCTTGGCCTCGATCAGGTTCACCAGCACAGTGAGGTCCTCCCGGTTGCCGACGGCCTTGGCCAGCCGCGCCCCGATCAACTCGGCCGTGCGCAGGCCCAGGATCCGGTCGGTCGCCGCGTTGGCCGTCAACAGCCGGCCCTCCGCATCCAGGCTCAGGACCGCCGAGGACAGGCGCCCCAGCACCGCCTCGAGATAATCCCGTCGCTGTTCCGCTTCCTGGCGGCTTTGTTCGGCCGCATGGCTTGCGCTGGCGATCTCGTCGGTCATGGCATTGAACGACCGGACGAGGAAGCCCAGTTCGTCATCGCCCGCATCGTCGATGTGGCTGCGATAATCCCCCGCGGCGACGGCCCGGGTTGCTGCGGACAGCCGCCCGATCGGCATCACCAGGCGGCGTGCCGTATCGAACGCAAGCAGCACCGCCAACAACACCGAGAGCAGCAGGACCAGGGACAGGATCAGGACGAAGCTGCGCTTGAGCTGATCGCGCAGGTACGCAAGCTGGGTATAGCGTGCCAACTGGCGCTGGACGTTGGCGGCACGTTCGTCGAAGCCGGGCGTCACCGGGAAGATCGCCTGGAGGATCCGTGGTTCGGCACCCAGGCTCTGCTGCGGAATCTCGGCTAGGGCACGGATCTGCAATCCGCCGTCACCGACCGGTTCGGCGTGCACGTGGACGCCGAAATTCCGCGCCTGGCGCAGATCCAGCTCGTCCGGCAGGTCGGGACGCATGCGGCCCAGTTCGGTGCTGCTGGTTGCGAGGATGCGCCCGCGCTGGAATACCGCCATCTCCAGGGCGCCGGACTCCTGTACCAGGTCGGTCAGCTCGGAGATCAGGTTGCGCCCGTCGCTGTTCATCAGACGCCGGGCCTGCCGCTCGATCTGGTTGCGCCGCGTCTGCTCCTGGACCTCGAGGAAGGACTGACTGATGATCTCGGCATCCTCGAGCGCTGTTTCGACGTCCACGTCAAACCAGCTGTCCACGCTGCGGCTCAGGAAATCGACCGAGAACCAGTAGACGATGATGGCCGGCGGTACGGCCAGCGCGACGAACACCAGGACCAGGCGCATCGTCAACTTCGATCCCGCCGCTCCGGTGCGCAGCTGGCGCACCAGCTTGAAGATCCGGTTGATGATCGCCATCGCCAGGACCAGCAAGGCCAGGCCGGTGGCGACGAAGATCAGAAGATAGATGTCCCCCAGCTCACCGATGCTGGTGGTGGTGCTCCCGGCCAGGTAGAGCGCCGCGAACAGCAGGACCAGCACCGAGACGATCGGCAGGAT
The DNA here is from genome assembly GCA_033722075.1 of Lysobacterales bacterium. Taxonomy (GTDB): domain Bacteria; phylum Pseudomonadota; class Gammaproteobacteria; order Xanthomonadales; family SZUA-38; genus JAWVZU01. The sequence continues at coordinate 9,969 of JAWVZU010000042.1, forward strand.
CTTCTGCAGGAAGCGTTTGAGATGCCGGCCCAGTCCGCGCATGGGGCGAGTACGTCAGATTCAACAGATCGCATCATACCGCGCCGCCCCGAATCGGGCGAAAGCGCGGTCACTCGGTTTCAAGCCGCGCCTCAACCCAGCCCGAATCCAGTCTCCAGTCGTCGCTGAGGTACGCCGGGAGTCGCAGAGGCGGTGGCAGAGCGCCGATATCCAGACGAAAACGATAGCGCAGCCGGACATCCTGACCGGAGTCGATTACCGTCGTCAGGGGCGGCAGGGGCAGGTCCAGGTCCTGCAGGTAGGCGAGCGCGCGCATCAACGAGGAAAACGTTCGTTCTTCACCCGAATCGGGATCGACCACCGTGTAGCGACGGCTGAGGGAACGATAACTGAGCTGAAGGCGACCGTCGGCGGACCACAATGCTTCATCCGGCAGGAATTCACGCTTGTCCTCGATCCGCAGCTGCCAGAGAAAGGTCACCGGGATCGCATTTTCCAGGGCGGACTGAACCGGTTCGGTCAGCTCGAAGCGGCTGGAGACGCGAAAGACGCTGCCTTCGGCGCTGGACTCGAGCTCGGTGTCCTGGATTGCCAGCTCGCCCGCCTGGACGCCGGAAAACAGCAGCAGCACTATTGGCCAGAGATGCTTCATCGCTTGCCCAGCAACGCGTAGAAAAAGCCGTCGCCACCCCCGTCGCCGGGCAGGACCTGCCACCCGGGGCCCGCGCGCCGGCCAACGGAGAGGCTGAGCGGCATCGGGCAGGCATCATCCTGATCGTCGAGGAAGCGGGCAACGACCACGTGGTTTTCCTCGGCCAGGATCGAGCAGGTGCAGTAAAGCAGTCTTCCACCGCGCGCAAGCAGCGGCCACAGCGAGCGCAGCAACCTGGCCTGGGTCCGGGCCAGCACATCCAGGTCCGACTCGCGGCGCAGCCACTTGATGTCGGGATGGCGCCGGATCACGCCGCTGCCCGAGCACGGCGCATCGACGAGAATCGCATCGAAGGGATTTTCATCCCACCACGCTTCCGGCCGGGTTGCGTCGCCATGCACCAGCTCGGCCTGTCCGCCCGCGCGAGCCAGGTTGTCGCGCAGGCGTTCGAGGCGATCCTCTTCGCTCTCAACCACAACCAGCCGGGCGTCCGGCGCAAGTGCTTGCAGGTGCACGGACTTTCCCCCGGGAGCGGCGCACGCATCCAGTATCCTCTCGGCCGGATCGCCCAGCAGCAGCGGCGCGGCACGCTGCGCCGAAATGTCCTGGACGAAAACCTCGCCTTCGGCGAAGCCTGGGAGCTCGGATATGTCCACGGGTTTCTCCAGCCGGATCGCATCGGGCGCATCATCGGGACACTCCGCCGAAGCGACGTGCCGGGCATACGCATCACGTGTCACCCGCCGACGGTCCGTGCGGATCCACATCGGCGCTTGCTGATTGTTGGCGGTCAGAATCGCGCCGTAATCGTCCGGCCAGGTGTCGCGAACGCGCTGAACAAGCCACTCGGGATGGGAATAGCGGACGTCGTCTGGAGCATCGGAGAAATCGGTCGGTCTACCCTCACGCTCGTAGCGTCGAAGCAGCGCATTGACCAGACCCCGGCCCCAGCGGGGGCGCACCGTCGCGACCGTTTCGTTGACCGCCGCGTGGGCCGGAATGCGCATCCAGCCCAACTGGAAAAAGCCGAGCGCAAGGGCCATCTTGATCGCCAGGTCGCGCTTCTTCAGCGGCCTTTCCAGGTAACGATCCATCAGGGCTTCCAGCTGCAGCCTGTGTCGCAGTGCGCCGTAGAGCATTGCGCTGGTCAGGGCACGGTCTTCCGGGCTGAGTTCGGCCAGGCGCCGGTCAGCGAGCACCGCGTCCAGGGAGAGGCCGCGTGCGAGGACCGCAAGCAGACCATCGACTGCCAGCGCGCGGCTCGTCATTCGCTCAGCTGCGGGTGGGCATTGACGTAGTCGGCCGCGGACACGCGCCGGGCACCGGGCTTCTGCAGCTCCAGAAGCCGCAATGCCCCGTCGCCGGTCGCGACCACGATGCCGTTTCGATCCGCCGCAACGATCTGGCCCGGCACCGCATCCGATGACGGACCTTCGAGCGGAACGGCGGACCAGATCTTGATCTCCTGGCCAGCCAGCCGGGCCCGGGCGCCCGGCCAGGGACTGAAGGCACGGACCTGGCGCCAGAGACTGGTCGCAGGCTGATTCCAGTCGAGCTCGGCTTCGTTCTTGTCGATCTTCCGCGCATAAGTAGGCTCGCCGACCTGGGGGACGGGCTGCATACCACCCGGGTCAGCCATGGCCTCGCCAAGGAGGTCGGCACCCACCTCTGCCAGCTTGTCGTGCAGGCTGCCGGCGGTGTCGTCGGGCTCGATCGGCACTCGCCGGGTGCTCAGCACCGGTCCCGTGTCCAATCCGGCATCCATCTGCATCAGGCAGACGCCGGTTTCCGGGTCGCCGGCGAGGATTGCCCGCTGGATCGGTGCGGCGCCACGCCAGCGCGGCAGCAGGGAAGCATGCAGGTTCCAGCAGCCCAGGCGAGGCAGGGCCAGGATGGGCGCGGGCAGGATCAGCCCATAGGCGACGACCACCATGAGGTCAGCCTGGTCCTGCTCCAGTTGGGCGCGTACCTCTGGGGGCCTGAGGCTGATCGGTTGTCGCACCGGAATGTCGGCTTCCAGTGCGCGTCGCTTGACCGGGCTGGCCTGGAGCTTGCGCCCTCGACCCGCCGGCCGATCCGGTTGCGTATAGACGGCAACGACGTCGGTCGCCGGATGGTCGATCAGGGTATCGAGCGCCGGGACGGAGAATTCCGGGGTGCCGGCAAAGACCACGCGTAGCTTCGCCACGGTGGGCTAGCCCGGATGTTGCATGAGTTGTTGGAGTTTCCGGTCGATCTCGCGACGCCAGGTTGTTCGATCGGCCGAACAGGCATAGCTGTCGCTATGGCTGGAGGGTGATCGGGCGAGATGGCACGCGAGATGGGGCGGAAAACCGACAGCGCGCGAACCGCATCGATGAGCGTTGCGGCAACCGTGAAACCAACCGATTGATTCTATTTGCCTGAATTCCATAAAGCGCGCGTGACTCGTGCAATATTCGGGCTAGGCAACCTTGCGCTGCTTCTCCAGCTTCTTGATCACGCGCTGGCGCTTCAGGGGCGACAGATAGTCCACGAACAGTTTGCCGATGAGGTGGTCCATCTCGTGCTGGATGCACACCGCCAGGAGCCCGCTTGCCTGGAGTTCAAGAGGCTGTCCGTCGCGATCGAGCGCACGAACGGTAATTTCGTTGGCGCGTTCAACCTTGGCGTAGATGTTCGGTACGGACAGACAGCCTTCCTCATAGATCTGGTGCCCGTCGGCCGCGACGATCTCGGGGTTGATCAGGCATAGCGACTCGCTCTGGTCTTCCGATACGTCGACCACGATGATCTGCTGGTGCACGTCGACCTGGGTGGCGGCCAGCCCGATGCCCGGTGCCGCATACATGGTTTCGAACATGTTGGCTACGAGCGTACGGGTCTCGTCAGTGACCTCTTCCACCGGGCGAGCCTCGGTGCGCAATCTCGGGTCGGGATATTCCAGAATTTCGAGGGTTGCCATGTGATTCAGTTCAAAGTTAAGCGCTGCAAGTCCATCATAATACCCAAAACGATCGACGAGATTTCGTGAGCGCCGGTCGAATGGGCTATCCTAGCCGGTGAACGTGGTGTCGGACGCAGGGGAATGCAACCATCCAGGGGGATCGGTGATTGCGGATCGATCGACACGGTTCAAGAAGTGCTCGAAACGGCCCAGTTTTTGGGCTAGACTAAAGATCCCCGGGGAATCAACCAATTGGCCGCTATGTTTAAACCATTACTTACACTGCTGGCCGGCGTTGTCGTGAGCCTGTCGGCTTTGGCGCAGGTCGACCTGAATCCCGACCATCCGGAGAGCTATGAGGTGCAGCGCGGAGACACGCTCTGGGGCATTGCCGAGCGCTTTCTCCAGGATCCGTGGCTTTGGCCGGAGATCTGGCACGTCAACCCGCAGATCGAGAACCCGCACCTGATCTATCCCGGGGACATCATCGATCTGACTTATGTCGATGGACGCCCGCGGCTCGGGCTGCGCCGTGGCGAGCGGCCGACCGTCAAGCTCTCCCCGCATGCGCGACGCACACCGCTTTCGGATGCGATCGATCCGATCGATCTCGAGCAGATCCGCCCGTTCCTGGTCAAGCGCACGATCATCGATGAGGCGACCATGGACGACATGGCCTACGTTTTCCATATCGAGGAAGGCCATATCGCAGGCGGGCAGGGGCAGAACATCTATGTTCGGGATCTCGACGCCGAGGTCGGTCAGAGCTTTGCCATCGTACGACCGACCGTGAAGTTCGTCGAAGTGCCGGCCACCTGGCCCTACGATGAAGCCGAGGAGTTCGAACCCGGCACCGAGGACTGGTCCTATCCCGGCGGAAAGTCGATTTCCGACCACGTCGATGATTTCTGGGACCATTACGCGATGCGACGCCGGACCAACGCGACCCGGGTCCTGGGCTATGAAGTTCGCCAGACCGGGATTGCCGAGGTCGTGGCCACGGGCGATCCGACCACGATGGTGCTGACCAGCGTCGAAATCGAAGTGCTGCCCGGTGACATCGTCATGCCGTTGTTCACCACCAACTATGACCAGGAGTACATTCCGCACGGTTTCGATCAGGTCCCCGAGAACACTCGGGTGATCGCGCTAAGCAATGCGCTCTTCGGTGCGGCGCGCAACCAGGTCATCGCGATCAACAAGGGCACCCGAGACGGCGTCGAGCATGGACACGTCATGTCGGTCTTCACCGAGAATCGCGAGGTTCGCGACACGGTCAAATATCCGCGTGATGACGTCAAGACCTATTTCTCGCGCGAACGGCGCCGCGACGCCAGGGTTGAGATTCCCAAGGAATACGCCGGGCACGTGATGATCTTCAGAGCCTACGATCATGTCAGCTATGGCCTGATCGTTCGCAGCAAGCAGGCCTTCAAGGTCGGTTATCACCTGCAGGCGCCCTAGCTTCCGGGATAAGGCTCCAGGCTGACTCGAACTCCAGGCGGCGGCTTCGGTCCATGGCGGGTCCTGCGGGACCCGACCTTCGCCGTCTATGCCCTTTCGGGCTGGGTTTCCACGATCGGCTACTGGGTCCAGCGCATCGCCATTCAGTGGGTTGCCTGGGACCTCACCCATTCCTTTGCCTGGCTGGGCATCGTTGCCCTGGCGGAAGCGGTCGGACTGATACTGGTGATGCCGGTGGGTGGCGCGCTGGCCGATCGCATGGATCGCCTGGTGCTGGCGCGCCGCGCGCGAGCCTGCGAGTTGCTGGTTGCCCTGAGCCTTGCGCTGACCGTCTTCAGCGGGGCCATGACGATCCACTGGTTGGTGCCGCTGGTTGTATTGGCCGGCGCGGCCCAGGGTCTCTGGTCGCCGGCTCGGATGGCCATGATTCCCAACCTGGTGCCCGTCGCGGACGTCCCGGCGGCGCTGGCCCTGGGAGCGACGCTTTTCCACCTGTCTCACTTCGTCGGACCCGTGGTGGCCGGATGGCTGATCACCGGCGCCGGCGTCGGTTACGCCTTTGTCTGCAACGCGATGACATTCGTCCTTTCCCTGGTCGTGTTGAGTGTCATCCGGCTGCAGCGCCACGAACACGAGAGCGGAACCCGCTCATCGCTGTTCTCCGGGGTGGTGGAAGGCGTCCGCTACATACGACGGCATCCCGCCATCGGGCCACTGGTGGGCGCTGGGCTGGTAATGTCCGTCGCCCTGCGCTCGTACCGGGAACTGCTCGCGGGTTATGCCGATGACCTCTTTGCCCAGGGTGCGGACGGTCTGGCGGCCCTGGCTTCCGGCTCCGGGCTGGGCGCGCTCCTGGCCGCTCTTACCATGGCTACCTACGCGCGCACCCGAGGCCTGAGCCGGATCCTCATTACCTGCATGGCGGCCAACACGATTGCCCAGACCGGTTTCGCCCTCGCGCCGCGGTTCGAACTCGCCGTCTTTGCGGCCGGCGCACTCGGATTTCTCGTGACCGCCCTGGGCATGAGCGCCCAGATCCTCCTTCAGAACGCCGTGCCGGGGGCCAAGCGGGGCCGGGTCATGAGCCTCTGGGGCGTCCTGTTCTTTGCCGGCCCGCCGCTTGGGGCGTGGTTTGCCGGAACGCTGGCCATGACGATTGGAATTCGCGGCGCCTTGTTGATCCTGAGCGCCGGGGTGGCGATCTACCTGGTTCCGCTGGTCCGGCATCGCCGTGCCCTTGCCCAACTCGAGACCGGCGTGGATTAGGCTAGCCGATCCGCCGGTCGAGGCGCCGGTACTGGATGGCCTCGGTAAGGTGCCGGACCCCGACGACGGGGGATGCCTCGAGGTCCGCGATGGTACGGGCGATCTTGATGACCCGGTGATAGGCCCGAGCCGAGAGACCGAGTCGCTCGGACGCCTTGTCCAGCACGGCCGCCGGCTGCCGATCCAGCGGAGCAACCCTCGCCAGCTCGGTGGGCCCCAGCCGTGCATTGGCCTTCCCCTGGCGCTTGATTTGGACCTGCCGCGCCGTGATCACGCGGGCCGTAATGGACTTGCTCGGTTCTCCGGGTGCCATCCGGCCCAGTTCTTCCGCGGGCACCCGGGGCACTTCGATGTGCAGATCGATCCGGTCCACAAGTGGACCCGACACCTTCCGCTGGTAGCGGCCGACCTGCTCCGGCGAACAGCCGCAGCGCTCCGGGTCGGCACCGTGGTAGCCGCAGGGGCAGGGGTTCATGGCGGCGACGAGCTGGAACTGCGCCGGGTAGACGGCCCGGCGCGCGGCGCGGGCGATCACGATCCGACCGGATTCCAGGGGCTCGCGCAATACTTCCAGAACGCGCCGGTCGAACTCCGGCAACTCGTCCAGGAACAGCACGCCGTGATGCGCCAGCGAGATCTCTCCGGGGCGTGGGTTGGCCCCGCCGCCGACCAGCGCGACCGAGGAACTCGAATGGTGTGGTGCGCGAAACGGTCGGCAGCGCCAGTCCGCGGAGTCGAAGCCGAGGTCACTGATGGACGCCAGCGCGGCAGCCTCCTGGGCCTCGACTTCGCTCATGGGCGGCAGGATGCCGGGGAGGCGACTGGCCAGCATGGTCTTGCCGGTCCCCGGCGGGCCGAAGAGCAGGAGGTTGTGCTCACCGGCCGCGGCGATCTCGAGCGCGCGGCGCGCCTGCTGCTGACCGCGTACGTCCGACATGTCCAGCTCCGGCCGCGCGGATGACGCCTGGTTCGCCGCGGCCGGGGGCAATTCCTCCCCGGTCTTCAGGTAGGCGCAAACGTCCAGAAGTCGCTCGGCAAGCCGTACCCGGGCGTTGCTGATGAGGGCCGCCTCGGCGCCATTGGCTGCCGGACAGATCAGCGTCTGCCCGGACCGGGCGCAGGCGAGCGCCACCGGCAGCACGCCCCGGATCGGGCGCAGTTCTCCATTGAGCCCAAGCTCCCCGACGAAGACGTGATTGTCCATGCGGGCGGTTGGAAGCTGACGACTGGCGGCCAGGAGGCCGAGCGCAATGGGCAGGTCGTAGCGACCGCCTTCCTTCGGCAACTCGGCCGGTGCGAGACTGATGATGATCCGGCTTTGTGGAAACTTGAAATTGTCATTCAGCAGGGCGGCCCGGACCCGGTCCTTGCTCTCCTTGACCGCGGCTTCCGGCAGCCCGACGATCGACAGCGCCGGGAGCCCGCCATGGACGTGTACCTCGACCCTGACCTCCGGCGCAGCGATTCCCTGCTGCGCGCGGCACCCCACCGTTGCCAGACCCATCGTCGAAATCCTTTTCGAACCTGCCGCAAAGCATGGCGGGCGGCACCTCTGCCCGCCAGCGGAAAACGCCGATCATTCCTGTAGGAATTTCTCCAATTCAGGCGTATTGAGGTTGCGCAGTTCGCCGGATTCAGCCGGGACCAAAGGGGCATCGACCGCCTCCAGCCACCCGCGCAGGGAGCGATTGCCCTGGTCGAACCAATCGCCCAGGGGCTTCGCCGCGCCGGGCTCGTAGATGGCGCACAGGGGCTCCGGCCGACCGTCATGGGTGACGGCACAGGCAGGCTTCGTGCCGCGCGCCGCGGCCAGGCGGCCCAGCGTTTCCGGTTTCAGGAACGGCAGGTCGACGGCCAGGGCCCACCAGGCCGCTGCCGGGTCGAGAGCGAAAGCCGCCAGCAGGCCGGCCATCGGTCCACCGTCGCTCACGGGGTCCACGACCACCGGATGGCGGTGGCGCAAGGTATCGGATCGCTGGTCGGGCGCGATCGCGACCCGGATATCGCTGCAGAACGGGCTCAGCATATCGACTGCATGGTCGAGCAACGTTCTTCCACGGTAGGTCAGGGCGGCCTTGTCGCGGCCCATGCGCCGGCTGCGGCCTCCCGCGAGGACGACGCCGCGCAGCACCGGAGGGCTCATGGCTTCCGACTGGGCGTCAGGCTGACCTCGACCGACTTGTAGGCCGGCGTCATGCTGCCTTGGGCATAGGATTCGATGGGGACGAGGTCATTCGTCTCGGGATAGTAGGAAGCTACGCAGCCGCGCGGAATGTCGTAGGGCACGAGGCGAAATCCGCGCACCGTTCGGGTTTCGTCCCGAAAGTGGCTGGTGATGTCGACCTGTTCGCCGGCGGTCAGCTGCGCGGCGCGAAGGTCATCCGGATTGATGAACAGCACCCGCCGGGACCCGCTGATGCCGCGATAGCGGTCGTTTTCAGAGTAGACCGTGGTGTTGAACTGGTCGTGAGTGCGCAGGGTGGTCATCAGCAGCCGACCCGGCGCGGCGAATGCCGGCTGGGTCGGATGGATCGTAAACCGGG